>NZ_JACKUR010000032.1:0-189613 GCF_025822865.1 Mycobacterium paraffinicum | reverse complement strand
CATAACCAACACGGCGTGTCACCGAAGTGGGGCCAAATCAGACCGTCACAACAACGCCCCGCCGCCATCCAGGCGGGGCCAAATCAAGCCGTCCTCCTGGGGCCAAATCAGACTGTCACGGCCATACAGGTTCTCCGACGGTTCGGTGCTGCGGGTGGACTTTGAGAGGGGGCGTTGGGTGGGCACGCTCTACACGCCTTCCATGACGATCAAGACACAAATCGTCGGTAGCGATGTAGATGTTCATGCCTGGGCCGCGGGGCTCGCGGCATAACACTTCTCCTCACGCGATCACCCGACTGTCGTTCCACGTCCCGCTCGCCGAGGCGGCGGCCACCAGCGATACGTCCCCTTCATCTGCGGAGACGCGCCGCTGGTGACGAGCTAATGAAACCTCTTCTGGGAATCGTTTAGCGCCCTATGCTGGTGAGTCGGGAAACCGGGGGGCGGAACCGGCGGAGGGTCGGATGACCGCAGCGACCGCGTGCCGCACGTGTGGCACCGAGCCGCGCGAGGGCGCGCGATTCTGCGACGGCTGTGGTGCGCCCGTCACGGGGCGCGACACCCATGCGGAGTACAAGCAGGTCACGGTGCTCTTCGCCGACGTAGTCCACTCGATGGACATCGCGGCGGTGCTGGGCGCGGAGCGTCTGCGCGAGATCATGGCTGAACTCGCTGACCGCTGCACACTTGTGGTCCAGCGGTATGGCGGCACAGTCGACAAATTCACCGGCGACGGGGTCATGGCGGTGTTTGGCGCGCCGGTGGCGTTGGAGGACCACGCGATCCGAGCTTGTTTTGCTGCGCTGGGCATCCAGGAACAGACCGCCCGGCTGGCCGCGGACGTTAGAGACCGCGATCAAGTGGACCTCCATTTGCGCGTGGGACTCAACTCCGGTCAGGTGATCGCCGGGGAAATTGGCTCGGGTGCATTGGGCTACACAGCCATCGGTGAGCACGTGGGGATGGCGCAGCGGGTGGAATCGGTGGCAGCGCCGGGCGCGGTGATGCTCAGCGAATCCACAGCGCGGCTGGTCGAGGGCGCGGCGACTTTCGGCGAACCTGAGCTGGTTCAGATCAAGGGTGCCGACGCGCCAATACCCGCCCGTCGGCTGCTGAGCATGCGCGACGGGCATCGCGCCACCGGACGTGTTGAGTCGAATCTGGTCGGTCGGCGGTGGGAGATGTCCGCCGTCGAAGCCCTGTTGGAGCGCGCCATCGCGGGCCACGGCGCGGTGGTCACGATTGTGGGCCCACCCGGCATTGGCAAGAGCCGTCTGGTGCGTGAAGTCTCTGCGATGGCGGCCACCCGGGGTGTCGAGGTATTCACCGCCTTCTGCGAATCACACACAAGCGACGTTCCCTTCCACGTCGTGGCGCGGCTGCTGCGCGCGGTCACCGACACTAAGGGTCTCGACCCGGATGCCGCCCGAGCACGGATACGGGTTCAGTATCCCGACGCCGACTCCGAAGACTTGTTGCTTTTGGGGGACCTGCTGGGGATCACCGATCCCGATGCCGAACTGCCCGAGATCGATCCGGATGCCCGTCGGCGGCGGTTGACCGCGCTCGTGAACGGCCTCTCGTTGGCCCGCGAAAAGCCTGGGGTCTACGTCGTCGAGGACGCCCATTGGCTCGATGAGGTCAGCGAGTCGATGCTGGCCGACTTCGTCACGGTGATCCCGCAGACGCCCTCGCTCGTGCTGGTCACCTACCGCCCCGAATACTCCGGCTCTTTGAGCCGGGTGAGCGGTGCCCAGAGCATCGCCCTTGCGCCGCTGAGCAATACCGAGACCACCGCGTTGGTGACCGATCTGCTCGGCCCAGACCCCTCGACAACGGAGTTGGCCACCATGATCGCCGAGCGGGCCGCGGGGAATCCGTTTTTCGCTGAGGAAATGGTGCGGGATTTGGTCGAGCGCGGTGTTCTGCTCGGCACCGGCAGCTGCTATGTCTCGACCGCCGATGTGGCCGATGTCAGTATGCCCGCGACTGTGCAGGCGACCATCGCCGCGCGCATCGACCGCCTCAGCCCTGGGGCTAAGCGCACCTTGTGCGCAGGGGCAGTCATTGGCTCGCGGTTCAGCCGGGACCTTTTGGAAACCTCGGGCATTGAGCCGGTCCTTACCGACTTGGTGGGGGGCCAGTTCATCGATCAGGTGACCTTCACCGCAAACCCTGCCTATGTGTTCCATCACCCGCTGATCCGGACCGTGAGCTATGAATCACAGCTGAAATCGGATCGCGTCGGACTGCACCGAAAGGTGGCGGCCGCCATCGAATCACGCGAACCCGCAATGGCTGAGGAGAACGCGTCGCTGATTGCCGAACACCTCGAGGCCGCGGGCGACCTTCATTCCGCGTTTGGCTGGCACATGCGCGCAGCCACTTGGGCGACCAACCGTGACATCACTGCGGCGCGACTGAGTTGGGAGCGCGCCCAACAGATCGCCGACGCCCTCCCTGCTGACGACCCCAACCGGACAGCCATGCGCATCGCCCCGCGAACCATGCTCTGCGGGATCGCCTATCGAATCCATGTCGGCGTCGCCGGTGCCCGCTTTGACGAGTTGCGGCAGTTGTGCACCATCGCCGGGGACAAGGCGTCACTGGCCATCGCCATGGCGGGGCTGGTCATGGATCACACGTTTCAAGACCGGATGCGCCAGGCATCGCAGCTGGCATCCGAGGCGATGACCCTCATCGAGTCGCTCGGCGACCCGACCTTGACCGTGGGGTTGTCCCTACCGGTGGTCTTGGCCAAGGTTTTAAGCGCCGAGTGGTGTGACGCGCTGCGGTGGTCACAGAGGGTCATCGACCTGGCCGAGGGTGATCCGTCTACAGGCAACATCATTTTCGGGTCTCCGCTAGCGTTCGCCTTAACCACGCGGGCGGTTGGCCGTTGGTGTCTGGGTCGTCCGGGATGGCGCGACGACTTGCGGCAATGCCTGGCCATGGCCCGCAGTGCCGACCCCATGTCCTACGCCGCGGTCGCCGCCTGTGTCTACAACAGTGTGATACCGATGGGCGTGCTGAGGCCGGACGATTCCGCGATGCGCCAGATCGAGGATGCGCTAGCGGTTGCCGAACGATCCGGTGATGACCTCGCGTTGAGCTTCGCCCGGATGGCGCTCGGCTTGGCGCTCGTGCACCGCGACACGGCTGCAGAGCATGACCGCGGACAAAAGCTCCTGGGTGAGGCCAGTGACGCATTCCTGCGCCAGAGACACAACCTCCACGACCTACCGCTCATCAATGCGTACGCGGCGCGCGAGAAGGCTCGGGGTGGAGGTCGCGATGACGCCATACCGCTCATGCGTGCCGCTGCCGATCATCTGTTCCGCGAGGGACACCTAATGACGTGGGGCATTCCTGCGACCGGTGTTCTGGTGGAGACACTGCTGGACCGCGGGGCCGGGAGCGACCTGGCGGAGGCCGAGGCCGCCATCGAGCGATTAGCGGCTGCGCCAGCCGATGAGGGTCTGGTGATACGAGAGATTTGGCTGTTGCGGCTACGGGCTCTCCTGGCGCGGGCTCACGGCGATACCGAGGCTTACACGGATCTGCGGGATCGCGACCGCCACATGGCGAGAACGCTTGGCTTCGAAGGGCATATCGACTGGGCCGAGGAAATGCCATGACCGCGGCTGCTCCTACGGGGGTGGTGACGTTTGTGTTCACCGACGTCGAGGGGTCGACCCGTCGGTGGGAGGCCGACGCCGATGGCATGCGGAAGGCCCTCGCGGCCCATGACGAGGTGTTGCGCTCGGCGGTCGTGGCGCACGGGGGCTTCCTGTTCAAGCACACCGGTGATGGCGTGTGCGCGGCATTCTCGTCACCAAGGGCAGCGGTGGATGCCGCCATAGCCGCGCAGCGCAAACTGGAATTGCCCGTCCGGATGGGCATTGCTACCGGCGAAGCCGAACTTCGCGACGGCGACTACTTCGGAGCGGTACTCAACCGGGCTGCGCGGGTGATGGCTGCCGGGCACGGCGGACAGATATTGATCGACGCCGCCACTGCTGAGCTCCTGTCAGGCGTTGACCTCGCTGATCTCGGAGCACGGCGACTTCGGGATATACCCAAGCCAATCAACGTATTTCAGGTTGCAGCGAACGGCCTACGAACTGATTTCCCGGCATTGAGGACGCTTGAGTCGAGACTCGGAAATCTGCGGCCGCCCGCTACGAGCTTCCTTGGGCGTGAGGAGGAGGTCGCCGAGCTACAGACAGCGCTCAAGGCGCACCGATTGGTGACGCTCACCGGTCCGGGTGGTGTGGGCAAGACCCGGCTGGCAGTGGAGGTCGCAGCACGTTTGGCCGCCGAGTTCTCAGACGGGGTGTGGGTGATCGAGCTTGCTCCCGTGGGCGATCCCACCGCTGTCGCCGAGGCGGTGGCCGCAACACTCGGAATCACTCAACAGCCGGGCATGAACCTTTCCAACAGCGTGGCCGCCGCACTGGAAGGTCGATCCAGGCTGCTCGTATTCGACAACTGCGAACACGTGCTCGACGCGGTAGCCGACTTAATCGACGGGATTCTGCAGCACTCGGCAACGTTAACGATATTGGCCACTAGCAGGGAGGGTTTGCGGTTGGCCGACGAGCAATTGTGGCCAGTGCCGTCACTGGACACCCGCGGCGGAGCTGACTCGGCTGCAGCAGCACTGTTCGTCGAGCGTGCGCAAGCTGTCGCCCCCACGTTGGCGTTAAGCGACATCGATGAGGCAAGCGCGGTGGCTGAAGTCTGTCGTCGCCTCGACGGCATCCCGCTGGCGATCGAGTTGGCCGCGTCGCGAATGCAATCCATGACCGTCGTTGAGTTACACGATCGTCTCCACGACCGGTTCCGGCTGCTGACCGGATCTCGGCGCGGCCTGGAGCGTCACCAGACTCTCCGGCAAGCGGTTCAATGGTCCTACGATCTGCTCGACGATAGCGAAAAAACCCTTCTGGCAAGATGTTCGGTGTTCGCTGGCGGATTCGACCTAAGCGCGGCCTGTGCCATAGCAGATTCTGGTGACGAGCTTGCAGTACTGGACATACTCGATGCCCTGGTACGCAAGTCACTTCTCGCCGCGGGACAATCATTTGGCCGGACCCGGTATTCAATGCTGGAAACGATCCGTCAATTCGCCGAGGAACAGCTCGTCAATACGGGCGATGCCGACCGCACCCGCGATGCCCACGCCCACTACTTCGCCGCCCGTGAAGACGATGTGCTGTCCCTATGGGACAGCCCGCACCAACGTGAGACCTATGAGTGGTTGGCTCGCGAGCTGCCAAACTTGCGTGCTGCGTTCCGCTGGTCCGTCGACCGAGACGACTTGGATACCAGCGCGACAATTGCCTTCTACGCCGCACTCCTCGGCATGTGTTCTTATACTTTTGAGCCCGTGAGCTGGGCAGAGGAACTCATCCAGCCCGCGCAGACCGCCGATCACCGGCGCCTGGTGCAGCTGTGTGCAATGGCCGCGCAATGCTATGCCGCTGGCCGCGTCGATGAAGCGATCAGCTATATCGAAGTGGGCCAGGCGGCTCTTGAGCGCGGGTGTTATGCCGACGTCCCGTTCGGCTGCGAGGCAACGCTTGGCACCGCTTACCACCTCAAGGGTGAGCCCGAGAAGACGGCGGCGATGGTCCGCCAAACCATTGCGCGAAGTTCCGGCACGCATACGGTTCCGCGCACGCAGCTGGTGTTGGCGCTAACGAACGCCGGTGCCTGCGACGAGGCTAGGACGATTGCCGACGATCTCCTACTGGCCGCAGACGCCACCGAGAATCCGCAAATCAAAGCACTGGCGTTGAACGCGTACGCTTGGGCCTACCGCGACGCTGACCCCGCCGCAGCGTACGACGTCAGTCGCCGCGCAATGCAGATCGCTCACGACAGCGGCAATCGGTTCATCGAGGCAACGATTTTTATTAACCTGTCAAGGCTCGCCGCCGGTCACGGTGATCCCATCGAAGCCCTCGACTACATGGTTTCGGCCGTGCGTAACTACCAGGACTCGGGCAGCTTTCTCCTGATAACCGGTCCGCTGGCGATGATCGCCATCCTTTTAGATCGACTGGGCCGTCATGAAGCGGCCGCAACCATCATGGGATACGGCGACGTGCCAGGATCCCGTCTGGTCTTCACCGAGGTGGATTCGGCGATCGCCCACCTACGTGAGGTGCTCGGCGACCAGGCCTACGAATCGCTTGTCCGCCAGGGAGAGTTGATGACCGTTGCCGCCATCGTGGCGTATGCATTCGACCAAATCGACCAGGCCCGAGCAGAACTGAATGCGGTCTCGAAATAGACCACATTCGAGACACTGGGCGGGCGCTCCGGCTCGGCCGCGTTCGTCGATGTCGAATTGTCTCAAAACTTCGTCTCGGAAATAAGTTTCGCAAATCTGCGATTTCCATACTTATGAGTCATGAGAACGACGGCGACCGATCCCCAGTCGGGCAACTGGTTGGCTATACCCGTGTTTCGACCCTCGCCCTGACGCTCGACCAGCAGAACGACGCACTCGCTGCGGCGGGTGTGACGAAGATCTTCTCGGACATCATGTCTGGCGCTCGTGACGACCGTCCCGGTCTGGCCGCGTTGATGGAATACGTGCGCGGAGGCGACACCGTCGTGGTCTGGAAGTTGGACCGGCTCGGACGCAACACCCTGCACATCCTTGAGACCGTCAAAGACCTAACAGGTCGCGGCGTCGCTGAGTTGATAAAGTCCCTACTTGCCCATCCGAGCTAGACATCCGCACAGTAAGCCCATTAACTGGACTTACAGGCCCTCAGAACGTGTTGACCTTGTCGATGCTGACGAACATGCCGTGGCCGGTGTGGTCGTTGGTGAAGCGGGTGCCGTCGGCGGTGGCGTTGATCGTCCAGCCCGCGGCGTTGTAGGTCTTGTAGTCGATCTGGACGGTCGGGATCGCCCCCAGGTTGCCAAGCACCCACTGCACCTTGCCGGCGGAGTCCACGCTGACGCCGTTGGCGTGCTCGCCGTCCTGCATGGGGGAGTTGGTGAACGGCGCCTCGCAGCCGACGGTGGCCTTATTGATCTGGCAGCGCGTGGTGCCCGACTTGGTTTCGATGAACACGTAACCGTTCTGGTCGGGCGGGAGCGGGATGGCGCCGGCCGGCGCGGTCGGGTTGGCCGGTGTCGTCGGCAGGCCGGGGGCCGGGCTTGCGGTGGGCGCCGGCGACGACGCGCTGGGCCTGGGGGTGGGGAACGTGGGCTCGACCGGGCCTGCGCCAGGCGCGGCGACGGGCCGCCCCGCGATGGTGGACGAACAGGCGTCGATCAGCACGGGACTGACCAGCACCGGCGCGATCAGCAGGGATCCTCCGGCCAGGCTCCACCGTGCCCTTTGCGAAAACCGCACGCGCCACTCCCGATTATCAGCGATATCGGGAAATCAGATTACGCGCGAAGTGACGAAACCCCCGGTAACCGCGCACCTATCGATGCGGCCCCGATGGTGAAGCTTTACCGCTGCGTGACCGATTGCGTCTCGGCGGCGCGGCGCGCGGCCGCGACGATGCCCTGGTAGCCGGTGCACCGGCAGAAGTTGCCCGACAGGCCCTCCCGGATCTCGTGGTCGCTGGGGTCGGGGTTGTCGCGCAGCAGCGCGGTCAGCGACATCACGAAACCCGGCGTGCAGAAGCCGCATTGCAGCCCGTGGCACTCGCGCAGCGCCGACTGCACGGGCGACAGAGTGCCGTCCGGCGCCGCGACGCCTTCGACCGTCGTCACCTCGGACCCGTCGGCCTGCACCGCGAACATCAGGCACGAGCGCACGGCCTCGCCGTCCAGCAGCACCGTGCACGCCCCGCATGCCCCGTGCTCGCAGCCCAGGTGCGTTCCGGTCAGCCCGCACTTGTCCCGCAGGAAGTCCGCCAGCGTCATCCGCGGTTCCACCCCGGCCGTGATTTCAGTTCCGTTGACGGACAACTCGATTGGGTGTTCACGCATTGCTTGCCCCCAGGGCTTCGGCTATCGCTTGTGTCCACGCGCGCGCGGCCATGGTGGCGCCGACCTTCAACCGGTAGGACGCCGACCCTTGCAGGTCGTTGGGAATGTCGTCGAGCCCGCTCATCGCGGCCTCGCCGATCTCCTCGGGCACCAGCTCGCCGACGGGCCTGCCCACGGCCGCGACCTCGGCCGCCGTCGCGCGCCGGACGGTGGACCCCATGCCCAGCAGCCCGATCGCGCAGCGCGACACCCGGTCGCGATCGTCGAGCTGGACGGCGACCAGGGCGCCGGCAATCGCGAAATCGCCGTGGCGGCGCGAGAACTCTTCGACGGCGAACCCGGACCTGCCGTCCCACACGGGAAACCGCACGCCGGTCAGCACCTCATCGGAATCCATGGTGGTCTCCCACACCCCGGCGAAGAAGTCGGCCGCCGCGATCTCGCGGCGCCCCCGCGGCGACTGGACCTCCATCACCGCATCCAGCGTCAGGGCGACCGCCGGGTATTCGCCGGCGGCGTCGGCATGGGCGATCGACCCGCCGAGGGTGCCCCGGTTGCGGATCTGGAAATGCCCGACGAACGGCGTCACCCGTGTCAACAGCGGAACCGCTTGGCGCACTTGCTCGTCGGCGCCAACGGTGGTCTCGGTGGTCCCCGCGCCGATCCACAGTTCTGAGCCCCTGCGCTCGATGCCCTGCAGCTCGGGCAGCCGGGAGATGTCGATCAGATGGTCGAAGTAGGCCAGCCGCATCGCCAGCATCGGCACCAGGCTCTGGCCGCCGGCAAGGATTTTCGCCCCGTCTCCCAAGTCACCCAACTCAGCCAGCAGGCCCACGGCGTCGTCGATGCTGTCGGGGCGGTGGTATTCGAACGCGGACGGTTTCACCGTTCCCCCCGATCCAGCTGGGCGGCGATCGACGCCGGACTGGCCGGCAGCCGGGTGATCGTCACACCCAGCGGTGCGAGCGCGTCGTTGACGGCGTTGATCACCGCGGGCACCGAGCCGATGGCCCCGCCCTCGCCGGCGCCCTTGTAGCCGCCCGGCCCCGGCCCGGGAATCTCGACGTGACCGAATTCGATCGGCGGCACCTCGGTGGCCGTGGGCAGCAGGTAGTCGACGAAAGTCGTTGCCAGCGGGTTGCCGTCGTCGTCGTAGACCATGTCCTCCATCAGGGCACCGCCGATGCCCTGCACCGTTCCGCCGGCGATCTGGCCCTCGACGACCGACGGGTTGATCATCGGCCCGACGTCCTCGCTGACGATGTAGCGCAGCAACGTCACCTTGCCGGTCGCCACGTCCACCTCACAGGTGCAGGCGTGGGTCGCGTTGGACCAGTGGATGGGGTTGGTCGAGTTGAACCGGGCGGTCGCCTCCAGGTTGGCCGACATTCCCGGCGGCAGCTGCTGCGGCGAGTAGTACGCCACGTACGCCAGCTCACCGAACGACACCGACCTGGCCGGGTCACCGCGGACGCTGGCCACCGAAAACCCAAGTTCCACTTCCGATTCCGCGACCTTGAGGTGGTGCGCGGCCAGCGCCACGATCTTCTCGCGCAGGATGGCGCCCGCCTCGCTGACCGCCCCCGCGGTCATCGGCGCGCTGCGGCTGCCCTGCGTGCCGGCCCCGTAGGGGGTGACCGCGGTGTCGCCCTGGATGGTGGCCACGTCGTCGATGTCGGCGCCCAGCGCGTCGGCGGTCAACTGGACGACGGTGGTCTCGATGCTGTTCCCGCTCGAGCCGCCGTTGACGTACACGTTGATCTTGCCGGTCGGCTCCATGCGGATGGTGGCGCCTTCGGTGGCCAGGTGGCCGGTGGCGGCGCCGGTCGGCTCGATGTAGGCCGAGAAGCCAAGGCCCAGATAGCGGCCCCGCGCCAGCGCCTCGGCCTGTTCTTTGCGAAACCCCTCGTGGTCAAGGATTTTCACCGCCTGCTCGAAGGTTTCGATGGGTGCGACGTGGTCGTACGGCATGCCGTTGGGGTTGACGTACGGCATCTCGTCGCGGCGCAAAAGGTTTCGGCGGCGCAGCTCCACCGGGTCGATGTTCATCTTGCGGGCGGCGATGTCGAGCAGGATCTCGCGCGCCAGCGTCTCGTACTGCCACGGGCCGCGATAGGCGGCCAGGCCGCTGGTGTTGGAGAACACCGTCTTGTAGTTGAAGCTGGCCTTGGGCACCCGGTAGGGGCCCGGGAAGAACATCCCGATCGCGGCCGTCGTCAGCACCGGGTACGGCGTCGGGTAGGCGCCGATGTCCTGGACGAAGTCGATGTCCGCGGCCGCGATGTTGCCCTCGGCGTCGAAAGCCATGCGCGCGGTGCCGTCGACGTGCCGGGCCTGCCCGGCCGACATCAGGTTCTCGCGCCGGTCCTCGATCCACTTCAGCGCCGCCGGCACCTTGCGCGCGGCCAGCATGATGCACATGTCCTCGCGCATCGGGACGACCTTCTGACCGAAGCCGCCGCCGGTGTCGCGCATGATGACCCGAACACGTTGCGCCGCAATGCCCAACAGGCGGGCGCAGAACGCCCGCAGTTCGTGTGGGGTCTGGGTGGACGCCCACATGGTGAGTTCTCCGGTGGCGGCCGTCCATTCGACGACCAGGCCGCGGGTCTCGATCGGCACCGGCGCGTAGATCTGCTGATAGATGTTCTCGCTGACGACGCACGGCGCGTTGGCGAACAGCTCTTCGTCCGGCGGGGCCCCACCCATCCCGCCGGCGACGTTGTTCGGGTAGGCGTCGTGCACCAGCACATCGGAGTCCTGGGCGCGGGTGAAGTCGCTGACCGCGGGCAGCGGCTCGTAGTCCACGTCGACGAGTTCCAGCGCGTCCTCGGCGAGGTAGCGGCTCTCGGCGACGATGAGCGCGACGGGGTCGCCGACGAACTTGGCCTCGCCCTCGGCCAGCGGTGGTCGCGGGGTGTCCGGCATGTCCTTGCCGGCGACGGCATGCCAGGCCTCTTTCACGTCCGGGTTGAGGTCGTCGGCGGTGAACACGGCGCGCACGCCGGGGAGCGCCAGCGCGGCCGAGGCGTCGATGCCGTTGATGCGCGCGCGGGCGAACGGGCTGCGCACGAAGCAGGCGTGCAGCATGCCCGGCCGCGAGATGTCGTCGACGAAGCTGCCGCGGCCGGTCAGCAGCCGGCCGTCCTCCACCCGCTGGACGCGGGTGCCGGCGTACCGGGGCGCCGGGGTGACGGCGTGCCCTTGTACGTCCTGACTCATGACGCTCCATCCGGCCGGTGCATAGCGATGTTATCGCTTTGGGAGAAGTGCAATGTCATCATAGGAGAGTGGGGTTACCGGAGTCGACCTCTCCACCACACAGCGTCGGTGTTGTGCTGGCCGCGGGTGCCGGGCGGCGCTATGGCAGGCCGAAGGTGCTGGTCGAGGGCTGGCTGCAGACCGCGGTCGACGCCCTGCGCGGCGGGGGCTGCGCCGACGTCGTCGTCGTGCTGGGCGCCGCGCAGGTCCCCGCCCCGGTCGGGGCGGTCGCGGTCCCCGTGCCGCGGTGGGAAGACGGGTTGAGCGCCTCGGTGCGCACCGGCCTGGAGCAGGCCGGCCGGATCGGCGCGGATTACGCCGTGCTGCACGTCGTCGACACCCCCGACGTCGGCGCCGCTGTGGTGGCGCGGGTGCTCGGCCGCGCGATCGCGTCCCCCAGTGGGCTGGCGCGCGCCGTGTTCGGTGATCGTCCGGGCCATCCGGTGGTGATCGCGCGCCGGCACTGGCCCGAGGTGCTATCGAGCGTCTCCGGCGATCGCGGCGCCGGGGCGTACCTGCGCACCCGGCACGACGTCGAGGTCGTCGACTGCGCGGACCTCGCCGGCGGTCAGGACGTCGACGAGCCTTAGGCCGCCGCGGATGGGTCGGCGGCCGGCAGCGCGGTGTCCTCGGCGGCGGCCCGCACGCGATTGCGGACCAGATACCAGCCGCCGATCAGCCCCGGGATCCCGACGGCCAATGCGCCGAGCAACCACGGGCCTTGGACCTTGTCCAACAACATCAGGACCAGGACGCCGGCCAGGAAGGCCAGCGTCAGGTAGCCGCTGTAGGGTGCCAGCGGCATCCGGAAGTGCGGCCGTTGCAACGTCCCGGCGCGGGACAGCCGGTAGAACCGCAGCTGGCTCGCCACGATCGTGCCCCAGGCCACCACCACGCCGACGGCGGCGATGTGGAGCACGATTTCGAACGCCTGGCTCGGTTTGACGGCGTTGAGCACGATGCCCAGGAGGCCGACAACGGCGGTGAGCAGGATCCCGCCGTAGGGCACGCCGTTCTTCGTCATGGGTGCGGTGAACTTCGGGCCGCTGCCGTTGATCGCCATCGACCGCAGGATGCGGCCGGTGGAGTACAGCCCGGCATTCAGGCTGGACAGCGCCGCGGTGAGAACGACGAGGTTCATCACGCTGCCCGCCCCGCCGAACCCGACCTTCGAGAAGAACGTGACGAACGGGCTCACGTGGTCCCGGTAGGCGGTGTGTGGCAGCAGCAGCGCCAGCAGGACCGTCGACCCGATATAGAAGATGGCGATGCGAAACACCACCGAGTTGATCGCGCGCGGCATGATCTTGTGCGGGTTCGCGGTCTCGCCGGCCGCGATGCCGACGAGTTCGACGGCGGCGTAGGCGAAGACCACCCCCGAGGTGACCAGCACCAGGGGCAGCAGGCCGGCCGGCAGGAGGCCGCCATGGCTGTCCCACAGCGCCACGCCGGGGTCGTGACCGTCGACCTTGAAGCGGCCGACCAGGAAGACGGCGCCAACGACCAGGAACGTCACCAGCGCGAGCACCTTGATCAGCGAGGCCCAGAATTCCAGCTCGCCGAACAGCCTGACCGAGATCAGGTTCATCGCCAGCACCATGACCAACGCGATCAACGCCAGCGTCCACTGCGGGACGGCCTGAAACGCCGTCCAATAGTGGCAGTAGTGCGCGATCGCGGTGGTGTCCACGATCCCGGTCATCGCCCAGTTGACGAAGTACAGCCAGCCCGCGGCGAAAGCGGTCTTCTCGCCGAAGAATTCCCGGGCATAGGACACGAAGGATCCGGAGGACGGGCGGTACAGCACCAGCTCGCCGAGGGCGCGCAGGATCAAGAACACGAAGATGCCGCAGATGCCGTACACCAGAAACAGCCCCGGCCCCGCCGACGCGAGCCTGCCGCCGGCGCCGAGGAAAAGACCCGTTCCGATGGCCCCGCCCAGGCCGATCATCTGTACCTGGCGGTTGGTGAGCCCCTTGTGATAGCCCGCGTCTTCGCGGGTGAGCCGCGCGGCGGCGCTGTCGAGCGGTGCCATCAAGCTCCTGCCGGGGGTGGCTCCAGGGAAGCTCAGGTTAACCCATCCGCGGGCCGGCGGGCTCGCCGAGCGGCTGCCGCTCCCTTCGAGGGCGACTGATCGGCTTCGGTGTGCGCCGGCGGCGCCGAGCGTGCGCTCATGGCGGGATTTGGCCACGATTTCCGCCCTGGGTGCACGGCCGGCGCCGTCGCGACGCACTTTTTCGGCGCCCCGGGAACAAGACGGCGGCGAGCGCCGTTAGCATGGTCGACAAGTTGAGCGAACCAGACTCAATGCTGGGTTGACACCACGGTGCCGTCCAGAGCAGTCTTGAGCGGGGTTCACTCAGCATAGTGGCACCAAGAAGGCTCTACTCAATCAGGAGGAATCACTATGGCTCGTGCGGTCGGTATCGACCTCGGGACCACCAACTCCGTCGTCGCAGTTCTCGAGGGCGGTGACCCCGTCGTCGTCGCCAACTCCGAGGGCTCACGGACGACCCCGTCCATCGTCGCGTTCGCGCGCAACGGCGAGGTGCTCGTCGGCCAGCCCGCCAAGAACCAGGCGGTGACGAACGTCGACCGCACCATCCGTTCGGTCAAGCGGCACATGGGCACCGACTGGTCCATCGAGATTGACGACAAGAAATACACCGCGCAGGAGATCAGCGCGCGGGTGCTGATGAAGTTGAAGCGCGACGCGGAGGCGTACCTCGGTGAGGACATCACCGACGCCGTCATCACCGTGCCGGCGTACTTCAACGACGCCCAGCGCCAGGCGACCAAGGAAGCCGGCCAGATCGCCGGCCTGAACGTGCTGCGCATCGTCAACGAGCCCACCGCGGCCGCGCTGGCCTACGGCCTGGACAAGGGCGAGAAGGAGCAGACCATCCTGGTCTTCGACCTCGGCGGTGGCACGTTCGACGTCTCGCTGCTCGAGATCGGCGAGGGCGTGGTCGAGGTCCGCGCCACCAGCGGTGACAACCACCTCGGTGGGGACGACTGGGACGACCGGGTGGTCGAGTGGCTGGTCGACAAGTTCAAGGGCACCAGCGGCATCGACCTGACCAAGGACAAGATGGCGATGCAGCGGCTGCGTGAGGCCGCCGAGAAGGCCAAGATCGAGCTCTCGAGTTCGCAGAGCACCTCGATCAACCTGCCTTACATCACCGTCGACGCGGACAAGAACCCGTTGTTCCTCGACGAGCAGCTGACCCGCGCCGAATTCCAGCGCATCACACAGGATCTGCTGGACCGCACCCGTCAGCCGTTCCAGTCGGTAATCAAGGACGCCGGCATCTCGGTGTCCGAGATCGACCACGTGGTGCTGGTGGGTGGTTCCACCCGCATGCCCGCGGTGTCCGAGCTGGTCAAGGAGATGACCGGTGGCAAGGAGCCCAACAAGGGCGTCAACCCCGACGAAGTTGTGGCGGTGGGAGCGGCCCTTCAGGCGGGTGTGTTGAAGGGCGAGGTGAAAGATGTTCTGCTGCTTGACGTTACGCCGCTGAGCCTGGGCATCGAGACCAAGGGTGGCGTGATGACCAAGCTCATCGAGCGCAACACCACCATCCCCACCAAGCGGTCGGAGACCTTCACCACGGCCGACGACAACCAGCCGTCGGTGCAGATCCAGGTCTACCAGGGCGAGCGCGAAATCGCTTCGCACAACAAGCTGCTCGGCTCCTTCGAGCTGACCGGCATCCCGCCGGCTCCGCGCGGAGTCCCGCAGATCGAGGTCACCTTCGACATCGACGCCAACGGCATCGTGCACGTCACGGCCAAGGACAAGGGCACCGGCAAGGAGAACACGATCAAGATCCAGGAGGGCTCCGGCCTGTCCAAGGAGGAGATCGACCGGATGATCAAGGACGCCGAGGCGCACGCCGAGGAGGACCGCCAGCGTCGCGAGGAGGCCGACGTTCGCAACCAGGCCGAATCGCTGGTCTACCAGACGGAGAAGTTCGTCAAGGACCAGCGCGAGGCCGAGGGCGGGTCGAAGGTTCCCGAGGAGACGCTGTCCAAGGTCGACGGCGCCATCGCCGAGGCCAAGACGGCCCTGGGGGGGACCGACATCGCCGCGATCAAGGCGGCGATGGAGAAACTGGGCCAGGAGTCCCAGGCGCTCGGACAGGCGATCTACGAGGCCACCCAGGCCGCGGGCGGCGCGGAGGCCGGTGCGCCCGGCGGACCGTCGGGCTCGGCTGACGACGTCGTGGACGCGGAGGTGGTCGACGACGACCGGGAGTCCAAGTGACGGACGGAAATCAGGAACCGGTGACGGTCACCGACAAACGGCGGATCGACCCCGAAACGGGTGAGGTGCGCCACGCCCCTCCCGGCCCACAGCCGGGAGGGGGCACGTCCCCCGGGGAGTTCGCGGGCGAAAGCCCCGAGGAGGCCGGCAAGGCCGCCGAACTGCTGGGCGACCTGCAACGGGTTCAGGCCGACTTCGCCAACTACCGCAAGCGTGCGCTGCGCGACCAGCAGGCCGCGGCGGACCGCGCCAAGGCCGCCGTCGTCAGCCAATTGCTGGGCGTGCTCGACGATCTCGAGCGGGCGCGTAAGCACGGCGACCTGGAGTCGGGCCCGCTGAAGTCGGTGGCCGACAAGCTGGACGGCGCCCTGACCGGACTCGGTCTGGTGGCGTTCGGCGAGGAAGGCGAGGACTTCGACCCGGTGTTGCACGAGGCCGTGCAGCACGAGGGCGACGGCGGCGACGGCTCCAGGCCGGTGATCGGCACGGTCATGCGGCAGGGGTACAAGCTGGGCGAGCAGGTCCTGCGGCACGCTCTGGTCGGTGTCGTTGACACCGTGCCGGACGAGGGCGCCCCGGCGTCGGAGGCGGCCGAATCGGACGATAACCCCGGCGCATCCGGTGAATAGACCACACAATCAGCACAACAACAGAACAGAAAGGTGGAAGGGGGTGACGCGACATGGCCCAGCGAGAATGGGTCGAAAAGGACTTCTATAAGGAGCTGGGCGTCTCCTCTGACGCCAGTCCCGAAGAGATCAAACGCGCTTACCGGAAGCTGGCGCGCGACCTGCATCCGGACGCCAACCCCGACAATCCCGCCGCCGGCGAGCGATTCAAGGCGGTGTCGGAGGCGCACAACGTGTTGTCGGATCCGGCGAAGCGCAAGGAGTACGACGAAACCCGCCGCCTGTTCGCGGGCGGCGGATTCGGCGGCCGCCGGTTCGACACCGGCGGTTTCGGCGGCTTCGGTGCTGGCGGTGACGGCGCCGAGTTCAACCTCAACGACCTGTTCGACGCCGCCGGCCGAAGCGGTGGCGCCAACATCGGTGACCTGTTCGGCGGCTTGTTCGGGCGCGGCGCCAGCGCCCGTCCCAGCCGGCCGCGCCGCGGCAACGATCTGGAGACCGAGACGCAGCTGGATTTCGTCGAGGCCGCCAAGGGCGTGGCGATGCCGCTGCGGCTGACCAGCCCGGCGCCATGCACGAATTGCCATGGCAGCGGCGCACGTCCGGGCACCAGCCCGAAGGTGTGCCCCACCTGCAACGGTTCCGGCGTGATCAACCGCAACCAGGGCGCGTTCGGCTTCTCCGAGCCCTGCACCGATTGCCGGGGCAGCGGCTCGATCATCGAGCACCCCTGCGACGAGTGCAAGGGCACCGGGGTCACCACCCGCACCCGCACCATCAACGTGCGCATCCCGCCCGGCGTCGAGGACGGGCAGCGCATCAGGCTGCCGGGGCAGGGCGAGGCCGGGCTGCGCGGGGCCCCGTCGGGCGACCTGTACGTGACCGTACATGTGCGGCCGGACAAGGTGTTTGGCCGCGACGGTGACGACCTCACCGTGACCGTCCCGGTGAGCTTCACCGAATTAGCCTTGGGCTCAACGATTTCGGTGCCCACGCTGGACGGCAAAGTGGGCGTCCGGGTGCCCAAGGGGACCTCCGACGGCCGCATCCTGCGGGTGCGCGGGCGCGGTGTCCCCAAGCGCAGCGGCGGTAACGGGGACCTGCTCGTCACCGTGAAGGTCGCCGTGCCGCCGAACGTGGAGGGCGCCGCGGCCGAGGCGCTGGAGGCGTACGCGGCCGCCGAGCGTGCCAGCGGGTTCGACCCACGGGCGGGATGGGCAGGTAATCGCTGATGGCCAAGAATTCACGAGACGAGTCTCGGACGTTTTTGATCTCGGTCGCCGCCGAGCTGGCCGGCATGCACGCCCAGACCCTGCGGACCTACGATCGCCTCGGCCTGGTCAGCCCGCAACGCACTTCCGGTGGGGGACGGCGTTATTCGGAGCACGACGTCAACCTCCTGCGCGAGGTGCAGCGGCTGTCCCAGGACGAGGGGGTCAACCTCGCCGGCATCAAGCGCATCATCGAACTGACCAATCACGTCGAGGCGCTGCAGGCGCGCGTGCAGGAACTCACCGAGGAGCTGGCACAGCTGCGCGCCGGCCAGCGCCGCGATCTGGCGGTGGTGCCCAAGAGCACCGCCGTGGTGGTGTGGCAGCCGCGCCGAGGGCGTTAGCCCCTTCAGGCTTCGGGCAGCTTGTCGAGGGTCTTCCGCGCCTCCTTGCGGAAGATCTCGTGCTCGTCGTCGAGGTATTCGGCGACGGCGTCGCGCACGCCCGTGGCGCGCTGCCGCACCAACGCCCGCATGGCCGGAATCCGGGAGGCCGGATAGGGAAGCTGGCTCACGGCAAGCTCTTTGGCTTCGTCGGTCTTGATTTGCCCGATCCACTCCACCAGCAGCGATTTGGTGGGGAAGTCCCGCCCGGCGCGGATTAGGGCGGCGATGCGCGGGAAGTCGGAGCGCTCACAAATTTTTGCGAGAGCGAACCCGGCGGCTTCTAGTTCCAGGTTGCTTAGCGGCGGTTCGATCTCGAACTGGTGAAACAAAGCATCGATAGCGGCGCGGTTGCCCTTCGCGTGCTTGGTGATCAGATTGCGCAATAGGCCGGCGCGCCAGGCCCGACGATCCTCTTCAGGAGGAACACGCTCATCGAGGTGCTGCAGCCAATCGACGATGATCGGCACCGCCTGCGGATAGTCGTTGGGCGAGTTGACCAATTCCCAAACAGTGTCTTCCGGTATCCCGGCTGCGTCCAGTTGACGCTTCATCGCCTGCTCGGATTCCGGCCAAGTGGCGGGCTCCCCTGGTGACCTCATGACAGGTTGATGCTTTGATCGATCTCCACGTTCAGCCCCGGGTAGTCCCTTCGCAAGGTGTCCTCCACACTGCCAACGTTGGTGCGGCCCCTGTCCACCACGATGACCAACTTGTAGCCGTTGTCCCGCGCCCACTGTGCCATGTCCCGGATCTGCTGCGTCGCGTCAAGCTTCTGCACGTTCTTCACCTCACGCACCACGTGGTCGCGGTCGTCGATCTCGTCCGGAATCCGTGTCCTGAGCGCGCCGGTCTTCGGGTCGGTCACCTGTATCGGCCGCTTGGCGCCTTGGTCGATGCCGGCGAGCTGTTCGGCGCGGCGGCCCTTGAGGCGGTTGTCGTTGATCCGTTGCGTCGGTGTCGGATCCACCCGTCGTGGCACCAGAGTGAGCAGCGTCTTGACCGCCGGCAACGCGGTGTTCATGGCGGTGGCGGCCGTCGTCAGGTCCGTCAGCGAGGCGGTGGCCGTGGTCCGCAGCGCCGTGTTGAGCCCGTTGATCTGCGTGACCGCCGTCGCGATGAACGTCCGCTTGATGGCCTCGGTGATCATGTGCAGTTGCGGCGGGTAGCCGTCCAGGATCTTGACGATCAGGTCGAGGCTGCGCACGACAAAAGCCATGTCGTCCTTGACCGACTTGAGCTTCTCCCCGTAGTCCTTGGCCGCGCGCGACAAATCCCCGCACGCGCCGGCGATGTCGGTGCTGACGCCGCGCGCCTCGTTGAGCCGGTCCACTACGAAGGCGATCTCCGCGGCCTCGACGTCGACGATGAGGCGCTGCTCCTCCGGCCCGGGCTCATCGTCGATGTGCACCAGGTCGTGTCCGAAGGTTTCCCACGCCGAACCGACCGCCTGCACCCGGTCGGGGTGCCCGTCGGGCCAGCCGTCGGTGATCTGGCCGCGCACCAAATCCCAGTGCGGCGGTTCCGGATCGCCGCCCCCGGCGACCGAGCCGACGTCGACCGCCGCGTCGATGTAGGTCCCGGCGGATTGTCCCGGCGGGGTGATCGGCGCGCCAAAGGCGTCGCGCTGGTTGAGGGTGGACGCCTCTTCGGTCTCGTCGTGGTTGATGCCGTCCTGGCGCAGCAGGCTGCCGAGGTTGTCGAAGACGTTGACCAGCCGGAAGGCTACCTGGCCGGCCTCGTCGGCCGCGGCATCGAAGGCCGTCGCCCACTGCGGGCCCACCCCGTGGGTGCCGGCGGCGTTGGCCGCTTGTACGCCGGCAAGTTTGCGCAACGCGGCGGCGGCGTGGTCGCTGTTGTCCTTGTAGGCAGCGGCCGCGTCGTAGAACAATTCCGGATCGACGTCCGTCACTCCACGCCCCGCTCTCAAACCGGCGAACCGATTCTATGGCAGCCTGGGATTTCGCGTTTACACCCGATAAGGAGCCCGCCATGTCCTATGACCTGACGGTTTACGGGTCAGGCAACGTCGACGACCAAGAGCTGGAAGCGATCGTCGAATCCGTGCCCGGGTTGTCGATCGGGGACAGCGGGGACGGCGAGGTCACCGTCGTGCGCGGCAAGCACGACACCTACGCATTCACCGTGTTCGGGCCCCACGGAATCGAGCCCGAGGATGTGCCCGACGACGTCGTCCCCTACGTGCTCGAGCCTTCCACCAGCTGGCAGATCAGCGTGGAGGGCAGTGACCCGGCGGAGGTGCGGCCGGCCCGGCGGTTCGCCAAGGCGTTGGCCGTCGCCGCTGGCGGCGTGGCGGTCGATGAACAGACCGAGGACATCCTCGGCGCCCGCGGGGCCCGCAAGGTCAGCCGGCCCGACACCGAGCTGATCCGAGTCCTCGAGCTTGATTGGTACTCGCCGGTGTCGGCGCCCAACGCGGCCACAGTTTGGTTGGAGCTTGCGAGAAAGCTTCTCCCCGAGGCCCTTCCGCGCCGCTTCGGCGAAGTGGACCCGCTGCGTTACCGCCTGGACCGCGACGGTGATGCCCGGTTCGTGGACGTGTATTCCGATGTGGCGCGGTTCAAGGCGACGTTCCCCTGCCTCGAGGGCGGGCTCTACCCGAAAGAATGGGGTGGCGTCTGCGTTGACACTCTGTGGCTCGTGGCCGAACCGCTAGACGACTCGCGCTGGCGAAACGCCGTGCGCCGCTTCTTCGTCGAATTCGCCCGCCGCCGCGGCAGCGTGCTGGCTACCGGCGAGGTGCTGCGCAACCACAAGCTCTCCGGGCCGCGCGACGACAGCATAGATCTGAGCGGGTCGCTGCGCGGTGAGGACGGGATCCTGGGCTTACCGGCCAATCCCGTTTGGTGGACCTGGTTCGGCGATGGTTACCTGCCGCTTGTGCGGGACTTCCTGCCACCCGACGACACGACGTTCTACGACGAGGGAGCGCTTTATGCTGCCACCGACGAGCCCACGGACCGCGGCCAGCTCGCGGCACTGCCCGATCCGTTTCCGAAAAGCCTCCGGGTCAGCGCCATTCCGTCGGAATATGGGCCAAGGAGCAGCCCGACCAATACGCCGGCCGCTATCCGCCCCACATCGAGGTGTTGACCTCGGCGTTGTGGGTGTAGTTGCGGTGGGCGATGTGCGCGTTGAGGTGCATGTCGAACACCAGCTCGCTCGTCTCGTCCGCCCAACGCTGCCAGTGCTGCACCCGCTCCAGGAACGCGTCGAAGCCCACACCTTCCCACCTGCCCTGCAGGCCCCGCAAATCCTTGGCCACCTCGGCCAGGCGGTCCTTCATCACGAGACAGAACTGGCGCATCGCGTCGGCCGCGTCGACCAGTTCGTCCTCGTTGACCGTGCGCCTGGCCATGATTCACACCCCCGGGGGCTTGATGGAGTGAAATGCGTTGGCCCCGTTGGCTTCCATGTGCGCGTAGGCCGCCGCGGCCGCGGATAGCGATTCCCCGATCCAGCGCAGGTCTGCGAGCATGGCGCCGCATTCCTCGTCGATGTCGGCCCACACGTTGAGATACGCGGTGGCCGCCTGCCCGGTCCAGGTGCGGCCGAGGTCGCCCATCTGCGTTCCCAGTTTGCGTCGCAGGCCCTCGATCTCGTCGGCCGCGTTCGTCGTCGCCTTTGACGCGTGGGTCAGCTCAGCACAGTAGACGCGCAGCTCGTTGGCGGCCATGCCAAGCACGCTACCCTCGGGCCATGGGTTGGCGCGACACCGTGACGGAGCAGGCGCAGGCCGACCTGGACGGCCTGGTCGACGCCGCGGTCAGCTTTGCGGCCGAGCGCATCGCCGGGGCGGGCGAGTTCCTGCCGTTCGCCCTGGCGGTGTCCGCCCACGGGCAGCGCCAGGCCATCGCGCCGAACTACCCGCGCGGCCGGGATCTGCAGGTGGCCGACCAGCTTGCCGCCCAGTGGAGCGCGCTGATCGAGGTGAAGGACTCGCTGCGGGCCGCCGTCGTGGCGGTGAACGTGACGCTGACCGAACGCAACCGGGACGGCATCGAGCTCACCGCCGAGCACCGCGAGGGCGTGGCGATCGGATTGATCTTTCCCTACACGCTGGACTCCGACGGCCGGTTGGCGCTGGACTCGCCGTCCGCCCACCGGGCGGAGCGCCGCGTCTGGGTCGCGTGAGCGCTACGTCGGCGGCGGCAAGTCCCTCAGCTGCGCCAGCGCGTCGGCAACCCGCGTCTCCAGTTCAACAAGGTCCTCGTCCACCCACTCGTCGGCGAATTCGGCTGCCTCGCCGATTGCTTCGTTGATCCGCCGGGTGACCTCCTGGGCGCCCAGGGCCAGTATGTCGGGCTCGATGACCAGGCCGGTCAGGCGCAGATGGCCGTTCATGGTCACCTCGACGGTGCCGGTCTGGTCGCTGACCACGATCGCCACCCGTTGCATCCGCCGAACCTGTTCGTCGAGAAGCGATATGACCGCCCGGAACTCCTCGATCATTCGCCCGATCTGCGGGTGCGCCGGGTCGGACATGCCGAATCCCTATGCACGGATCGAGAATTGGGCGACCGCGGGCTGGCCCGGTCGCGCGCAGCGGTAGCCGCCGCGGCGCAGCGCGTCGGTCGGGGCGGTCATCGGCTCGAAGCAGACGATCCGTTTCGCGGGGTCGTCCCCGGTGGGCGCGAAGATCTGCGTCGCGGGATACCCGCGCTCGAAATGCACCTCGATGCGGCGCCCGCCACCCGAGACCGCGAACACCGCGCCGTCGGGCACCTGGTCGTAGGCATCGTCAAAAGCCTTTTCCCCCAAGGTATCCGAAAGCGCCACCTGAGGCTCGGATTCGCCGGTGGGCAGCCCGAGGCCGTCGAGCCGCAGATGCCGCAGCGGCGGCGTTTCGATCACCCACTCGGCGCGCGGTGCGTCGGGCAGCTGCAGGTAGGGGTGAAAGCCGAAGCACAGCGGGACGGCGCGGGCGCCGGTGGCGGTCACCGTGGTGCGCACCGTCAGCGTTCGCTCGGCCAGCCGCACCGCCACCGTCAGCACATGCGGATACGGGAAGCTGGCCAGCAATTGCGGATCGGCGGCGAAATCCAACTCCGCGGCCAGCTCGTTGGCCGACTCGGCCGTCACCCGCCAGCCCGGGTAGGCGGCCAGCACGCCGTGGATCGGCAACCCGTTGGGATCGGCACGGACGCCGTTCTGGCCCGGCGTCAGCGTCGCCGTCACGCCTTCGGCGGTATAGCTGTTCGCGCCCAACCGGTTTGCCCAGGGATACAGGATCGGGATGCCCATCGTCTTGCCCGCCGTCACGTAGGCGTCCAGCCCGCGGCGTTGCCCGAGCAGCTCCACGCCGGCATCGCTCAGCGAGGTGCCGATCATGCCCGCCTCGGGCACGAATTCCGCCGCCACCGGCGATGCCGGGTCGCGCAGGGTGACGACGCGCATGCTTACCTCCACAGTGGGTCGTGCTGGATATGTTCCGGCGGAGCGCCTTTGGCGATCAGGGCGGCCTTGGTGGCCTGCACCATCGCCGGCCCGCCGCAGATCAGGATCTGCCGGTCGCCCCACCCGCCGTACTTGGTCACCACGTCGGGCAGCCGGCCGGTCTGCCGCACGTGCAGGCCACGCGGCGGCGTGCAGTCGGGATAGTCAGCGGCCCACGCCGGGTCGGCGCCGTACTCCGAGACCGGCGAGACCGACAGCCACGGATTGTGGGACGCCACCTGCCACAGGGTCGGCAGGTCGTAGAGCTCGCAGCGATAGCGGGCGCCGAAGAACAGGTGCACCCGCGGGTTCACCGCGTACCGGCTCAGGTCCATGATCAGCGCCCGCAGCGGCGCCAGGCCGGTGCTACCGGCGACCATCAGCACGTCGCCGCCGTCCCGGTCGACCCGCAGGCCGCCGTGCGGGCTGGACAGCCGCCAGCGGTCACCGGGCCGGGTCTCGTTGACGATGGCGGTGCTGACCAAGCCGCCGGGCACCACGCGGACGTGGAACTCGATGCCGCCACCGGGATCCGCCGGGATGGCGGGCGACAGGTACCGCCAGCGGCGCGGGCACTGCGGGACGTGGACGTTGACGTACTGGCCGGCGTGATAGTCCATCGGGCGGTCGAGCTGCAGCCGGACCACCGCAAGGTCGCGGGAGGCCCGCATGTGCTCGATGACCGTGCCGTCCCACCAGGCGGGCCCCTCCTCGGCGTCCGCGGCGCCGCGCATCACCCCGATGATCAGGTTGAGTGACTGGTTGGCCGCCTCGTCGACGGCGTCGGTCCAGGCATCGCCGAGGTACGTCCGCAACGTCGACAACAACGCGCGACGCAACGTGTCGTAATGCTCTGGCAGCACACCGTATTTGCGGTGGTCCCGGCCGAGCTGAGCCAGAAAGGCGACCGGTTCCTGGGCTCGTTGGGCGACGAGTTCGCCGTACACCCAGTGCAGGGCGTGGGCGAAAGCGGCCCGCTGGCCGCCCATTTCGGGCGGGAACAGGTCGCGTACCGACACGTCGAGGCCGAACCAGTGGGTGTAGAACCGGCGGATGAGTTCGTTGCCGGGGCCCGACTCCTGCTGCGCGAAGGCGTCGCGCAGCACCCGCAACGCTTCGGTGTCCTCGAGCCCCACGGGGCCCGATTCTAGGCTCGCCGCGCGCCGGGATATTTTCAACAATTAATGAAATGATACCGTCGTCGTATGCCGTCACCTGCTGCTTCCGCATCCGATGCGCGAAAGCGCAGGGGCCGCCGCCAGGGCGAGCCCGTGTCGAAGGATGTGGTGCTCCGCGCGGCCAAGCAGCGGTTCGCCGCCCAGGGCTACGAGAAGACGACGCTGCGTGAGATCGGCGAGGACGCCCACGTGGACGCCGCGATGGTGCTTTACCTGTTCGGGTCGAAGGCCGAGCTGTTCCGCGAGTCGATGCGGCTGGTCCTGGATGGCGGCGTGCTGGTCGCCGCGATGACCGGCGGCTCGCGCGGGGACATCGGCGCCCGGTTGGTGCGTGCCTACCTGCAGATCTGGGACGAGCCGGAGACCGGTCCGACCATGGTCGCCATGCTGCACTCGGCGATGCTGAATTCCGACGCGCACGAGGCCTTCCGCGATTTCATGCGCGGTTACGTGATGGCGGCGATCTCCGGCGTCCTGGGCGAGGGTCCGGACACCTTGCTGCGGGCCAACCTGGCCGGCACCAACCTGGTCGGCACCGCGTTGTTCCGCTATGTGATGAAGGTGGGCCCGCTGGCCGACCTCGGCACCGACGAGGTGGTCGCGCTGATCGGGCCCAGCGTGCAGCGCTATCTGACCGCGGACGCGGACGAGCTGGACCTGCCCGCCGGCTATCGCCCGTAACCGGCTCAGCCCTGCTTGACGGTGTTGGTCGCCCCGGTGTTGACGACGTTCGGTGAGCCCCAGTGGAAGGTGACCGCGTTCCCGGTCCCGGAGGTGCTCACCGCGTCCGTGCTGTCGACCGCGACGCGGTTGCCGTGGCCGGAGACGCTGAGGCTGGTGCAGTGGCCCGTGACGGTGACGGTGTTGGTCTGGCCGCTGACTGACAGGTAGCCGCCCCGGCAGCGGATGGTCTTCGACGTGCCGGCCCCGTTGACCTGCAGCGTGCCCGACTCCGGGACGGTCACCGACGGTCCGGCCCCCCCGAGGTCGGTGCGGAACCCGGCTACGGCGAGTCCCGCCAGCGACAGCCCGCCGACCACGATGGCCAGCCTGAAGGCGCCGCGGACGCGGCCCGCGTCGGCCCGCTCCTGGTGTGGTTCGGTCTGCGTCATCGCCAGGTGGGTACCCCGCACGCCATATTGCCCAAAACTCGTTAGAGTTGAGCGGAACACACTCAACCTTGACGGCGTTGAACAACCCGACAAGCATTTTCCCTACTTATGCGAACGGAGGCGTCGTGGACTCTTTCAACCCGACAACCAAGACGCAGGCGGCGCTGACCTCGGCGCTCCAGGCGGCCTCGGCCGCCGGCAACCCCGAGATCCGCCCCGCGCACCTGCTGATGGCCCTGCTCACGCAGGCCGACGGCATCGCGGGACCGCTGTTGGAGGCTGTCGGCGTCCAGCCCGCGACCATTCGCACCGAGGCCGAGCACCTGGTCGAACGGCTGCCGCAGACCAGCGGTGCCAGCTCGCAGCCCCAACTGTCGCGCGAATCGCTGGCCGCCATCACCACCGCCCAGCAACTGGCCACCGAGATGGACGACGAGTACGTCTCGACCGAGCACCTGCTGGTCGGTCTGGCCACCGGTGACTCCGACGTCGCCAAGCTGCTGACCGGACACGGCGCGTCGCCGCAGGCCCTGCGCGAGGGCTTCGTCAAGGTCCGCGGCAGCGCCCGCGTCACCAGCCCCGAACCCGAGGCCACCTATCAGGCGCTGGAGAAGTACTCGACCGACCTGACCGCCCGCGCCCGCGAAGGCAAGCTCGACCCGGTCATCGGACGGGACAACGAGATCCGCCGCGTCGTGCAGGTGCTGTCGCGGCGCACCAAGAACAACCCGGTGCTGATCGGTGAGCCCGGCGTCGGCAAGACCGCGATCGTGGAGGGTTTGGCCCAGCGGATCGTGGCCGGCGACGTGCCCGAGAGCCTGCGCGACAAGACCGTCATCAGCCTGGACATGGGCTCGATGGTGGCCGGCGCCAAATACCGCGGCGAGTTCGAGGAGCGGCTGAAGGCCGTCCTCGACGACATCAAGAACTCCGCCGGGCAGATCATCACCTTCATCGACGAGCTGCACACGATCGTCGGGGCCGGCGCGACCGGCGAGGGCGCGATGGACGCCGGCAACATGATCAAGCCGATGCTGGCCCGCGGCGAGCTGCGCCTGGTCGGCGCGACCACGCTCGACGAGTACCGCAAGTACATCGAGAAGGACGCCGCGCTGGAGCGCCGCTTCCAGCAGGTGTTCGTCGGCGAGCCGTCGGTGGAGGACACCGTCGGCATCCTGCGCGGCCTGAAGGACCGCTACGAGGTGCACCACGGTGTGCGCATCACCGACTCGGCGCTGGTCGCCGCGGCCACCCTGTCCGACCGCTACATCACCGCCCGCTTCCTGCCGGACAAGGCCATCGACCTGGTCGACGAGGCCGCTTCGCGCTTGAAGATGGAGATCGACTCGCGGCCCGTCGAGATCGACGAGGTCGAGCGCCTGGTGCGCCGCCTCGAGATCGAGGAGATGGCGTTGGCCAAGGAGGAGGACGCCGCGTCCAAGGAGCGGCTGGAGAAGCTGCGCTCCGAGCTGGCCGACCAGAAGGAGAAGCTGGCCGAGCTGACCACCCGCTGGCAGAACGAGAAGAGCGCGATCGACGTCGTCCGCGAGCTCAAGGAGCAGCTGGAGGCGCTGCGCGGGGAGTCCGAGCGCGCCGAGCGCGACGGCGACCTGGCCAAGGCCGCCGAGCTGCGCTACGGGCGCATCCCCGAGGTCGAGAAGAAGCTCGACGCCGCGCTGCCGCACGCCGAGGCGCGCGAGAACGTGATGCTCAAGGAGGAGGTCGGACCCGACGACATCGCCGAGGTGGTGTCGGCGTGGACCGGCATTCCCGCCGGGCGGATGCTCGAGGGCGAGACCGCCAAGCTGCTGCGCATGGAGGACGAGCTGGGCAAGCGCGTCATCGGCCAGAAGCGGGCGGTGACCGCGGTTTCCGACGCGGTGCGCCGCAGCCGGGCCGGCGTCGCCGACCCCAACCGGCCGACCGGTTCGTTTATGTTCCTCGGGCCGACCGGTGTCGGTAAGACCGAGCTGGCCAAGGCGCTGGCGGAGTTCCTGTTCGACGACGAACGCGCGATGGTCCGCATCGACATGAGCGAATACGGCGAGAAGCACTCGGTCGCCCGGCTGGTCGGTGCGCCCCCGGGCTACATCGGTTACGACCAGGGCGGTCAGCTGACCGAGGCGGTGCGGCGGCGGCCGTACACGGTGATCCTGTTCGACGAGATCGAGAAGGCGCACCCGGACGTGTTCGACGTGCTGCTGCAGGTGCTCGACGAGGGCCGGCTCACCGACGGGCAGGGCCGCACGGTCGACTTCCGCAACACAATCCTGATCCTGACGTCCAACCTGGGGTCGGGCGGCAGCGAGGAGCAGGTGATGGCCGCGGTGCGCTCGGCGTTCAAGCCGGAGTTCATCAACCGGCTCGACGACGTGATCATCTTCCACGGCCTCGAGCCCGGCGAGCTGGTGTCGATCGTCGACATCCAGCTGGCCCAGCTGCAGAAGCGGCTGGCGCAGCGCCGCCTCACGCTGGAGGTGTCGCTGCCGGCCAAGCAGTGGCTGGCCCAGCGCGGGTTCGACCCGGTCTACGGCGCCCGGCCGCTGCGCCGGCTGGTGCAGCAGGCCATCGGCGACCAGCTGGCCAAGCTGTTGCTGGCCGGTGACGTCCACGACGGCGACACCGTTCCGGTGAACGTCAGCCCGGACGGGGATTCGCTGATCCTGGGCTAGTGGCGATCGCGAGCGCGGCCGCAGCGGGTCGCCGCAACAGCTCCAGCCGGGCGAAGCGGGTCGCCACCATTGGGCCGATTCATCGGGGGACCGTCCCACTCGCGGGGTGTTACGTCCTGTAATTGGGTTGTGACCAGCCGGACTTCTTTATTCCGGCGGAAATGCGGATACCCTGTGTGGGATGGTCCCCCTTTGGTTCACGCTGTCCGCGCTGTGCTTCGTCGGCGCGGGGGTGTTGCTGTACGTCGACCTCGATCGACGCCGCGGGCGCAGCAGGCGCCGCAGGTCGTGGGCGCGGTCGCACGGGTTCGACTACGAGCGTGAATCGGCCGACATCCTCAAGCGCTGGAAGCGCGGTGTGATCTCGACCGTGGGCGACATCGCCGCCGAGAACGTGGTGCTGGGCCAGATCCGCGGCGAGGCCGTGTACATCTTCGACCTCGAGGAAGTCGCCACCGTGATCGCGCTGCACCGCAAGGTGGGCACCAACGTCGTGGTGGACCTGCGGCTCAAGGGACTGAAAGAGCCACGGGAGAGCGACATTTGGCTGCTCGGTGCGATCGGCCCGCGGATGGTGTACTCCACCAACCTGGACGCCGCCCGGCGCGCCTGCGACCGCCGCATGGTCACCTTCGCGCACACCGCACCGGACTGCGCCGAGATCATGTGGAACGAGCAGAACTGGACGCTGGTCGCCCTGCCCATCACCAGCACCCGCACCCAGTGGGACGAGGGCCTGCGCACGGTGCGGCAGTTCAACGACCTGCTGCGGGTGTTGCCCCCGCTGCCGGAGGAAACCCAACAGGAGGCGGGCGCGCCCGCGGGGCTGCGCAACGCGTCGCCGAGCCGCCCGCTGGCCCCCGCCGGCCGTGCGGAGTTGCCGCCCCGGCGCGCGCAGCAGGACGTCGCGGGGCTGCTGGGCGACGCTCCTGCCCGCCGGCCGACCGAGCCGATCCGCCGGGAGCAGCGCGGCTCGGACGCCGTTCGCCGCCCGCCGCCGGCCGGGCGCAACGGCCACCAGGCCACCAACTATCAGCACTGACGGCGCGCCGGGCGCCGGGTGGGCGGCGCGGCCGCCGTCATTAGGATGTCGCTCATGCCACGTCCTGTCGCCCTGATCACCGGGCCCACATCCGGGATCGGCGCCGGCTTCGCGCGACGCTATGCCAGCGACGGCTACGACCTGGTCCTGGTCGCCCGCGACGTCGACCGGCTGCACGAATTGGCGCGCGAGCTGGAGGGCCGGGCCGGCAAGGTCGAGGTGCTGCCCGCCGACCTGGCCGACGCCGCCGGTCGCGACAAGGTCTGCGAACGCCTGGCCCAGGGCGTCCGCGTCCTGGTGAACAACGCGGGCTTCGGCACCTCGGGCGATTTCTGGGCCACCGACCCCGCGCTGCTGCAATCGCAGCTCGACGTCAACGTCACCGCGGTCATGCATCTCACCCGCGCGGCCCTGCCGGCCATGCTCGAGGCGGGCGCCGGCACCGTCATCAACATCGCCAGCGTCGCCGGCCTGGTGCCGGGACGCGGGTCGACCTACTCGGCGTCCAAGGCGTGGGTGATCTCGTTCAGCGAGGGCCTGTCCGTAGGCCTGCAGGGCACCGGCGTGGGAGTGCACGCCGTGTGTCCGGGCTACGTGCGCACGGAATTTCACGCCCGGGCCGGGATCGACATGGCCAAGTCGCCGTCGTTCATGTGGCTCGAGGTGGACGACGTGGTGGACCAGAGCCTGGCCGACATCGCCCGCGGCAAGGTGATCAGCATCCCCGGCCTGCAATACAAGGCGATCATCGCCGCGGAGCGGATGATCCCGCGGACGCTGATGCGGGCCGTGACCAAGCGGATCGGCGGTGGCCGTGGCCGGACCTGACCTGCGCGAGGAGCTGGCCGACCTGGTCCGCCGGCTGTCGGTGGTGCACGGCAAGGTGACGCTGTCGTCCGGCAAGGAGGCCGACTACTACGTCGACCTGCGCCGCGCGACCCTGAACCACCGGGCCTCCGCCCTGATCGGCACGCTGATGCGCGACCTCACCCACGACTGGGACTACGACGTGGTCGGCGGGCTGACGCTGGGCGCCGACCCGGTCGCCACTGCCGTCATGCACGCGCCGGGCCGGCCGATCGACGCGTTCGTAGTGCGAAAGTCCGCGAAAACCCATGGGCTGCAACGCCTTATCGAAGGATCCGAGGTCGCCTGTAAGCGGGTGCTGGTCGTCGAGGACACCAGCACCACGGGCGCGTCGGCGCTGACGGCGGTGCGCGCCGTCCAAGAGGCGGGCGGCCAGGTGGTCGGCGTGGCCACGGTCGTGGACCGGTCTACCGGCGCTGCCGAGGCCATCGAGGCCGAGGGCCTGCCGTATCGCAGCGTGCTGGGCCTTGCCGATCTGGGGCTGGGCTAGGTTGCATCGCCGTGCGCACCTCCTCGCGGTAGCGGCCTGTGCGCTGGCCCTGCTGACGGGCTGTTCGGGGTCCAGCCAACCGGTTCGGCCCTACGGCGCCCAGGGTGCGCGGCTTGGGGAGTCGATTTCGCTGCTGGGCTGGAACATGGCGGTGTCGAACCTGCGCTGGGACGGCGACTACGTGCTCATCGACGTCGACGCCTCCGCGGCCGACCCGCACGCGCCGCGCGCCAAAGCCGAGGACCTCCGGTTCGGCCTCTACGGCGCGCTGTCGCATCCGATCGAGTCGACCGGACTGGGCAGCTGCGACCGCGGGACGGCCAAACTGCCCGACGTCCACTCCCCGCTGTCGGCACCCGGTGACCGGCTGACCGGCACGGTTTGCCTTGGGCCACTGAAGGATCGGAGTCAGGTCCGCGGTGTGTACAGCTACTCGCCGCGCGACCGGATCCCGAACACCTCGGCGGCCTACCCGGCCGCCTTCCCGGTGGGGCTGATGCCCACCAACGCCAACGACACCGGCCTTGCGGTCAAGACCACCAGCCTGTCGGCCTGGCGCGCCGACGGCGCCCCGGTGACCAAGGCGCAACTCGGCGACCCCGCGGCGTTCAACGGGAACGGCTACATGCTGCTGGGCCTGGAGGCCGACGGGCTGGCGGCCGGGTACCGCGACGACTCGGCCAAACGCGGAGGGCCGCTGATGCTGCTCTCGTCGCCGACGCTGCCCGGCGCCGGACTGAACCCGGCCTGCGCGGCGTACGGGTCGTCGGTGCTCATCCTGCCCGACGCCTCGCTGGACGCGGTGCACGTCAGCGCGTCGCTGTGCACGCAGGGCGAGATCAACGAGGCGTTGCTCTACGCGACGGTGGCCGTCGACGGCACCCATGCCGCTGTGTGGACACCGCGATGAGCGATCCGGGGCCGACCGAGTGGGGCGCACCGGCCGGCGGGGTCGGGCCCTGGGCGGGCGAACCGCCCGACGACCCGCGGTATGACCCAGTCCTGTTGCGCGAGGGCGACACTCGCAACGTCGTCGATGCATACCGGTACTGGACGCGGGAGGCGATCATCGCCGACATCGACCGGCGGCGGCACCCGCTGCACGTGGCGATCGAGAACTTCGGGTACGACGCCAACATCGGCTCGGTGGTGCGCACCGCCAACTCCTTCGCGGTGCACACCGTGCACATCGTGGGCCGGCGGCGCTGGAATCGCCGCGGCGCCATGGTGACCGACCGCTACCAGCGGCTGTGCCACCACGACAGCACCGCCGAACTGCTGGACTTCGCCGTGCGGGCCGGGCTGACGGTCGTCGCGGTGGACAACGTGCCGGGGGCGGCCCGTCTGGAGGAGGCCGCGCTGCCGCGGGAGTGCCTGCTGGTGTTCGGTCAGGAGGGGCCGGGCATCACCGACGACATCCGGGCGGGCGCGGCCACGACGGTGTCGATCGCTCAGTTCGGCTCGACCCGCAGCATCAACGCCGGCGTGGCCGCCGGGATCGCGATGCACGCCTGGATTCGACAGCACGCGGATCTGTCCCGGGCCTGGTAGCGGCCGTCCGCGTCGAGTGTGCGCTCAGGGCGGGCATTCTCGGCGTGTCGCCGCCCTCAACGCACACTCGACGCCAACGATTCACACCCGAAGCCAAGCCGGGTCATGGCTGTCCGCCTACGTTGGACGAGTGCGTGACGTGCTTGCCGAGCTGATGTCGATCTGGCGCGCCGGCGACACCGCTGGGCTGGGGACGGTGGTGCGCACCTTCCGGTCCGCGCCGCGTCCGCCCGGGGCCGCGATGGTGGTGGCGCCGGACGGCTCGGTCACCGGGTCGGTGTCGGGTGGTTGCGTGGAGGGCGCGGTCTATGACCTCGCGACCGAGGCGGCGAAAACCGGGGCCGCGCGGCTGGAACGCTACGGCGTGAGCGACGACGACGCGTTCGCGGTCGGCCTGACCTGCGGCGGCGTCATCGACGTCTTCGTCGAGCCGGTTTCGCGCGCGTCGTTTCCCGAGCTCGGCGCGGTGGCCGACGACATCGCCGAGCGCCGCGCGGTGGCGACCGCGACCGTGATCGCGCACCCGGACCCGTCCTGGGTGGGCCGGCGGGTGGTCATCCGGCCCGACGGGATGGCGGGATCGCTGGGTTCGGCTCGCGCCGACGCCGCGGTCGCCGACGACGCGCGCGGCCTGCTGGCGCTGGGCCGCAGCGAGGTCCTCAAGTATGGGCCCGACGGGCAGCGGCTCGGCGACGGCATGGAGGTCTTCGTGGCCAGCTATGCGCCGCCGCCGCGGATGCTGGTGTTCGGCGCGATCGACTTCGCGGCCGCGCTGGCGCGGCAGGGTTCGTTCCTCGGCTACCGCGTCACCGTGTGCGACGCCCGCCCGGTGTTCGCCACCCGGGCGCGCTTCCCGACGGCCGACGACGTCGTCGTGGACTGGCCCCACCGCTATCTGACCGCCCAGGCCGAGGCGGGCGCCGTCGACCGCCACACGGTGATCTGCGTGCTCACCCACGACCCCAAGTTCGACGTGCCGGTGCTCGAGGTCGCGCTGCGCCTGCCCCAGGTCGGCTACGTCGGGGCGATGGGGTCGCGGCGCACCCACGACGACCGCCTGAACCGGCTCAAAGCCGCCGGCCTGACCGGCGCCGAGCTGGGCCGGCTCGCCAGCCCCATCGGCCTGGACCTCGGCGCGCGCACCCCGGAGGAGACCGCGGTCTCGATCGCCGCCGACATCATCGCCAAGCGCTGGGGCGGCGGGGGCCGCCCGCTGGCCCAGATCGCCGGGCGCATCCACCACGACGCCGGGGACCCCACTCTACTTCCGTAGTGTCGCCCGTAGGCTAGTGCTCGACGCCGTCGCCGCCGCCCACGAGAGGAACCCGCATGAAGATCGCCAACCGGTTCACCGTCAGCGCCCCCATCGACCGGGCCTGGGACGTGCTGAGCGACCTGGAGCAGGTGATCCCGCTGATGCCCGGGGCGGCGCTGACCGGCCACGAGGCCGACGACTACCTCGGCAAGGTCAAGGTGAAGGTCGGGCCGGTCACCAGCGAGTTCAGCGGCAAGGTGCGTTTCGTCGAGCACGACCGCGGCCAGTACCGGGCGGTCATCGACGCCAAGGGCAAGGAGACGCGGGGAACCGGCAACGCGGCCGCCACGGTCACCGCCCAGCTCTACGAGGACGGCGAGCGCACCGGCGTCACCGTCGACACCGACCTCAAGATCGCGGGCAAGCTGGCCCAGTTCGGCAGCGGCATGCTGCAGCAGGTGTCGGAGAAGCTGCTGGGCCAGTTCGTGGAATCGCTCGAAGCCGAACTGGCCGCGCAGAGTGTGGCGGCGCCGGCCACGCCGGAGGGCCCCCCGCAGATCGGACCCGTCCCCGAGCCGCGGCACGCGGCCCCCGCCGCGGAGCCCGCACCGATCGACCTGCTCGAGCTCGCCGGCGGCGACCAGCTCAAGAAGTACGCCCCGCTGGTGCTGGCCGTGCTCGCCGCGCTGGTGCTGGGTTGGCTGCTCGGCCGCCGGCGTTAGGGCGGCTGATCTATTTCTGCCGGCTCGGCCGCCGACTGGGCTAGGCCGATCGCTGCTCGCGTTGTGTCCTTGAGGGCGACCCCCGAGCGGCCGAGTTTGCGGGCCCCGGCCACCAGCGCGGCGGCGACCGCCGCGGCCGTCGCGTAGTCGAGGCCGTCGGGCGGATGGATGTTGGAGATGCAGTTGCGGTCGGCGTCGGTGAGCCCCGGCTTCGGCCGATGCGTCAAGTAGATGCCCAGGCTGTCCGCGACCGACAGGCCCGGGCGCTCACCGATGAGCACGAGAACCGTTGCGACGCCTAGGGCTTGACCGATGTGGTCGCCGAGCGCGACGCGCGCCTGGGTCGCGATGACAGGCGGCGCAATCCGGTAGCGGCCGTCGAATTCGCGGACCAGCGCGTCGACCATGCCCGCCGCGTGGTCGGTCAGGGCGCGCGGTGAGAGCCCGTCGGCGAGGACAAAACCAATGTCCGCGTTGGTCTTTCGCAGACCCGACAGGTCGGCCGGGCTGCGGCCCAGGTCGGGCCGGCGCAGGTACTCGCCACGCGAGGCCGCCCTGCTGCACACCCGCAGCGGCCCGTCGATGCCTTTGACGTTCAAATCGCGCAACCGCGCGATCAGGCCCTCGACGTCGAGCGGCTCGTGCACGGCGTCGCGCGCCGCGGCGTGCGCCGCCTGAAATTCCAGGACGCGCCGGGTCGGCAGCGAGTTGCCCGCCCGCCCGAGCCCGATGCGCGCCTGCGTGGTGGCGCGCAGGGGTGCCCAGATGTCGTCCATCAGCCGGCTGTCAGTGCCCGCAGCGGCGACGTCGCGAGGTCGACAGGCAGGATCCGGCCGTCGGCGTCGACCATGCCCAGGCCGGCCAACCATGTTTCGAATTCGGGTGCGGGCCGCAGCCCCAACGCTTTTCGCACGTACAGCACATCGTGAAAGGACAGGCTTTGATAGCCGAGCATGACGTCGTCGGCGCCGGGAACCGTGATGACGAACGCGGTGCCCGCCGCGCCGAGCAGGGTCAGCAGCGTGTCCATGTCGTCCTGGTCGGCCTCGGCGTGGTTGGTGTAGCAGACGTCGACGCCCATCGGCAGGCCGAGCAGTTTGCCGCAGAAGTTGTCTTCGAGCCCGGCGCGGATGATCTGCTTGCCGTCGTAGAGGTACTCGGGTCCGATGAATCCGACGACGGTGTCGATCAACAGCGGCTGCAGCACCCGGGCCACCGCGTAGGCCCGGGCCTCCAGCGTCTGCTGATCGACCGGCTTGTCACCCACACCCAGGTGGGCCCCGGCCGACAGGGCCGCGCCCTGCCCCGTCTCCAGGTACATGACGTTGTCGCCGACGGTGCCGCGGCGCAGCGACCGGGCGGCCTCGTTGGCCTCCATCAGCATGCCGATGGAGGTCCCGAACGAGGAATTGGCGCCCTCGGTGCCCGCGATCGACTGGAAGACCAGGTCGACGGGCGCGCCCCGGCCGATCAGCTCCATCGTGGTCGTGACGTGGCAGAGCACGCAGGATTGGACGGGGATCGCGAACCGCAGGCGAATGTCGTCGAGCAGGTGCAGCAGCTCCGACGCCGCGTGCGGCGAGTCGGTCGCCGGGTTGATGCCGATCACCGCGTCACCGCAGCCCATCAGCAGGCCGTCGAGCAGCGCCGCCGCGATGCCGCGGGGGTCGTCGGTGGGGTGGTTGGGCTGCAACCGGGTCGCGAGCGTGCCCGGCAAACCGATCGTGGTCCGGAAGGCCGCGGCGGCCGTCGCCGCGGCGGCCACCAGGATCAGGTCCTGGTTGCGCATGATCTTCGACACCGCGGCAACCATTTCCGGCGTCAGCCCGGGGGAGATCGCGGCGATCCGCGCCGCGCCGTCGTCGCGGGACGCCGCATCCAGCAGCCAGTCGCGGAAGCCGCCCACGGTCAAGTCCGCGATCGGTCCGAACGCCTCGGGGTCGTGGCCGTCGATGATGAGCCGGGTGACCTCGTCGGTCTCGTACGGCACCACCACATCGGTGAGGAACGTCGCCAGCGGTATGTCGGCCAGCACCCACGCGGCCGCCGCCCGTTCGGCGTCGGAGCCGGCGGCGCAACCCGCGAGCTCGTCGCCGGAGCGCAACGGTGTCGCCTTCGCCATCACGTCGACCAGGTCGGAGAAGGTGTGCGTGGTCCCCGAAATGGTTTGCCGGTAGCGCATATTTCAGTATGAGGCAGGATCGGGGACTATGGATCAGCTATGGGCCAACCGGGCGGCCAGCTCCGAAGCCGCTGTCGCGCAACGACACCTGAAACGGCTGTGGGGGCTGCCCGGGACCCAGCTGGGCGTGGTGGCCTGGCCGGCGACGCGGCGCGACCGGATGTTCGGCACCTGGCACTACTGGTGGCAGGCGCACCTGCTGGATTGCCTGGTCGACGCGCAGCTGCGCGACCCGCAACCCGAACGGCACACCAAGATCAACCGGCAAGTCCGCTCGCACCGGCTGCGCAACAACTTTCGCTGGACCAACAGCTACTACGACGACATGGCCTGGCTGGCGTTGGCGCTGGAACGCGCCGCCCGGATCGCCGGCGTCGAGCGCCACCGCGCCCTGCCCAAGCTGGCCGAGCAGTTCCTCGACGCGTGGGTGCCCGAGGACGGCGGCGGCATCCCGTGGCGCAAGCAGGACCAGTTCTTCAACGCCCCGGCCAACGGCCCGGCGGGGATCTTTTTGGCCCGCTACTCCGACCGGATGCGGCGCGCCCAGCAGATGGCCGACTGGATCGACGAGACCCTGATCGACCCGGAGACGCACCTGGTGTTCGACGGCATCAAGGCCGGCTCCCTGGTCCGCGCCCAGTACACCTATTGCCAGGGCGTGGTGCTCGGCCTGGAAACCGAACTCGCGGCACGCACCCATGACGATCGGCACGCGCCCCGGGTGCACCGGCTGGTCGCGGCCGTCGCCGAACACATGGCGCCGACGGGCGTGCTGGCCGGCGCCGGCGGCGGGGACGGCGGCCTGTTCTCCGGCGTCACCGCGCGCTATCTCGCGCTGGTCGCCACCACCCTGCCGGGTGATTCGGCCGCCGACGCCGCGGCCCGCGACACCGCCCGGCGGATCGTGCTGGCCAGCGCGAAGTCGGCGTGGGACTACCGCCAAACGGTGGACGGGCTGCCGCTGTTCGGCCCGTTCTGGGACCGCGACGCGCAGCTGCCCAGCCAGGCCGCCGGGGAGGCGCAGTTCGTCGACGGCGCGGTGAACAGTTCCGACGTGGCCGAACGGGACCTGTCGGTGCAGCTGTCGGGGTGGATGCTGATGGAGGCCGCCTGTAACGTCACCGCCGTGACCGCAGGGAGTGCGACGTGACCGAGCCCGGCAGCTGGATTCCCGACGAGGCCACGCTGGCCCAGGCAAACCTCACCCACTTCATGGCGTGGCTCGCCGAGACGGGCCGCGGCCAGTACGGCGACTACCACGCGCTGCAGCGCAAGTCGGTCGAGGACATCGAGTGGTTCTGGGACGCCGTCTGGCAGTACTTCGACATTCAGGGGGACAGCCCGCCCCGCGCGGTGCTGGGCAACCGCGCCATGCCCGGCGCCGAGTGGTTCCCCGGCGCCACGCTCAATTACGCCACCGAGATCTTTCGGCACGCCACCGACGAGCGGCCCGCCATGATCGTGGTCGGCGAGGACGGCGCCTGTGAGTGGTCGTGGGCGCGGCTGCGACGGGAGACCGGCGCGTTCGCCGCCTACCTGCGCGGCCTCGGGGTGCGGCCCGGGGACGCCGTCGTCGGCTATTTGCCCAACGTCGCCGAGGCCGCCGTCGCCGCCCTGGCCGCCGCCGCCGTGGGCGCGAGCTGGGCGGTGTGCAACCAGGATGTGGCCGTCGACGGCGTGATAGCGCGCCTGGGCCAGGTCGAGCCCGCCGTGCTGGTCGCCACCGACGGATCGGTGTACGACGGCAAGCGCATCGACCGGCGCGCGGAACTGGACACGATCCGGGCGGCGATGCCCAGCCTGCGGGCCACCGTGGTGGTGCCGCGACTCGGGCTCGCGGCTGGCGGCGACAGCGTCGCGTGGGCGACGGCGGTAGAATCGGATGCCGAGCTGGACATCACCCCCGTGCCCTTCGCGCACCCGCTGTGGGTGATGTTCTCGTCCGGCACCACCGGCAAGCCGAAGGGCATCGTGCACGGTCACGGCGGGGTGGTGCTCGAGCACCTGAAATACCTGAGCCTGCAACTCGAGCTGCACGCCGGCGAGCGCTTCCTGTGGTACTCCTCGACGAGCTGGATGATGTGGAACCTGCAGCTGTCCGGGCTGCTGGCCGACACCACCATCGTGCTCTACGACGGCAGCCCAACGCATTTGGGCACTGACGGGCTCTGGCGGGTCGCCGCCGAGGCGCAAGTCAATGTGCTCGGCACCGGGGCGGGCTACCTGCTGGCCTGCGCCAAGAAGGAGCTCAAGCCGGGGGCGACGTACCCGCTGGACGGGTTGCGCGCGGTGGGTTCCACCGGTTCGCCGCTGCCCGCGTCCGGATTCCGTTGGGTGCAAGAGGGACTCGGCCGGCCGGTGCCGGTGATCTCGATGAGCGGCGGCACCGACGTCTGCACCGCCTTCATCGGCGGCTGCGCGATCCTGCCGGTGGTGGCCGGCGAGCTGTCGTGCATCTGCCTGGGCGCGGCCATCGAATCCTGGGTCGGGCCGAACCATCCGGTCATCGGCGAAGAGGGCGAGCTGGTGATCACCGAGCCGATGCCCTCGATGCCGGTGTTCTTCTGGAACGACGACGACGGCAGCCGGTACCGGGCCGCCTACTTCGAGAAGTACCCGGGGGTGTGGTGTCACGGCGACTGGATCACCATCACCGATCGGGGATCCGTTGTGGTGCACGGTCGTTCGGACGCCACCCTGAACCGGCTGGGCGTCCGGATGGGCAGCGCGGAGATCTACACCGCGGTGGAGGGCATGCCCGAGGTGGGGGACTGCCTGGTGGTCGGGGTCGAGCAGGACGACGGCGGCTACTGGATGCCGCTGTTCGTGACCCTGGCCGACGGCGCCGAACTCGACGACGGGCTGCGGTCGCGGATCGTGGCGGCCATTCGTCAGCACGCCTCCCCGCGCCACGTGCCCGACGACGTCCTGGCGGTCCCCGGCATACCGCGGACGCTGACCGGCAAACGGCTGGAGATCCCGATCAAGCGGATCCTGCTGGGCGCCGCGCCGGGCGAGGCCGTGCAACAGAGCTCGATCGACCGACCGGAACTGCTAGACGCTTTCGTTGCGTACCGCCGGAGTCGGGTGTCCTGAATCGGGCTCCCCGCCGGCCACGCCGCGCCGGCGGGCCCGGTAGCTCCGCACGGCCGCGACGAACGCCGGCATCAGTGAGATCACCAGGATCGCCAGCAGGATCTTCTGCAGGTTGTGGTGTACGAACGGCACGTTGCCCAGGAAGTAGCCCGCCAGCGTCACGCCGCCGCCCCACAGGATGCCGCCGACGATGTCGAAGCCCAGAAACACCGGGTAGCGCATGTACGACACCCCGGCGACCGGCGGGACGAACGTCCGCACGAACGGTGCGAACCGCGCCAGGATGATCGCCCACGGCCCGTATTTCTCGAAGAAGGCGTGCGACTCCGTCACGTAGTGCTTCTTGAAGAACCGGGAGTCTTCCTTCTTGAACAGCGCCGGGCCGATGCGGCGGCCGATGAAATAGCCGGTCTGATCGCCCAGGATCGCCACCAGGGCGACGGCCGGGGCCAGCACCCAGATGCTGGCCGGCGGGTTCGGACCTGCGGCCAGCAGACCGCCGGTGAACAGCAGCGATTCGCCGGGCAGCAGCGGAAACAGCAGGCCGGTCTCGATGAAGACGATGATCAGGATGCCGGGCAGCACCGCGGACCCGAAGACGCCGTCGGCGCCCAACCAGTACATCGGGTCGAAGATGTGCGGCAGGGCCGTCACGGTGGTGCTCACGATGCTTCAACATACCGGTGTTGCGATACTGGATGGGCCCAGTCGCCAGGAGGAGCCCATGCCCATCGCCACTTCCGAGGTCTACGCCGAGATGCTGGGACGTGCCAAGGAGAACTCGTACGCCTTTCCGGCCATCAACTGCACCTCGTCGGAGACGGTCAACGCCGCGATCAAAGGCTTCGCCGACGCCGGCAGTGACGGCATCATCCAGTTCTCCACCGGCGGTGCGGAATTCGCCTCCGGTCTGGGGGTCAAGGACATGGTGACCGGTGCGGTGGCGCTGGCCGAGTTCACCCGCGTCGTCGCGGACAAGTACCCGATCAACGTGGCGCTGCACACCGACCACTGCCCCAAGGACAAGCTGGACAGCTACGTGCGGCCGCTGCTGGCGATCTCGGCCCGGCGGGTGGCCGCGGGTCAGGACCCATTGTTTCAGTCGCACATGTGGGACGGCTCGGCCGTGCCGATCGACGAGAACCTGGTCATCGCGCAGGAACTGCTCAAGCAGGCCGCGGCCGCCAAGATCATCCTGGAGATCGAGATCGGCGTGGTGGGCGGCGAGGAAGACGGCGTCGCCCACGAGATCAACGACAAGCTGTACACCACGCCGGAGGACTTCGAGAAGACCATCGATGCCCTGGGCCACGGCGAGCACGGCAAGTACCTGCTGGCCGCCACCTTCGGCAACGTGCACGGCGTCTACAAGCCCGGCAACGTCAAGCTGCGCCCCGACATCCTCGACCAGGGCCAGAAGGTCGCGGTCGCCAAGCTCGGCCTGCCCGACGGTGCCAAGCCCTTCGACTTCGTCTTCCACGGCGGATCGGGCTCGCTCAAGTCGGAGATCGAGGAAGCGCTGCGCTACGGCGTGGTGAAGATGAACGTCGACACCGACACCCAGTACGCGTTCACCCGCCCGATCGCCGGCCACATGTTCAGCAACTACGACGGCGTGCTGAAGGTCGACGGCGAGGTGGGCGCCAAGAAGGTCTACGACCCGCGCAGCTACCTGAAGAAGGGCGAGGCCTCGATGACCGAGCGCGTGGTGGAGGCCTGCGCCGACCTGCACTGCGCCGGAAAATCCGTGGGCGGCTAGCCCGATTCGCCGCGAATACCCCGGCCAGCCGGGCACTCGGCACCGGACGCGCGGCTGGCCGGGCACTCGGCGCTTAACGGGGCTAGCCGCTGGGGGACTGGCAGATCTTCCACTGCTCGTCGCGGTATTGCAGGTCCAGGCTGCGGGTCGACCGCAGCGAGGGGTCATACGCCATGAACGTGGTGACGTTGGCCTCGGCGTGCTGGCCGTTGACCACCACCTGGTCGATGCTGGCGATCACCGGATACTGCTTGGCCGCCGAGACCCGGCGGTAGGTCTCGTCCCACGAATGCTCGTTGTAGTCCGCGTACCCGTCGCGGGTGGTGCCACAGGTGATGGTGCGCAGCGTGGTCAGGTCGCCCTTTTGAATCGCGGTGTCGAAGCTCTGGATCGTGGTCCGAACCCGGTCTTCCTGCGACACCTTCGTGTGTTTGCCGCGGGTGAGCAGCACCGTGCCCAGGATCGCGATGGCGGCCAGCGCCAGCACGATCAGGACCAGCGCCAGCACCCAGCCCCAGTTGAACTGCCGGGACGTGCGGAGCTTTCCCCCTAGCCGGGGTGGGATCGATTGCGGCACGGCCGGTTTGGCGGGCTGACCGAACTGTGCGGTCTGGCCTTCCGGCGGTGTCGAGAACACTTCGGTGGCGGGCTCCGGGGTGGTGGCGATCACCGCGGTCTCTTTGGCGTCGAATCCGGGCGCGGTGAAGCGGCGTTCGCGCTGCTGGCCGTCCGCGTCCTGCTCGGGATCCTTCGGATCGCCGGCGGAATCGGGTCTGATCACCACCGTCTCGGTCTCGGAGTCACTCGGCACCAGCGGGACGCTCTCGGTCGCGTCCTCGCCTGATTGCGCGGCCCATTCGTGCCCAGGCGGATTCGGCGCGCCGCCGCGGTCGGGCTCGGGTGGCTGGGGCATGAGTACGGCTGTCCTCCGCTATCGGGTGGGGTAGTTGGAGAGCTTAGCGACCCGCCCCCCTCGATGGGGCGATGGTCGAGGTCCGCCACCCCGGCGAAACGGGGCAGCTGCAGAATAGGAGCCATGACGCCGCCGCGAGACCTTCTGGGACCTGACCCGACCCTGCTGCCGGGCGATCCCGACGCCGAGGCGGAACTGCTCGCCGGCGAGAAACCCGGGATCGTCGCCGCCGCGCACCCGTCGGCGTCGGTGGCCTGGGCGGCACTGGCCGAGCAGGCGCTGGCCGACGACCAGGCGATCACCGCCTACGCGTACGCCCGGACCGGCTATCACCGCGGCCTGGACCAGCTGCGGCGCAACGGCTGGAAGGGTTTCGGCCCGGTGCCGTATGCGCACGCGCCGAACCGCGGGTTCCTGCGGTGCGTGGCCGCGCTGGCGCGGGCCGCCGACACGATCGGCGAGCCCGACGAGTACCTGCGCTGCCTGGACCTGCTCGACGACTGCGACCCCGAGGCGCGCCCGGCCCTGGGGATCTAGAAGTCTTCCGAACAGCCCGCCTCGCCGGGGGTGTCGATCTGGACGGTGGCGTGCTGCAGCCCGCGGGCCGACAGCACCGCGCGCGCGTCGTGGAGCACCCGGGTGGAGTCGCCGGTGCTCCGCAAGTGCGCCGTGCACATGTCCTTGCCCGGCGACAGCGTCCAGACGTGCAGGTCGTGTACCTCGGACACGCCGTCGACGGCGCCCAGCGCCGAGCGCAGCTCCTCCACGTCGATGTGGGTCGGCGACGATTCGGACAGGATCCGCAACGCGTCGCGGGCCAGCGAGATCGCCCGCGGCAGCACCCACAGCGCGACCAGCACGGCGACCACCACGTCGGCATACGGCCAGCGCGTCGTCACGGTCACCACGCCGGCGATCAGTACGCCCAGGCTGCCGACGCTGTCGGCGACCACCTCCATGTAGGCGCCCTTGACCGCCAGGCTCTGTTCGGAGTGCGACCGCAGGAGCAACGCGACCACCAGGTTGGCGAGCAGCCCGGCCAGCGCGACCACGATCATCGGCACCCCGGGCACCGACGGGGTATCCCTGAGCCGCTGGATGGCTTCCCAGAGGATGAACAGCGCGACCCCCATCAGCAGCCCCGCGTTGGCGACCGCCGTGAACACCTCGGCCCGGTGCCAGCCGTACGTCCGCGACGGTGACGAGCTGCCCCGCCGGGCCAGCGTCACGGCGGCCAGGCCCATGAAGACGGCGACGACGTCGGTCAGCATGTGGCCCGCGTCGGCCAGCAGCGCGATCGAGTTGATCAGCAACGAGGTGGTCAACTCGATGACGAAAAACGCCGCCAGAATTGCGGCGGCGGCGACCATGCGGGGAATCAGCCGGGACCCGTCGGTCTCGGCGGGACTGTGATTGTGTCCGGCGCCCATGCCGTGCAATATATGCGGATCCACGCATATATGGCAAGGGTCAGAACCAGCGGCTCCAGAAGCGGGTCAGCACGTTGCCCGCGGACACCAGCCACGTCGGCACACTGGAGAACTCGAACAGCCAGAGCACCATCTGAAAGAACCAGTGGCTGGCGGCCAGGAGCAGGAACAGCAGGATGAAAAAGCCGTACTGCTTGGCCGGCGCCACCGCGCGCTGCGTCTCCGGACTCAGGTGCGGCTCCAGGGCGTCGTAGCCGTCCAGGCCCGGGATGGGCAGCAGGTTGAGCACCACCGCGGTCAGCTGCAGAAATCCCAGGAACGCGACCCCCGCCCACAGCACCTGGTGGAAAGGGTCGTAGAACAACCGCGTCAGCGCGAGCAGCAGCACCGCCAGCACCAGATTGGCGGCCGGCCCGGCCAGGCTGACCAGGCTGCGCCGGTTCGGCGTCATGAACCAGGTCCGCACGTACACCGCGGCGCCCGGCAGGCCGATGCCGCCGAGCGCGATGACCACCATCGGCAGCAGGAGCGACAGCGCGGGATGGCTGTAGCGCCGCGGATCCAGCGTCAGGTAGCCGCGCACGGCGGCGTCGTGGTCGCCGAATCGCCAGGCGGTCACGGCGTGCCCGAACTCGTGCAGGCACAGCGACACCAACCAGCCGGCGATCACGAAGGTGAACACCCCGAAATACGCCAGCGGCCGCACGGTGCTGCCGGCCAGCCAGGCCAGCACGCCGCCCATCGCCGTCAGGCCGACGAGGGCCAGGAATATGGGGCTGGGACGGACCGATTCGCGCCGGGCGGGCAGGCTCACCGGTCGAAACTAGCGGACCGCCAGCCAGCCTGCCGTCGACGGGGTTGGCGCGCTACCGTGCACCCTGCCGCGCGATGACCTGACTCGCGCGGTTCGCGGCGAACAGCGCGCCACCCGCGGCGGCGATCCGCACCAGATTGAGCCGGTACCAGGTCCGGATGAGGCGGTCCCGTTCTTCTGGTGGCGGTGGCGTCGTGGCAAACATCACCGCGAGGTTCACCGCCCGGATCAGGTAGCCGGTGACACCCAATCCGGCGATCGAGCAACCCGCCGTCACGGCTAGCCAACGCCTGGCATCGTCGATCTCCCAGCCTTTGCTCACGGCCGCGGCAGTCGTTGCCACTGTGATCGGCGCGGCTGGCGCGTAGTAGCGCAGCGGACTGCCCGGCGCCAGCAGTGACGACCGAGGGCTGCTTCCCGCCGGAGCGGCAGCTCGGGGCTCGGCGGCGAGCCGGTCCGGGATTTTCACAACCGCTTCGTAGATGTTGCCGAATAACCAGTGGGCGTGGCCGAGCTGGGCCAGGCCCAACACATCCGAAAGTCGGTTGAGGTGGCGGATGGTTGCTGCCATTGGTCTTCCCTCCACGAGGAGTAGATCTCTAGATCACGACGCATCGCCCGCCCAGAATGTGACCGGCCTGCCGGACTGATGCGTCAGCGGACCGCCAGCCAGCCTTCGACGTTGCGGTAGAACGTGGACCGGCGCGCCGGGCGCGGTGCGGGCACGCCGTCGCGCACCACGCTGACGCCGGTGCTGCCCAGCTGGACCGCGCGGCCGGCGACCCAGCGGCGCCGGCCCGTCGCCACGCGGGCGCGCAGGCCCGGGACGGCCAGCGTCGGCTCGACGTCGACGGCGGAGGCCTCGCCGTCGAACAACACGGTGTCGTCGACGACGGCCTCGCCGCGCAGGCGCCGGCCCTCGGCCGGCAGCCAGCCGGCCCGCCCGACGACCACGGACCCGGTCTCGTCGCGGACCAGGGTGACGCGCCGCGCGAGCCCTCGCCGGGCGCGCCGGGCCGCGCGCCGCCCGGCGGGCAGGCGGTAGATCCGGGTCGCGCGGGTGCGGCGGCGCGGCACGTAGGCCACCTCGATGTCGAGCCGGTCGGCGCGCAGCAGCCGGGTCAGCACGGCGGCCAGGTCGGCGTCGGCGCCTACCACCACCAGCCGCCGGTAGGGGCCGATCGCGCCATCGGTGTCGGCCGAGCGAATCGGCACGCCGGTCAGCGTCCGTGGCACCCGCCGATCGCCGAACAGCAACACCGCCAGGGCGGAATCTTCTCGCGTCACAGGCCGTCCAATGAACAGTCCCAATATCCTTGTCGTTCAATGTCTCTCGTCGGCTCGGCAGCCAGACCGCTTGGGCGCGGAACGATCTCGTCATAACGACGCAGTCACAATATCGTTTCGGACTACGAAAGTTGTTGCGTCGCTGCCTGCTAGCAACCGGATACTTTACTCCTGCCACGGGGTCAACGAATGGGTGGCTAAGAGAACGGAGAACTGCCATTCGCCGACTCACCGCCGTCTTCTCAACCGCGCGAACCGCGCCGCCCGTATCTGGTACCGGCCCCGCGCGCGTCCATTGCTGACAAAGCAACTCCGCCGTGTCGGCGCCGTAGCGCTTTCGACTGTCCTGCTGTGCATCACGCCGGCGACGGCCTGGGCCGACGAATCGATCGTGATCGACTTGGTCCGGCACGGCCAGTCGCAGGCCAATGCGGCGGGCGTGATCGACACGTCGGTGCCCGGAGCGGTGCTCACCGCGCTCGGCCAAGAACAGGCGCAGAACATCGCCAACGTGCTCGCCGCGCGGGGCCCGGTGGCCGCGATCTACGCGTCGCAGTTGATCAGGACGCAACAGACCGCGGCGCCGTTGGCGGCCATGTTGGGGATGAATGTTCAGGCATTGCCCGGGCTCAACGAGATCGACGCCGGCGCCTTCAATGGCTTACCGCAGTTCAGCCTCGCGGGGCTGGTGTACCTGCTAGGACCGGTGGCGTGGCTGCTGGGGCTACGCATCGTGCCGATGCTGGCTCCGGGCTCCGCCGACGCTAACGGGTTCGAATTCGACAAACGCTTCAACGGCGCGCTGCAGACGATGTACGGCAACGCGGTGACCAACGGGAGCCGTTTCAACGACTCCCTGCAATTGATGTACGGCAATGCCCTGGCCAGCCCGGTTCGGTCCGCGGGCGGCAAGATCACCGTAGTGGCGGTCTCCAGCGAGTTCGCGATCGGCGTCGGGACGATGATGACCGTCAAGAACCCCGATCCGCTGCTCCTGCTCTTCGATCCGCTGCCCAACGCCGGCGTTGTCGAGATCCAGGGCAATCCGCACGATGGCTGGACGCTGGTCAGTTGGAACGGGAAACCGGTGTGGCAGGGTTGGGCGGCCAAGAGGCCCGGTCGTGCCCCCAAGCAGCCCTTGTGCCTGATGTTGGGCGCGCCGACCGCCAGCGGTGTATGTGCGGCCAAACCGCCCGCGCCGGCAAGTGCTCCGCCCGCCGGCCCATCGGGGCAAATGCCGCTCAGCGGGCGGCTGCCCGCGGCGCCGGATGGATGAGCCGCGACCGTGCGGGACACGAGTCGCGATCAATCGGCCCTTGGCACAAGTCCGTAGCTACCCGACGTTTAGGATCGCCACGTGAGCGCGCCAAGCAAAGACGCGTCCGGCTACGCGCCCGGTCCTGAAGCGGTTAACCGCGGCGCTGGTGCAGGTCGGCAGCCCGGGCCAACGGAAGATGCCGAAAACCGTGGCGGCGCTGAGAGATACGGCGCCCTGCCAGTAGAGCCACAGTAAGCAGGCGGGAGCAAGTCATGCCGGCAATCGTCCTCATCGGCGCCCAATGGGGTGACGAGGGCAAAGGTAAAGCCACTGACCTGCTCGGTGGACGCGTGCAGTGGGTGGTGCGCTATCAGGGGGGCAACAACGCCGGGCACACCGTCGTCCTGCCCAGCGGCGAGAACTTCGCGCTGCACCTGATCCCGTCGGGAGTGCTCACCCCCGGCGTCACCAACGTCATCGGCAACGGTGTGGTGGTCGACCCCGGCGTGCTGCTCGACGAGCTCAAAGGCCTCGAGGACCGCGGCGTGGACACCACCAAGCTGTTGATCTCGGCCGACGCGCACCTGCTGTTGCCCTACCACGTGGCCATCGACAAGGTCACCGAGCGCTACATGGGCAACAAGAAGATCGGCACCACGGGGCGCGGCATCGGGCCCTGTTATCAGGACAAGATCGCCCGCCAGGGGATTCGGGTCGCCGACGTGCTCGACCCCGACCAGCTGACCCACAAGATCGAGGCCGCGCTGGAACTGAAGAACCAGATCCTGGTCAAGATCTACAACCGCAAGGCCCTGGACCCGCACCAGGTCGTCGAGGCGCTGCTGGAACAGGCTGAGGGGTTCCGCCATCGCATCCGCGACACCCGCCGGCTGCTCAACGCCGCGCTCGAGACCGGCGAGACGGTCCTGCTGGAGGGCTCCCAGGGCACCCTGCTCGATGTCGACCACGGCACGTATCCCTATGTGACATCGTCGAATCCGACCGCCGGCGGCGCGGCCGTCGGGTCCGGCATCGGGCCCACCCGCATCACCACCGTGCTCGGGATCCTCAAGGCCTACACCACCCGCGTGGGCTCCGGGCCGTTCCCCACCGAGCTGTTCGACGAGAACGGCGAATACCTGTCCAAGACCGGCGGCGAGTTCGGTGTGACCACCGGGCGGCGGCGCCGCTGCGGCTGGTTCGATGCCGTCATCGCCCGCTACGCCACCCGGGTCAACGGCATCACCGACTTCTTCCTGACCAAACTCGACGTGCTCTCCAGCCTGGAAACGGTGCCGATCTGCGTCGGTTATCGCATCGACGGCGAGCGCACCACCGACATGCCGATGACGCAGACCGACCTGGCCCGCGCCGAGCCGATCTACGAGGAGTTGCCGGGCTGGTGGGAGGACATCTCGGACGCCCGCGAATTCGACGACCTGCCCGCCAAGGCGCGTGACTACGTGTTGCGGCTGGAAGACCTTGCCGGAGCCCATGTTTCGTGCATCGGCGTCGGCCCGGGCCGGGAACAGACGATCGTGCGCCGCGACGTCCTGGCGGCCCGCCCGTGACGGAGCCGGATCCCAAAGAGCTCGACCCCGAATACGAACACCACGGCGGCTTCCCCGAATACGGGCCGGCCAGCCCCGGCCCGGGATTCGGCCGGTTCGTCGCGGCCATGCGCGGTCTGCAGGACCTGGCCGTGTCCGCCGATCCCGGCGATGACGTGTGGGACGACGCGGCCGACCGCGCCGAGGCCCTGGTGCAGCTGCTGGGCCCGTTCCAGGCCGACGAGGGCAAGGCGCCGGCCGGGCGGACGCCTGACCTGCCCGGCATGGGCAGCCTGCTGCTGCCGCCCTGGACGTTGACGAAATACGCGCCGGACGGGGTCGAGATGACCGGCTACTTCAGCCGATTTCACGTCGGCGGGAACCACGCTGTGCACGGCGGCGTGCTGCCGCTGTTGTTCGACCACATGTTCGGAATGGTGTCGCACGCCGCGGGGCGTCCCATCAGCCGGACGGCCTTCCTGCACGTCGACTACCGCAGGGTCACCCCGATCGACGCGCCGCTGGCGGTGCGCGGCCGCGTCACGAGCACCGAGGGCCGCAAGGCGTTCGTGGCCGCGGAACTGCTCGACGGCGACGAAGCGGTGCTGGCCGAGGCTAACGGGCTGATGGTGCGGCTGCTTCCCGGCCAGCCCTAGCGCGGCCAGGCCTGGCACCCGCGCGACCGACCTATCCTTGAGCGGTGACTGACGGCCCGACCGAAGGACAAGACGACAGGACCACCGCGCTCGCCGTGCCCTCGCAAGCGCCGACCACGGAAGCCGACGCCAGGCCGCGGGTGGTGGTGCTGGGTTCCGGTGAGCTCAGCCGGGAACTGTCGATCGCGCTGGGGCGCCTCGGCGCGCGGGTGATCGTCGTAGGTGAGCGCGCGGACGGGGCGGCCGATCAGTCGCTGATGGTCCCGATAACCGACGCAGAGGAGCTGACGAAGGCGCTGCGTGGGCTGCACGCGGACGTCGTCGTGGCCGCCACCGACGCCGTTGCGCCCCGGGCGCTCGAGGGCCTCGAGGCCGCGGGCACCCAGCTGGTGCCCGGCGCGCGCGCCGTGCGGCTGGCCGCCGACCGGGAGGGCCTGCGCCGGTTGGCCGCCGACGAGCTGGGACTGCCCACGGCGCCGTTCTGGTTCGTCGGCTCCGTCGGCGAACTCGAGGCCGTCGGGGCCCACGCCGGTTACCCGCTGCTGGTGAAGCCGGTGCTCGCGGCCGCCGGTCGGGGACAGTCGGTGGCGTCGGGCCCCGACGACCTCGCGGCGGCCTGGCAGCGCGCGACAGGAGGCCACGGGGACCAGCACCGCGTGCTGGCCGAGACCGTGGTGGAGGTCGAGTCTTACGTCACCCTGCTGGCCGTCCGAAGCGACGGGCCCGGGGGGCCGGCGATCGAATTCTGCTCGCCCATCGGCCATCGCGGTGGCCACGCCGACGCGCTGGAATCGTGGCAACCGCAGCAGATGAGCGCGGCGGCGATGGATGCCGCCAAATCGATCGCGGCGCGGATCGTCAAGGCGCTCGGCGGCCGCGGCGTCTTCGGCGTCGAATTGATGATCAACGGCGACGAGGTGTACTTCGCCGACGTCACGCCCTTCCCCACCGCCAGCGCCTGGGCCACCGTGCCCAGTCAGCGGCTCTCGGCGTTCGAGCTGCAGGCCCGCACCGTTCTGGGCCTGCCGGTGGACACCATGATGATTTCGCCGGGCGCGGCCCACCGGGTCGAACGCGCCGACGCGCCGGCCGCCGCGCTGGTCCGGGCGCTGAGCGTGCCGGAGAGCGACCTGCGCGCGGTCGGGCGCGGATACCAGGCGTTGGCGACGGCGCCGGAGGTGGCCGCGGCGCGCGACCGCGCCCGCGAGGTCGCCAGCCGGCTGGTCGCGCGCGAGCCCGCGCACTGAGTTATCCCGCGGCAAGGTGACCTCGTTACGATTCGAGGTCATGAGCACAGAGCGCGCGGGCTACGCCGGAGACATCACCCCCCAGCAGGCATGGGAACTGCTCAGCGAGAACCCCGAGGCGGTGCTGGTCGACGTGCGCACCGACGACGAATGGCGGTTCGTCGGGGTGCCCGACCTGTCCAGCCTGGGCCGCGAGGTGGTGTTCATCGAGTGGAACACCTCGGATGGCAGGTACAACGCCAACTTCGCCGACGAACTGCGCGACCGGGTGCCTGAAACCGACGCCGAACGTCCGGTCGTCTTCCTGTGTCGCTCGGGCAACCGCTCGATCGGCGCCGCCGAGGTCGCCACCCGGACCGGCATCACGCCGGCCTACAACGTGCTGGACGGCTTCGAGGGTCACCCGAACGCCCAGGGGCTGCGCGGCGAATCGGGCTGGCGCGCCATCGGATTGCCCTGGAAGCAGCTATGACCCACCCCTCGGGGGATTCCGTCCGCGCCCCCAAGGCGCTGCCCGACGGCGTCAGCCAGGCCACCATCGGCGTGCGGGGCGGGCTGCTGCGCTCGGGGTTCGACGAGACGGCCGAGGCGATGTTTTTGACGTCCGGGTATGTCTACTCCTCGGCGGCCGTCGCGGAGAAGTCATTCACCGGCGAGCTCGACCACTTCGTGTACTCCCGCTACGGCAATCCGACCGTGACGATGTTCGAGGAGCGGTTGCGCCTGATCGAGGGCGCCCCCGCGGCGTTCGCCACCGCGAGCGGAATGGCGGCGGTGTTCACCTCGCTGGGCGCGCTGCTGGGCGCCGGGGACCGGCTGGTCGCGGCGCGCAGCCTGTTCGGGTCGTGTTTCGTGGTGTGCAACGAGATCCTGCCGCGCTGGGGCGTCGAGACCGTCTTCGTGGACGGCGACGACCTCGCGCAGTGGGAGGAGGCGCTGTCCGTCCCCACCGCGGCGGTGTTCTTCGAGACGCCGTCGAACCCGATGCAGTCGTTGGTGGACATCGCCGCGGTCGTCGAGCTCGCCCACGCCGCGGGGGCAAAAGTGTTGTTGGACAACGTCTTTGCCACGCCGCTGCTGCAGCAGGGCATTCCCCTGGGGGTTGACGTGGTGGTGTACTCGGGCACCAAGCACATCGACGGTCAGGGCCGGGTGCTGGGTGGTGCGATCCTCGGCGACAAGGAGTACATCGACGGCCCGGTGCAGAAGCTGATGCGGCACACCGGACCGGCGCTGAGCGCGTTCAACGCCTGGGTGTTGGTGAAAGGCCTTGAGACGCTGGCGATCCGGGTCGAGCACAGCAACTCCTCGGCGCACCGGATCGCGGAATTCCTGGAGACCCATCCGGCGGTGAGCTGGGTTCGCTACCCGTATCTGCCGTCGCACCCGCAATACGACCTGGCCAAGCGGCAGATGTCCGGCGGCGGCACGGTGATCACCTTCGCGCTCGACTGCCCCGAAGACAAGGCGAAGCAACGGGCCTTCGAGGTGTTGGACAAGCTGCGGCTGATCGACATCTCCAACAATCTGGGCGACGCCAAATCCCTTGTCACACATCCCGCCACCACCACCCACCGGGCGATGGGACCGGAGGGCCGCGCCGCGATCGGCCTGGGCGACGGCGTGGTCCGGATCTCGGTCGGGCTGGAGGGCACCGACGACCTGATCGCCGACATCGACCAGGCATTGAACTAGTCCGGGAGCTAACCGGCCTGTTTCTCGGCGGCTTCGATGCGTTCGGCCGCCGCCAGTGTCCCCTCTTGCGCCTGCCGCTCGACCCAGTCCACCACCGGCCGGGCGTACATCATCTGGCTGGTGATGGCCATCTGGCCGCGGGTGCGACCCAGGAAGGAGATCCCCCAGGAGAACATGGCGGCGATGCGGTTGCGGAATCCGACCAGGTACAACAGGTGCAGCAGCAGCCACGCCAGCCAGGCGATGAAGCCGCCGAACTCCAGCTTGCCGATCTTGGCGACGGCGCTATACCGCGAGATGAGGGCCATGCTGCCCTTGTCGAAGTAGTTGAACTGCTTGCGGTTGGCCGGGTCGTCCTGGCCCTTCACCGCCTGCTTGATCAGCTTGGTGACATAGTGCGCCCCTTGGATCGCACCCTGGGCCATTCCCGGAACGCCGGGCACGGACATCAGATCGCCGACGACGAACACGTAGGGGTGACCCTTGACGCTGAGGTCGGGCTCGACGATCACGCGTCCGGCCCGGTCGGTCTCGGTCCCGTCGGACTGCTCGGCGACCATCTTGCCCAGACCGCTGGCCTGCACGCCGGCCGCCCAGACCTTGCACGCGCATTCGATGCGGCGCTCGCTGCCGTCGTTGTCCTTGACCGTGATGCCCATGTAGTCCACCGCGGTCACCATCGCGTTGAGCTGGATCTCGACGTCCATCTTCTCCAGCCGCCGTTGCGCCTTGAGGCCGAGTTTTTCGCCCATGGGTGGCAGGACCGCCGGCGCGGCGTCGAGCAGGATGACCCGGCATTCGCTGGGCGTGATCGTCCGGAAGGCCCCGGCCAGGGTGCGTTCGGCGAGCTGAACGATCTCGCCGGCCAGCTCGACCCCCGTCGGCCCGGCGCCGACCACCACGAACGTCAGGCGGCGCTGCCGCTCCGCCGGGTCCGTGGCGACTTCGGCGGCCTCGAATGCACCGAGGATGCGGGCCCGCAGTTCGAGGGCGTCATCGATGCTCTTCATCCCGGGTGCGAAGGCGGCGTACTCGTCGTTGCCGAAATAGGACTGCTGGGCGCCGGCGGCCACGATGAGGCTGTCGAAGGGCGTCACCGTCTCCATGCCCATCAGCTGCGACGTGACGGTCTTGGCCGTCAGGTCGATGCCGCTGACCTCGCCCCACAGCACCCGGACGTTCTTCTGCCGGCGCAGGATCAACCGGGTGGTCGGGGCGATGTCGCCTTCGGACAGGATGCCGGTGGCCACCTGGTACAGCAGCGGCTGGAACAAATGGGTGGTCGTCCTCGAGATCAACGTGACATCCACGTCCGCCCGTTTGAGGGCCTTGGCCGCGTTCAATCCGCCGAATCCGCTTCCGATGATGACGACGTGATGACGCGACATGCTCACCCCTTATTGGCCTCGTCGTTCTGGTCGCACGCTGCTTCCAGCGCATGTCCACCGTACGACTAGGACCCCTCGGACGTCACGGCAAGGCACAGATCGGCGCGGGAGCCCGCAGATCCGGCTGTGGCACAGCGCAATCCGGATGAAGTCAGCGGTACGGCAAGGGACCGCCCGCCGCGGGGGCGGGCGATCCCTTGCCGAAGCCGCGAATAAGGCCTGCGCTTACTGGCAGGTCAGGCCCGGACCGCAGTCGATGGTTATCGGCGTCGTACAAGCCGATGCCGCGCAGACGGTGAATCCGAGCATTGCAGCGAGAATGATTTTGCCGGTCAATCGTGACATAACACCAACCCCGTTCATGGATGGACAATTTCTTTTGTTTGCCCGATTGCCCGATCACCCGATGGGCGGGAGTCTACGGCGTCTTCGCCGTTGCGACAGTTGATTTCGAAAACCCGGCGCGCCGGTCTTTTCAATGGGAGTTCCCGTTCGCGTGAAATGTATTGAATTCAAACGGCGGCGACTTATGGCGGGATTAATTGTGGCCGCGGGGATATCCGAGAATGGTAAACCTATCCTTTGTCTGTTCCGGGTCGGCTTGCCGAAGACCGAAACAGCCACTCGCGCAACCCATTTAGTGCCGACGGCTAGAATGGCCACCCGTTGGAGTTGTCCTTGAATTTGCCGTTGACCGCGGTGCAGAAGTCGTCGGCGGTGCCGGCGAGCAGGATGTAGTAGGTCTCGCCGCGGCGGCTCTCGTAGGTGTTCGGGGTGCTCCAGCCGCTATTGCAGAGCGAGCTCTGCGTGCCGGCCGTGGCCCTGCGCCAGTTCGTCTTGGCGCAGCCCGCCAGGCCGTCCACGTTGGGCGTCGCGCTCTTGGCCGCGACCACCATCGCGCCTCCCCATTGCCCATCGCTGCGCCGGTAGGCGCGCGCCCCGAACCCGGCGTTGTTCGTCTGGCATGCCAGCGCCCGGCGCATCAGCGAGAAGGGAGCGGCCAGTTGAGGATTGGCGCTTCCGGCGGCGGCCGTGATGAATTGCGCGGCGTCCGAACCGTCGACCTCCTGCACGTTGGGAGTGCCGAAGCTGAACAGCTGCTGCGCGATCCCGGCGTTGCTGCCGCCGCCGATGATCGGGCCGCCGCCGCTCGACGTCATCGGGGGCAGCGCGACGGTGGGGTCGGCGCCGGCCGTCGGCGCCACGATGACGGCCCCCAGCGCGAACGCGGCGGCCATGTTACGGAGCGCGGTGAGTCTCATGGCTTCATTCCAGCACGTGTGCGTAATCGGCGCGACGGTCGTCGCGCACCAATGCGTGGAGCAGGTGGCGGGTCTGCAGCCGGATGTACTCGTCGCGGGTGTAGGCGGGACCGAAATGCCAGTGCTTGAGCGCCCAGCCGTGGGCGAGCAGCATGATGTCGAACACCGTGAGGTCGACGTCGACATCGCGGAAGACGCCCGCGGCGATACCGGTTTCGATGACCGTGCGCAGCGGTGCGGCGGTGGCGATTTCGAGTTCCTTGATCCTGGCCCGGTCGGCCGGCACCAGTGTCCGGCTCTCCCGATAGGTCAGCACCACGCCGTCGAGGTTCTCGTCCACGATCTGGATGTAGCGGCTGATGCCGGCGGCCAGTTGGTCCACGACGTCGTCGCCGGCGGCGGCCATCACGGGCGCCAGCTGGTCGCGGAACACGTCGAGGATCCGCACGATCGTGGCCAGCAGCAGGTCCTCCTTGCCGCCGAAGTAGGTGTAGATGAGGCCGACGCTGACCTTGGCCTCGGCGGCCAGATCCTGCATCGACATCTGGTGGAAGCCGTGTGTTCCCATGGCCTTGACCGCGGCGTCGAGCACCTGGCGGCGCCGCGCGCTGGCCCGGGCCGCGCGGACGGCCTCCTGGACGGGCAGGGCGCCATAGTCGACCGCCATCAGATGCCCAGGTCCTTGGCGACGATCGTCTTCATGATCTCGTTGGTCCCGCCGTAGATCGTCTGGATGCGGGCGTCGACGAACGCGCGCGCCACGGCGTACTCGCGCATATAGCCGTAGCCACCGTGCAGCTGCAGGCAGCGGTCGGCCGTGCGCACCTGCAGGTCGGTGGTCCACCATTTCAGCCGGGCGGCCCGCGCGGCCGTCAGCTCGCCGGTCAGGTGCTGGGCCAGGCAGTCGTCGAGATAGGTTCGGGCGACGTCGATTTCGGTCGCCACCTCGGCGAGAACGAATTGGCTGTGCTGGAACCCGGCGATCGGCGTGCCGAACGCTTTGCGTCCGCGCACGTACTCAAGTGTCTCGGCCAGGATGGCCTCGGCGGCGGCCACCGCGCCCACCCCCAGCGCAAGGCGCTCCTGCGGCAGGTTCTGCATCAGCTGGTAGAAGCCGGCGCCCTCGTCCCCGAGCAGATCGGCCGCCGGCACCCGCATGTCGGTGAACGTCAGCTCGCTGGTGTCCTGGGCATGCAGGCCGATCTTGTCCAGGTTGCGGCCCCGGGAGAAACCCGGGGTGTCGGCGTCGACCACCAGCAGCGACAGGCCTTTATGTCGATCGGATGACGTCCGCACGGCGACGACGAACAGGTCGCCGCACTGGCCGTTGGAGATGAACGTCTTGGCGCCGTTGACGACGTAGTGGTCGCCGTCTCGGACCGCCGCGGTGCGGATCCCGGCCAGGTCGCTGCCGGTGCCGGGTTCGGTCATCGCGATACCGAGCACCGTCTCGCCGGTCACCACGCCGGGCAGCCAGCGCCGTTGTTGCTCGGGCGTGGCCAGGTCGGTGAGATAGGGCAGCACCACGTCGTTCTGCAGCGTGAACGCGATGGCCTCCGCCGCCGCGCCGGCCCGCTGCAGTTCGTCGATGACGACCGCGTTGTAGCGAAAGTCGTTGACTCCCGGCCCGCCGAGCTGCTCGGGCACCGAAAAGCCGAGCAGGCCAAGCTTTCCCGCTTCGATGAACAGCGAGCGGTCCCACTGCCCCCGGGTTTCGGCCCGCTCGTGCGCCGGGACCACCACCCGCTGTACGAACTCGCGGACGAGCGCCCGGAACTGCCGGTGCTCTTCGGTGTACTCCAGACGTGCGGCCATGTCTTCCCCGGTTACCGGAAGGCGTCACTACCGGTGAACGCCTGGCCCAGGACGAGCTGGTGCATCTCTGGCGTGCCTTCGTAGGTGAGCACCGACTCCAGGTTGACCATGTGCCGGATGACCGGGTACTCGAGCGATATGCCGTTGCCGCCCAGGATCGTTCGAGCGGTCCGGCAGATCTTGATGGCCTCCCGGGTGTTGTTCAGCTTGCCGAAGCTGACCTGCTCGGGCCGCAGCCCGACGCTGTCCTTGAGGCGGCCCAGTTGCAGCGACAGCAGCTGACCCTTGTGCAACTCGACCGCCATGTCGACGAGCTTTGCCTGGGTCAACTGGAATCCGGCGATCGGGCGCCCGAATTGGGTGCGCTGGGTGGCGTAGTCGAGCGCGGCCTGCCAGGCCGACCGCGCCGCGCCCATGGCGCCCCAGATGATTCCGTAACGCGCCTCGGACAAACAGGACAGCGGCCCCCGCAGGCCTTTCGCCTCGGGCAGCATCGCATCGGCGGGCACCCGCACGTCGTCGAGCACCAGCTCGCTGGTGATCGATGCCCGCAGCGACAGCTTGTGGTGGATGGTGTTGGCGGTGAATCCCGGTGTCCTGGCCGGCACCAGAAAGCCCCGAATTCCCTCGTCGGTGGCCGCCCACACGACCGCGACGTCGGCGACCGAGCCGTTGGTGATCCACAGCTTTCGGCCATTGAGCACCCAATCCGAACCGTCGCGTCGCGCACGGGTTTTCATCGCGGCCGGATCGGATCCCACGTCGGGTTCGGTCAGCCCGAAACACCCCAGCAGTTCGCCGGTGGCCATACCGGGCAGCCACTCCTGCTTTTGCTCCTCGGACCCGAAGTTCCAGATCGCGAACATCGCCAGCGATCCCTGCACCGAGACCATCGACCGCAGGCCGGAGTCGGCGGCCTCCAGCTCCACGCACGCCAGGCCGTAGTGCACGGCGGAGGCGCCGCCGCACCCGTACCCTTCCAGGTGCATGCCGAGCAGGCCGAGCTGTCCGAACCCCTTGGCGAGTTCGCGCACCGGCAGGTCGCCGATCTCGAACCACTCCGCGACGTAGGGAAGGACGTGCTCGGCGCAGAACCCTCTGACGGTGGAGCGCACCGCGAGCTCGTCGTCGGACAGCGAGGCGTCCAGGCCCAGGGGGTCGTACCGGTCGAAGGCGGGAGGTTTGTGGGTGCTCATGTGACTCAGCCTGCCACTAACCCGCCATCGTCAGGCCGCCGCTGACGCTGATCACCTGTCCGGTGATGAACGACGCGGCGGGCGACGCGAAGAACAGCACGGCCGCGGCGACCTCCTCGGGTCGCGCCAGGCGGCGAAACGGGATGGCTTTGACTAGCGCTTCTTTCAGCTTCTCGGGCTGGGCGTGGAATAGCGGCGTGTCGGTCGGGCCCGGGCACACGCAGTTGACCGTGATCTGATGGCGGGCCATCTCCCGGGCCAGCGACTTGGTCAGCGCGATCACCCCGCCCTTGGCGCCGGCATAGATGGATTCCCCGGCGCTGCCTACCCGGCCGGCGTCGCTGGCCACGTTGACGACACGCCCGCCGGCGTGCGTCTCGATGATTCCCGGCAGGAACGCCGCGCAGACGTGCACCGGTCCCAGGTAGTTGATCGCCACCACCTTGGCCGCGAATTCCGGTGTGGCGTTGAGGAATTGATCGGTGCGGTCCCATCCCGCGGCGTTGACGACGATGTCGGGCACGCCGGCTTCGCCGTGCGTCGCGTCCCGCAGGGCGTCGACCTGCGCCGGGTCGGCGACGTCCACCGGCAGCGCGGTGATCAGCCCGGGGTGCTCCTTGGCGGTGGCCGCGCCGGCAGCCTCGTCGAGGTCGGCGGCGATCACCCGGTCGCCCTGTGCGGCGAACGCCAGCGCGATCGCCTTGCCGATGCCCGAACCGGCGCCGGTCACCACGGCCAGGCGCCCTTGTGAATGTGCATTCATTCCCGACGAATCTAGGTTCAGCATGGCGGCGGGGTCAAGGTCGGCGGCCTGCCCGGTACTCTCGCTGCATGCGACGGCTCCTGTGGCTGGCCATGGATGTCATCGGTGTGCTGGTGTTCTGCGCCGCCGGGCGTCGCAGCCACGACGAAGGACTCAACCTCGCCGGCGTCGCGACGACCGCCTGGCCGTTTCTCACCGGAACCGTCGTGGGCTGGCTGGCATCCCGCGCCTGGCGGCGCCCCACCGAGGTGGTGCCGACGGGGGTGGTCGTCTGGCTGTGCACCGTCGTCATCGGCATGGTGTTGCGCAAGGCCAGTTCCGCCGGCGTTGCGGCGAGTTTCGTGGTGGTGGCGGCGTCGGTCACCGCGTTGTTGTTGCTCGGCTGGCGGGCGGTCGCCGGGCTGACCCTGCGGCGCCGGTCCGGCGGGTAGAGCCCATGGCAGCGACGACGGGCGTGGCGGTGACCGCGACATTCGGTGCCGCCGCGCGCGCCGTCGCCACCAACAAGGGGACGCTGGACGATCCGTTCGCCGAACCGTTGGTGCGGGCCGCCGGGGTCGACCACTTCGTGCGGGTGATCGATGACGACCGGTTCGGCACGGACGACGCCGACGGTTCGTGGTTCCTGGACGTCTGCGCGGCGCACACCCGGTTCGTCGACGAGTTCGTCGCCGACGCGGGGCGGGCGGGCCTTCGCCAGGTGGTGATCCTGGCGTCGGGGCTGGACACCCGGCCGTACCGGCTGTGGTGGCCGCCGGGGACAACCGTTTACGAGATCGACCGGCCCGAGGTGCTCGACTTCAAATCCGAAGCGCTGCGCGGATTGGGCGCCGAACTGACGGCCAGCCGGCGCGCGGTGGGCGTCGCACTGCATCAGGATTGGCCGGCGGCCCTGCGGCGGGTCGGCTTCGACGCCACCGCGCCCGCGGTGTGGATCGCCGAGCAACTGCTGATCGGGTACCTGACTCCCGCCGTGCAGGACCGCGTGTTGCAGGGCGTCACCGCGATGAGCGCCGCCGGCAGCCGGTTCGCCGCCGACCACATGCCCATCTGGACGCCGCTACAGCTGGAGGCGGAGCGGTCGTTTGTCGATGGCTTGCGCCAGAACGGGGTGGACGTCGACCTGGCCAGCCTGACCCACCCGGGGCAATACCATTACGTGCCGGAGTATCTGACCGCCCGCGGTTGGGAGACGGTGCAGCGCAACGTCACCGAGCTGCTGGGGGCGGTGGGACGGCCGGTCAGGCGGCGCCACCGCCCCGGGGACACGGAGTTCGTCCCCGAATACCTCACCGCCACGCGGGCATAACCGCAGTTCGCGGCTATTTAAGATCGTTAACAGTTAATTAACTTAAATTAGTTGGCCGGATCCTTGAACCCGATGCGCCCTAACGTCGTAGCCGCTTTATGAGCCACGATGAAAGGGGCATGAAACGTTGACCTTGCGTGTTTCGAACCGTCCGCCCGGCGTACTTGCGCAGCCGACGGTCCGCGCCCCGCAACACGCCCCCTCGGTGTGGCCCGCGAGCGGTGCTCCGGGAGGCGAAGAGTGGCGCGCCGGTGTGCGCACCGCGGTGCTGGCCACCGTCGCGGAATTTGTCTCGGCCCGCCGCGCCACCGACCTCGCTGGCGCGGGCCTCGACGCGGTCGGCGACATATTGGCGCAGTTCGTGTCGAACGGAAAATGTCTACGGTCGACCTTCATGTATCTCGGGTGGCTGTGTGGCGCCCCGCCGAGCGGAGCCGCGCTAACGGCGGCGGCGAGTCTGGAGTTACTGCACGCCTTCGCGCTGATCCAGGACGATGTCATGGACCGTTCGGCGCAACGGCGGGGTCGTCCGGCGGCGCACGTGCAACTGGCCCGGTGGCACCGCGAGCGCGAACTGGCCTCGTGCGCAGAGAAATTCGGCGAGTCGGCGGCCGTTCTGCTGGGCGATCTTTGCCTCATTTGGGCGGAGCAGATGCTGCGCGAAAGCGGTATCGAAGCCCCTCGCCTGCAGCGGGTGTGGCCGCACTATGACGCCATGCGGACGGAATTGGCGATAGGTCAATTCGCCGATCTCGCGGCCAATCTCCGCAGCTTTCCGCCGCTCGACGCGGTGCTCGACGTCGCGCGGCGCAAATCGGGCAACTACACGGTGCGCCGCCCACTGGAATTGGGCGCGGCCATGGCCGGCTGCGGCGACCGAACGCTGGCACGGCTTGGCCGCTTCGGCGGCGACGTCGGGGAGGCGTTTCAACTCCGCGACGACGTATTGGGGGTCTTCGGCTCGCCGGCGGCGACCGGGAAGCCAAGCGGGGGAGACCTGCTCGAGCGCAAAGCGACCAGCCTCATCGTGGCCGCTTACCAGCTGGCCGACGCACCGACCCGCCGCCAGCTCGTCGAGCTCATGGATCTCGACGAACTCGATGACGCCGCGCTGCAGCGTTGGAAGCGATTGATCGCCGCAACGGGGGCCGTCGAGATGATCGAACAGATGATCAGCCGGCGGGTTGCATCCGCACTCGACGACGTAAACGGCATGGAGATCAACGAAGCCGTTTGCACCGCTTTGGCCGAGATGGCGGTCGCGTGCGTGCAGCGCCGCGAATAGCGGACCACACCGGGGGCCAGAGGAGTTGAACAAGACCGATCGGGGGGATCGACAGCTAACCATCCCGGAGGACGCACATGCTATCGCGACTGGCCCTGATCGCCATCGCCGCTCCGCGACGAGTGATCGCAAGCGCGATGTTCCTGGCGGTACTCGCCGCCGTCTTCGGTGTCCCGGCCGCAGCGACGCTGCCCGGCGGTGGATTTCTGGACCAGACGGCCGAATCCGCCCGTGCCACAGCGGTTCTGGCCGAAAAGTTCCATCAAGGCGACATGGAGATGACGCTGCTGGTGCACTCGCGGAGCGGGGTCACCCAAGGACCCGCTCGGATGGTGGGCGTGGACATCGTCCGGCAGCTGGCCCAGTCGCCGTTCGTCGCGCAGGTGGCGTCGCCGTGGGATGCGCCCCGGCCGGGGTTGGTCAGCGGCGACGGCGAGTCGGCGCTGATCGTGGCCGCCCTCACCGGCGGGGAAAGCAGCGCGCCCAAGCATGCCCGGGAGCTCGCGGACCGGCTGGCGCGCGATCGCGACGGCGTGACCGTGCAGGCCGGAGGCATGGCGATCATCTATGAAGAGCTCAACCGGCAGACCCAAAACGACCTGTTGCGAATGGAATCCGTTGCGATCCCGTTGAGTTTCGCCGCGCTGGTATGGGTATTCGGCGGCTTGCTGGCCGCGGCACTGCCGATCCTCGTCGGCGGCTTCGCAATCCTGGGTTCCCTCGCGGTGTTGCGCGCGGTCGCGTTGGTCGCCGACGTGTCCATCTTCGCGGTGAACGTGGCGGTGGCCCTGGCTCTGGCCCTGGGCATCGACTACACGCTGCTGATCATCAGCCGTTATCGCGACGAACTGGCCGACGGGCTTCCCCCCGCCGAAGCCCTCCCGCGCACCATGGCGACGGCCGGACGCACCGTGCTGTTCTCCGCCCTGACGGTGGCCCTCGCATTGGCCGCATTGGTGATATTCCCGATGTACTTCCTGAGGTCATTCGCCTACGCCGGCGTCGCGGTGGTGGCTTTCGCGGCCCTGACCGCTATGGTGATCGCGCCCGCGGTGATCGTGGTACTGGGCGACCGGCTTGACGCGCTCAACGTTTGGGACTTGGGCCGCAAGCTCTTTCGGCGTTCCCAACCGCCGCCGGCGACGATCGAGCACACCTTTTGGTACCGGACGGCCAAGCTGGCCATGAGTCACGCGGTCCCGATCGGCTTGGCGATCATCGCCCTCCTGCTCGCCCTGGGCGCGCCGTTCCTCGGCATCAAATGGGGGTATCCCGACGATCGGGTGCTCCCGGCGTCATCGTCGGCGCGCGCCGTCAGCGAGCGGATCCGGCACGACTTCGGTGCCGATTCCGAGATCAGGGTCGTCATCCCCCGCACCGACGGCCTGGCGGTGCGAGACCTTGACGAGTACGCCGCACGGCTGTCGCGCGTGCCCGACGTCTCGGCGGTGTCGGGACCGACCGGAACCTTCATCGCCGGTGAGCGGAAGGGGCCACCGTCGGCACCCGCCGGAATGGCATCCGGCAGTGCCTATTTGACGGTGGCCAGCAGCGCGCCGTTGTATTCGCCGGCGTCGGGCGCGCAGTTGGATCGCTTGCATGCGATCCCGTTGGCCGGTGCCCGCCACGTCGAGCTGGCCGGGATGGCCCAGATGAATCGCGACTCTGTCGACGCGATCACGTCGCGATTGCCCGTGCTGTTCGGTTTCGTCGCTTGCGTCATGCTGGTGTTGCTGTTCCTGCTCACCGGTAGCGTGGTGCTGCCCGTCAAAGCCGTGCTGCTCAACATGCTGTCGCTGACGGCCGGATTCGGCGCATTGGTGTGGATCTTCCAGGACGGGCATCTGGGCGCGTTGGGCACCACCCCGACCGGCACGCTGGTGGCCAACATCCCGGTGTTGATGTTCTGCATCGCATTCGGATTGTCCATGGACTACGAGGTTTTCCTGCTGTCCCGTATCCGCGAATACTGGCTGGCTTCGGACCGCACGCGTGTCGACAATGACGAAAGCATCGCGCTGGGCGTCGCGCGAACGGGCCGGATCATCACGGCGGCAGCCCTGTTGATGTCGATCTCGTTCGCCGCCCTCACTTCCGCGGAGGTTTCCTTCATGCGGATGTTCGGCGTCGGGCTGACCCTCGCCGTCTTGGTCGACGCAACGTTGGTGCGCATGCTGCTCGTCCCGGCCTTCATGCACGTGTTCGGCGGCCTGAACTGGTGGGCGCCGGCACGGCTGGCACGGCTCCGCGGGCGGGAGGATGCCCGAATGGAATGTGTCGCGGTCAGAGGCGTTGGATGATCACGTGGTGCACCGATCAAGCCCGCCCGCCGCGAGTCACCAGCTGCGGTTCGTGTCGGCGACCCACGACGAACCGCTGGCGCGCCCCCTGCTGGCCGAGCTGGCCGACGAGTACGCGCAGCGCTACGGCGGCACACCCAGCACGCACTTGTCCTGGCTGCCCGTGCCGGAGGCCGAGTTGGCCCCGCCGGACGGCGGCTTGCTGATCGGGGTGCTGGGCGGGGTGCCCGTCACCGGCGGGGCATTCCGGCGCTACGACGCCGAAACCGCCGAGCTCAAGCGGATCTGGACCGACCGCGCTCATCGGCGCCGCGGGTACGCGCGAGTGCTGTTGGCGGCGCTGGAGGCGGAGACCGCCGCGCGCGGGTACCGGAGGCTGTACCTGATCACGGGCAATCGGCAACCCGAGGCCGAGGCGCTGTACGACGCGACCGGGTACACCCGGGTGCCCGCCGACCCGCTGCCGTCCTGGGGGCCGTTCGTCCCGATCGCGTTCGAGAAGTGGCTGGTTCCCGACGGTCGGTGAGGCCGACGAGAATATCTCTGCCCCTCCGCTTTCGCGGTTATTGGGCGCGCGGCTAATTGCACGGACCGTATTCGGTGATTGGGTTTTGAGTCACATTTCCCGCCCGGTCGCGCGCTCGCCGAATTTGCTGCTGGAGTGCCCCTGACCTGCGGGTATCGCTCAACTGCGTCGAATCCGGGCCGCCAGAAAAGCGGGGCGTAGGTCCGTCCGATCAAGGCCCTTCGGCTCTACGCGACTTGCCGCGTCCCGGGCGACGCTTGCTGGGAAAGAAAAGGGAGGTCAAGCCGTGTGGGCTATTGGTGGCTTGCGAGAGCGGATGCGCGCGCCGATGTTGATCACCGCCATACGGGACATGCAATGGCGGCAGCGACGCTTCATCATCGCGGCCGTCGGCACCGGAATGGTGTTCGCGATGACGCTCATCATCACCGGGCTGATGATCGGGACCCGGGTCGAGGCCCAGCGCCTGGCCGACTCGATAGGCATCGACCACTACCTCATCAAGGCGGGCGCGGTCGGACCCTTCATTGGTTCATCGAGGTTCCCGCAGGCGGAACTCGAGGACGTAGCCCAGCTTCCTGGCGTCGAATCGGCGATCCCGGTGGTCTACGGCAACACGATCCTGCAGGACCGGCGCCTACCGGAAAACCTCAACGTCTACGGCCTGCCCGAACAGGGGATGCCGCCGATCGTGGCGGGGCGGGCACCGTCGAATCCCGACGAGGTTGCCATGTCGACCACGCTGAAGCGATCCATCGGCGACAACGTCGAGGTGGGATCGCAGGTGCTGCGGATCGTCGGGCTGGTCAACAAGTCCACCACGCTCGCAGGCCAGCCCAATGCGTTTGTGACCGTCACGACGGCGCAGCGGTTGATGTTTTCCGCGCAGCACGTGATTTCGGCCATCGGCTTGCGCGGCGTACCTACGCAAGTGCCCGCCGGCTATCGCGTCGTGGACCGCGCCGCCGCGGTCGATGACATGATCCGCCCGCTGCACATGGCTCGGCTGGCGATGTCGTACCTGGTGATCCTGCTGTGGGCGGTGGCCGCGTCGATCGTGGGATCGCTGATCTACCTGTCCGCGCTGGAGCGCACCCGGGACTTCGCGGTGTTCAAGGCCCTCGGTGTCGCCACCCAGTCGGTGCTCGCCGGGCTCATGCTGCAGGCGGTGCTCGTCGCGTTGGTCGCGGCGATGCTGGGCGGTGTGCTGGCCGTGCTGCTCGGCCCGCTGTTCCCGATGCTCGTGGTGGTGACCCCCTCGGCCTTCCTGTCGCTGGTGGGGACCGCGGTGGGGGTCGGCCTGTTGGCGAGTCTGGTGGGGTTGCGGCGCGCGGTCGCGATCGACCCGGTGATGGCGTTCGGGGCCGGATAGTCATGGGCGATTTGCGCATCAAGGATCTCGTCGTCGAATACTCGAACGGCGGGGAGCCGAACCGCGTCATCGACGGTTTGAATCTGGAGGTCGCGGCGGGGTCGCTGGTGATCCTGTTGGGCCCCAGCGGATGTGGGAAGACCACGCTGCTGTCGTGCATCGGCGGCATCCTCAGCCCGACCAGCGGACGCGTCCAGGTCGGTGACACCGACGTCACGACGCTGGACCGCCGCAGGCTGACCACCTACCGGCGCAAGACCGTGGGCATCGTCTTTCAGTCGTTCAACCTGGTGGCAAGCCTTTCCGCGGTGGAGAACGTCGCGGTGCCACTCTGGGCGGCGGGCTGGTCGCGGCGGGCGGCGCGCGAACGCGCCAAGGAATTGCTGGCCCGCGCCGGGCTGCAGGACCGCATGACGCATCGGCCCAGCGACCTCAGCGGCGGCGAGCGCGAACGGGTGGCGGTGGCCCGCGCGATCGCGCTGGACCCACCGCTGATCCTGGCCGACGAACCCACGGCCCACCTGGACTATGCCCGCGCGGAAGGGGTGCTGCGGCTGCTGAGGGAGTTGGCCAGCGGCGAGCGCATTGTCGTGGTCGCCACCCATGACACCCGGATCCTGCCGTTCGCCGACCGCGTGGTCAGGCTGATGCCGGATGTGCAACTGACCAACTCCGAGCCCGAAACGCTGCATCTGGCAAGCGGTTCGGTGCTGTTCGAGCAGGGCAGCATGGGGGACCTGATCTACGTCATCACCGACGGCGAACTGGAAGTCATGCGGGAATCGAGCGACGGGACCGAGGAACTGGTCAAGGTCGCCTCTCCCGGCGAGTACGTCGGCGAGCTCGGGCCGTTGTTCCGGATGGCCCGCTCGGCGACGGTACGCGCACGCACGGACGCGGTCGTCACCGGCTACACGGTGGAGCAATTCCGCGTACTACTCGAGACCTACACCGAGGGCACCCTAGCCCCGATCGAAAAGCGCCGCAGGACAAGTAAATACCAACCACAACCACTCACTCCTTGATGGAGCGACGCAGATGTCACGGTTCGGCGAAGAAGTAGCCGCTCCGGGACCGACAGAGGGAACGAGATGAGTACCGCCGACAGGCAGCACGCCGAGCACGCAGACGACCATGCCGAATCAGCCTCGGAAACAGGGCATGACGCGTCGTCACTCATGGCACCCACGCTGGTCGAACAGCTGCGGTACCGGGCCGAGCGCTATCGGGACAGGCTCGCGTTCACCTACTCTCGCGATGGCGAGGAGACCGAAGTCACCGAGCTGACCTATCGCGAGCTGGACAGCCGGGCGAAGCGGATCGCAGCCAACCTGCAGCGGCACGGCGCCGCGGGCGAGCGCGTCCTGGTCCTATGCCCCCCGGGTCTGGATTTCATCGCCGGCTTGTTCGGGTGCCTTTACGCGGGCGCGATCGCCGTACCGGTGCATCCGCCGGCGCGCGAGCACCTGGTTCCGCGCGTCGCCTCGATCGTCGCGGATGCCAAACCGCGCTTTGCCCTGTCGAACTCGGAGATGCAAGCGCGAATCAAGGCGACGGTGGACGGTCTGGTCAAGGGACATCCGTTGCGGTGGTTCGTCACCGACACGGGGGGCGACGAGGCGCAGTGGGTTCCACCCGAGATCGACTCAAGCACAATCGCGATGATCCAGTACACGTCGGGCTCCACGGCCGCACCGAAAGGTGTTGTGCTGTCGCATGGCAACCTCGTCTCCAACCTGGAGACCATCCGCCAGTCGTGGAAGTCGGGGTTCGACCGGGACGCGTTCGGTGTGTTCTGGCTGCCGCCCTACCATGACATGGGCCTCATCGGCGGCGTCCTGGAAACCATTTATGTCGGCGGTACCTCCGCCCTCATGCCGCCGAACGCGTTCATCAAGCGCCCGATGCGGTGGCTGGAAGCAATATCCCGGCACCGCGCCAAAATCACCGCCGCCCCCAACTTCGCCTATGACCTGTGTATCGAACTCAGTACCCCTGAGGAGCGTGCCGCCCTGGACCTGTCCAACTGGTCGACGGCCATGTGCGGCGCCGAGCCGGTGCGTCCCTCGACCATGCAGGGCTTCGCCGAGGCGTTCGCCCCGGCGGGTTTTCGGCCTGAGGCGTTCGCACCGGTCTATGGGCTGGCGGAGGCGACGCTGCTGGTGTCCGGCGGGTCGGACTCCCCGGTCCCGGTGGTCCTGCACATAGATCGCGCGGCGCTGGGTGAACGCCGGGTCGTCGAGATCGCGACGGAAGACCCGAGCGCGTTGACGTTGGTCGGTTGCGGCCGGCCACCGGGCGGCCAGGAGGTCATCATCGTCGATCCCGAGACGCGGCGGCCCTGCGGGGCCGACGAGGTCGGCGAGATCTGGGTCGCCGGGCCGAGCGTGGCGCAGGGTTACTGGGGGAAGCCCGAAGTGACGGAAGAGGCGTTGCGCGCGCATCTTTCGGACAGCGGCCGGGGCCCGTTCCTTCGCACCGGGGACCTCGGGTTCTTCCGCTCCGGTGAGTTGTTCGTGACGGGTCGCGTCAAGGATCTCATCATCATTCGCGGCACCAACCACTATCCCGAGGACATCGAGCTCACCGTGCAGGCCTGTCACCCGGCACTGATGCGCGGCCGGGGCGCGGTCTTTTCGGTCGCGGCCGGACCGGACGCCCCCGAACGGGTTGTGGTCGTGCAGGAGGTGAGCGGCTATCAGCTCGGCGACACCGACCTCAACCAGATCGTCGACACCATCCGGACCGCGATCACCGAACACCATGAGATCCAGGCGGACGCCGTTGTGCTGGTGGACCCGTTGCGGATTCCCACCACGTCCAGCGGCAAGATCCAGCGGTCCGCCTGCCGGCAGCAATTCCTCGACGGCCAGTTCGAGCCGGTCGCCGAATGGCGCGCACCGCTGCCCGACATCCGCCCCGCGGCCGCCGCGCCGAAACAGGCCGGGCGCACCGTCGCGGAGATCCAGGAATGGTTGATCGCCCAGCTCGCTCGTGAACTCGGCATTCCTGCAACGGATATCGACCCGTCCCGGCCGTTCGCCTACTACGGCCTCGACTCGGTCCGTGCCGTCAGGATGACCGGCGCCCTGGAAACCTGGCTCGGATGCGAACTTTCGCCCACCATCGCCTACGAACACCCGACGATCGAGCTGCTCGCCCGCCATCTGGGCGGCAAGGGCACCGCCGTCGACCGCACCGCCGAAACCGTCGGTGCGAACGGCCCGCCCGCCGCGGACGAGCCAATCGCGATCATCGGCATCGGGTGCCGTTTTCCGGGCGCCGACGGGCCGGCGGCCTTCTGGCGCGAGTTGTCGGAAGGCGTGGACGCGATCAGCGAGGTCCCGTCGGACCGCTGGGACGCCGACGCCTTCTACGACCCCGATCCGTCCGTGCCGGGCACGTCGGTCACCCGACGGGCCGGCTTCCTGCCCGAGGTCGACGAGTTCGACTTCGGATTCTTCGGCATCTCGCCTCGGGAATCGGCGCAGATGGATCCGCAACAGCGGCTCATCCTCGAGGTGGCTTGGGAGGCATTGGAAGACGCCGGGCAGGTGCCGGAGCGGCTTGCCGGCAGTGACACCGGCGTGTTCGTCGGCATCGCGACCACCGACTATGCCAACCTGCACGGCAACCAGATGCAGCTCGTCGATGCCTACACGGGCACCGGAAACGCGTTGAGCATTGCCGCCAACCGGCTCTCCTATTTCTACGACTTCCACGGGCCGAGCATGGCGATCGACACCGCGTGCTCGTCGTCGTTGGTCGCGGTCCACCTCGCGTGCCGCAGCCTGCGCGACGGCGAGTGCGGGGTGGCGCTGGCCGGAGGAGTGAACGTCATCCTGTCGCCGGCGCTGATGATCAACTTCAGCAAGGCGAAGGTGATGGCGCCCGACGGCCGCTGCAAGACCTTCGATGCCGGCGCCGATGGGTACGTACGGGGTGAAGGCGCCGGAATGGTCGTCCTGAAACCGCTCAGCCGGGCGCTGGCCGACAACGACCCGATCTATGCGGTGATCCGCGGCACCGCCATCAACCAGGATGGCCGGACCAACGGGCTGATCGCGCCCAACCGGCGAGCGCAGGAAGCCGTGGTGGCCGCGGCCTACCGCCGCGCCGGTATTTCCCCGGGCACCGCCCAGTACGTCGAGGCGCACGGCACCGGAACGTTCCTGGGCGACGCGATGGAGGCGAACGCGCTGGGCACGGTGCTCGCGGACGGCCGTCCGCCGGGCAGTCAGTGCCTGGTGGGCTCGGTGAAGACCAACATCGGGCACCTGGAGGCGGCGGCCGGCGTGGCCGGGCTGATCAAGGTGGCATTGGCGTTGCAGCACAAGGAGATTCCACCGAGCCTTAACTTCGCCGAACCCAACCCGGAGATCCCCTTCGACAGCCTGCCGGTGCGGGTGGCGACCACGCTGACCCCGTGGCCGAAAAACGGTGGGCGGGCGGTCGCAAGCATCAGCTCGTTCGGCATGGGCGGCACCAACGCGCACGCCGTGCTGACCGAGGCCCCGCAGGCCCGGGCCGCCACGGCCGAGCGCGGCACGGCACCGGATCGAGCCGAGTTGCTGCCGATCTCCGCGCGGTCCCCCGAGGCCCTCGTCGCGCTGGCCGACCGGTATGAGTCGGCGCTGGCGTCCGGGGTGCCGCTCGCCGACCTCTGCTATACGGCCGGTGTCCGTCGCGGCCACTACGAGCATCGGTTGTCGGTCGTCGCCGACTCGCCCGCCGCGATGTCGGAGACCCTCGACGCCTACCGGCACGGGCAGTCACGGCAGGGGTTCTCCGTCGGACAGTGCCGTCCCGGCCAACGACCCAGGGTGGTCTTCGCCTTCCCCGGGCAGGGCTCACAGTGGCACGGCATGGGGCGGCGACTGCAGGCCGAGGAGCCGGTGTTCCGCGACGCCTTGGTGGCCTGCGACCGCGCGCTCAAGCCCCACCTGGGACATTCCATCGTCGAGCTGCTGGCCAAGGACGAGGAAATCACCGACATCAGCCTGATCCAGCCCGCGATCTTCGCCATGCAGGTCGCGCTGGCCGCCCTGTGGCGATCCTGGGGGGTCGAGCCGACCGCCGTGGTGGGGCACAGCATGGGTGAGGTTGCGGCGGCGCACGTCGCCGGCGCGCTGAGCCTCGAGGACGCCGCACGGGTGATCCGCTTCCGCGCGCTGATGCTGCGAACCGTGCGCGGCCGCGGAACCATGATGGCCGCGGAACTCAGCCCCGCCGAGGCGCAGGAGCTCATCGCCGGCCAGGAAAGCAAGGTCTCGATCGCCGCCAGCAACAGCTACCGATCGACGGTGTTGTCCGGGGATCAAAAGGTTTTGGCCAAGCTGATGGAGTTGCTGCAGCAGCGCGACCGGTTCTGCCGATGGGTCGACGTCGATGTGGCCGCCCACAGCCCGCAGATGGACCCGTTGGTTCCCGCTCTGCGCGGCGGGCTCGTCGGACTGCGGCCGACCGCACCGGCGATACCCATCTACTCGACGGTGACCGGCGACCTGCTCACCGACCGCCTGGCCGACCCCGACTATTGGGCCGAGAACCTGCGCTCGCCCGTGCATTTCTCGCCCGCGCTGCGCCGGCTGCTGGAGGGCGGTCATGACGCGGTCGTCGAGATCAGCCCGCACCCGGTCCTGCTGAACTCCATCCGGGAGGACGCCCAGGACCTGGGGGCCAGTTGCGCCGCGCTGCCGTCGATGCGGCGCGACGACGGGGGACGGGGGACCGCGCTGACGTCGCTCGGCACCCTCTACACCCTCGGTCAGCCGGTCACCTGGGAGGCGGTGTACCCCCCGGGCAGCCACTACGTGACCGCACCGACGTATCCGTGGCAGCGTGTTCATTCCTGGTTGGAAGTCGGGCCGATCACCCCGAACGGCAGCGGCCCGCTGCCGCAGACCCCCGGCGCGACCGGGGCGGCGGGTTTGCGCGACCGGATGTATCGGCTGCGCTGGCAGCCCGCCACCGGTCCGGCGGACCGGGACGGGTCGAGCCGCGCGGACGAAGCCGGCAGTTGGCTCATCTTGAGCGACGGCGCGGACACCGCGAACGCCCTCCGCAAACAGCTCGAATCGCATTCTCAGCGGTGCGTGCTCGTCGAGCCGGCACCGAACGGCGGCTTCGAGCGTCTCACCCCGGACAGATACCGCCTTGACCCGACGCAACCCGACCACTTCAAGCAGCTGCTGGAAGACGCCTTCCCCGACGACCGGCCACCGTGCCGGGGGGTGGTGCACCTGTGGGACCTGCTGGCCGCACCGCCGGCCGAGACCTCACTCGAATCCCTGGATTCGGCAACAACTTTGGGCCCGGTCAGCGTCGTGCATCTGGTCCAGGCGCTGGCGCGGGCCGGTTGGTCGGCGTCGCCGCGGCTGTGGCTGGTGACGCGGGGAACGCAGGTGACCGATACCTCGGCAGCCGACGCCGAGCCCGTGTCGATCGCGCAGGCCCCGGTGTGGGGAATGGCCCGCACGATCGACCACGAGCAACCGGAACTGCGCTGCACCTGTGTCGACCTGTCCGCCGGTGGCGGGAGGGACGAGGCCCAACAAGAGATCCAAGCCCTGTTCCGGGAGATGTGGGCCGACGAGCGCGACGGTGACGTGGCACTGCGGGGCGACCGCCGCTATGTCGAACGACTGACCCGCTACGACGAGCCGGAACCCTCCGAGACCGCGTCCTTCAAGGAAGACGCCACCTACGTCGTCACCGGCGGGCTCGGTGCGCTGGGGCTCGTGGTGGCCAAGTGGATGGCCGAGCACGGCGCCCGCCACCTGGTCCTGATGGGACGTGGCGGCGCCTCGGAGGAGGCGCAGGAAACGCTGGACGCGCTGCGCGCGGCCGGCACCGAGGTGACCATCGCACAGGGCGACGTCGCGAAAGCCGACGACGTCGCGGCCATGCTGGAATCGATCGCCGAGTCGATGCCGCCGCTGCGTGGGGTGGTGCATGCGGCCGGGATCGCCGACGACGCCATCCTGCTGTGCCTCGACGAGGCGAAGCTGCGCAAGGTCATGGCGCCCAAGGTTCAGGGCGCCTGGAACCTGCACGCGCTGACCAAAGACGCGGACCTCGACCTCTTCGTGCTGTTCTCGTCGGCGTCGGCCCTGCTGGGTCCGCCCGGGGCGGCCAACTACGCGGCGGCGAACGCCTTCCTGGACGCGCTGGCGTGGCACCGACGTGCCGAAGGCCGGCCGGCGTTGAGCGTGGACTGGGGGCCATGGGCCGGGCTCGGCTTCTTCACCCGGTCCGAGCTGCAGGACTACTTCGCCCAATACGGCGTGGAGGCCATGTCCGCGGCCGACAGCCTCCGGGCGCTGTCGTCGTTGCTGGAGCGGTCGGCCACCCAGGCCGTGGTTCTCGACATCGACTGGGCGGTGTGGCAACCCGATCTGCAGCCGCCGCTGCTCGCGGACCTTGGAATCGCGCCCTCGGCCGGCAAGGCGGAGGCCGAGCCCGCAACCGGGCCGGGAGCCGGACTCTGCGACGCACTGCAGGGCGCGACGCCGGAGGAGCGCCAACGGCTGCTGGAGACCTATCTGTCCGAGCTCGCCGCCGGCAAACTCGGTCTGACACCGGCGAACCTGGACAAACAGACGCCGCTGAACACCCTCGGCGTCGACTCGCTCATCACGCTGGAGCTGCGCATGCAGGTCGAACGCGACCTGGGCCTGGTGGTGCCGGTCACCCGGCTGCTGGAGGGGCCCAGCGTGGCCAGCCTCGCCGAGTGGCTGCGCGAACATCTGCCGGAGCAAGCGGCCGGCGCACCCACGACGCACGAGGCGCCGCCGCGGCAGGCCACCCCGGAGCCGACGGTCCACCGGCAAGCCGACGGCGCGCCGTCGGGCGGCATCGACCTGCTGACCCAGGTGCCGGAGCTTTCCGACGACGCCGTGGACGAACTGCTCCAAAAGGTCTTGGCCGAAAGAGGGGCCGAGCTTGCCGCGAAGGACGCCGGCGATGACTGACAAGCCCATCAACGTCTCCGGCCTGTCTCCGGAGAAGAAGCGGGCACTGCTCGCTCAGCTGCTGATGCAGAAGGCCGAGGAATCGGCCTCGGTGCATCCGCAGTCGTACGGCCAGCGATCGATGTGGTTCATTCACAAACTCGCACCGGCCAGCGCCGCCTACAACGTCACGTACGCCGGCCGGATCAGGGGCGAGCTCGATGTCCCGGCGCTGGAACGCGCGGCCCAGGCGCTCGTCGACCGGCATCCGGCGCTACGGACCACGTACGCCGAACGCGACGGGCAACCGGTCCAGCTCGTGCATCCGCAATGGCCGGTGCGCATCGCCCGGCACCGCCTCGGCCCCGGTGAGCCCGAGGTCGACGAGTGGATCCGGCGCGAGACCAACCGTCCTTTCGACCTGTACACCGGCCCGGTGCTGCGGCTGACGCTGCTCGAGCGCACGCCCGACGAACACGTGTTGCTCCTGGGTTTGCACCACATCGCCGTCGACTTCTGGTCCATCGACATCATTCTCGACGAGCTGCGCTTGCTGTACGCCGCCGAGCACGGCGCGACCCCGCCTCCCCCGCCCGCGGAAAGCTTCGTCGAATACGCCGAGCAGCAGGCCCAGATGCTGGCGGGCGCCGAGGGCGAGGACCTGTGGGCCTACTGGCGTAAGGAGTTGGCCGGCGAACTGCCGGTCCTGCAATTGCCCACCGACCGGCCGCGGCCCGCCGTCCAGACCTACCCGGGCACCGTGCACCGGTTCAACGTCGACCCCGCGGTGACGGCCGGGATCATTCAACTGGGCCGCAAGGTGGGGGCGACGCCCTACATGACATTGCTGGCGGCCTACGCCGCGTTGCTGCACCGCTACAGCGGCCAGGGTCACCTGGTGATCGGCTCGCCGTTCGCCTGCCGCGACCGGGTCGCGCTGGAGGGCCTGGTCGGCTACCTCACCAACCCGGTCGCCCTGCGGGCCGACCTGCACGACGATCCGACGTTCATGACCCTGCTCGGCCGCGTCAAGGACACCGTGCAGGGTGCCCTCGAACACCAGGACTATCCCTTCGCGCTGCTCGTCGAGCGGCTTCGGCCGCCGCGCGACCCGAGCCGCACGCCGCTGTTCGGAGTCTCGTTCGCCTGGGAACAGACCCGCCGCTTCACCGACGACGCCGGCCCGGAACCCGGGGGGCTGCCGCTCGAGACCCTCCACGTCGGGCAGGGCGGCGCGCCGTTCGACCTGATGATGGAGGTCGGCGAACACGACGGAAAGCTTTCCGGCGTATTGCAATACAACACCGACCTGTTTGACGCCGACACCATCGAGCGGCTGGCCGGGCACTTCGCCACCCTGCTCGCCGGCATCGTCGCCGACCCCGGCCGGCCGGTCTCGCAGCTGCCGCTGCTCACCGAGGCGGAGCGCAGCCAGCTGGCCGCCTGGAATCAGACCGAGGTCACCTACGACGGCCCGGCCTGCCTGCACGAGATGGTCGCCGCCACGGTCGCGCGCACCCCGGACGCCGTCGCGGTGACGTGTGAGGACCGCGACGTGACCTATGCGGAACTCGACCGCCGGGCCAACGGTCTGGCCCACCGGCTGCGCGAGCTCGGCGTGGGGCCCGAGACGGTTGTGCCCGTCCTGCTGGACCGCTCCGAGGATCTGGTGGTGGCCGTGCTGGGCGTCCTCAAGGCCGGCGGCGCCTTCATGCCGCTCGACTCCGCGCAGCCCGCACAGCGCATGGCCGCGATGCTGGGCGACGTACCGGACGCGCCGGTCTGCGTCACCCACCGGAGCAAACTGGCGCACCTGCCGCCCGGCTTCACCGGTCACCGGCTCTGCCTGGACGAGCCGTCGGCGCCATCGGAAGACGCCGCCCCGGTCTGCGAGACGACGTCGGCAAACCTCGCTTACGTCATCCACACGTCGGGTTCCACGGGTAAGCCGAAGGGAACGCTCAACACCCACGCCGGGATTCGTAACCGGCTGCTGTGGATGCAGGACGCCTACCGGCTGACCGCCGACGACCGGGTGCTGCACAAGACGCCGGTGAGCTTCGACCCGTCCGTCTGGGAGCTGTTCTGGCCCTTGATCGTCGGGGCCCGGGTGGTCATCGCCAAACCCGAGGGGCACAAGGATGCCGCGTACCTGGTTCGGACCATCGTCGAACAGAGGGTCACCACAATGCATTTCGTGCCGTCGATGATGCGCCGCTTCCTCGCCGAGCCCGGGGTGGCCGCGTGCACCGCACTGCGCCGGGTGATCTGCAGTGGCGAGGCGCTGCCGTATGACCTGCGCGACCACTTCATGGCCACGCTGGACGCCGAGCTCTACAACCTCTATGGGCCCACCGAGGCGGCGATCGACGTCACGCACTTCCACTGCGAGCGAGGCGAATCCGGCACGCTGGTGCCGATCGGGCGGCCGATCGCCAACATCCGCGCCTACATCCTGGACGCGCACCTGCAACCGGTGCCGATCGGTGTGCCCGGCGAGCTGTACGTCGGCGGGGTGGGCCTCGGCCGCGGGTACCTCAACCGGCCGGATCTGACGGCCGCCATCTTCGTGGCCGACCCGTTCGGCGGCGATGCCGCGCACCCCGGTCAGCGGCTCTACCGCACCGGCGACCTGACCAGGTATCTGCCCGACGGCAACATCGACTACCTGGGACGCATCGACTTCCAGGTCAAGATCCACGGCTTCCGGATCGAGCCCGGCGAGATCGAGGCCGCGCTGGCCCAGCACCCCGCGGTGGCCGAGAACGCGGTGGTGATCAGAACCGACAGCCGCGGAAACCCCATCCTCGTCGCGTATGTCGTGCCGGCCGGCGCCGCCGCTCCGTCGACAGCGGAGTTACGCCGGTTCCTGCTTGACCTGCTTCCGGCCGCCATGATGCCCGCGGTCTTCGAGGTGACGGACGCGCTGCCGCTCACCTCGAGCGGAAAGGTGGACCGCAAGGCGTTGATGGCGGCCGACAGGGCATCGGGGCCGCAGGAGCCGGCTTTCGTGGCCCCGCGCACCCCTACCGAACAATTGCTGGCCGAAATCTGGTGCGCCGTACTGGATCTGGAACGGATCGGCGTCAACGACGACTTCTTCGCCCTCGGCGGTGCCTCGACCCAGAGCCTGGAGGTCGCGGTGCGGGCGAACGCGGCGGGCCTGCCGCTGCGGCCGGAGTCGATGTTCGTCTACGGCACCATCGCCGAGCTCGCCGCCGAATACGGTCCGCTCGCCGGCGAGGCAACGGGTCAGCCCGAAGCCCCCGCCGAGGCGGTCGTCACGGCGCCGGCACCGGAGCAACCGGTGCAGGCCGCACCCGAGGAAAAGCGGAACACGGTCATCGAAAGCATCGGCGTGTACCTTCCCTCCCGAACCGTATCGACGAAGACGGTTATGGCCGAGTGCGCCAACGAGATTCGCATACCGCTGGAACGTCTGACCGGCATCAAGAACCGGCGGGTGGTCGGCGAGGACGAGTTCTCGATCGACCTTGCCAGGAAGGCGGCCGACGATTGCCTGTCCCGGTCCAGCTATCGGCGCGAGGAGATCGACCTGGTCATCGCCTGCAACATCTCCCGGCGAGACGGACTCGGGCACCGGTTCAGCTTCGAGCCCAGCACCGCCACGCGACTGCGTGACCAATGCGGCCTTGGCAATGCGCTGGCCTTCGACATCAGCAACGCGTGCGCCGGAATGTTCACCGGCATCACCGTCGCCGACGCATTCCTGCAGACCGGGCTGATTCGGAACGCCCTGGTGGTCAGCGGCGAATACATCAGTCACCTGTGCGAGACCGCCCAGAAGGAAATCGAGGGACCGATGGATCCGCGGATCGCGTGCCTGACCCTCGGCGACGCCGGTGCGGCGGTGGTCCTCGAGCGCGGGCCGAACAACAAGGTCGGGTTCCACGACATCGATATGGCCACCCTGAGCCGCTACAGCAAGCTGTGCATCGCGAAGGTGACCGACGGCCCGCACGGCGGTGCCATCATGTTCACCGACTCCGTCACGCAGACCGCGATCGCGGTCAAGCACGCGGTGCCCTACGTCGCCGCGGTGATGCAGCGGCACGGCTGGCGGCCGGAGACCACCGACCACCTGGTGATGCACCAGACGTCCGAGGCCTCGCTCAACGACGCGGTCGTCGCCATCAACCAGATGTTCGGGGACGGCGCGGCCCACCGGGGCAACACCGTCTACAACATCGCCGAGCGGGGAAACACCGCCACCACGACCCACATCGTCGCGCTGAACGACTACATCCTGAGCAATCGGATCAATTCCGGTGACAATGTGGTCTTTTCGATCACCGGCTCCGGACAGACCGTCGGTGCGGCGCTGTATACCTTCGACGACCTGCCCGACCGGATGCGGCGGGGCGCCGGCGGCGGCCACGCCCCCGGCATGGCGACCGATGGCAACCACAAAGCCGTTCCGGCGATGGTCCGTGTGCGCATCGACGGCGTCGGCCTCGCTCCGGCCGAGCAGCCGGCTTCCCCCAGCTCGATCCAGCTCGCGGTCCAGGCCGCGGAGGCGTGCCTCGAACGCAGCGGCCTGGATCGGAGCTCGCTGGGGCTGATCATCAATTCCGGCATCTACCGCGACGAGTTCCTCAGCGAGCCGGCAGTCGCGGCGCTCGTCGCCGGCGAACTGGACATCAACGGGGAGGTGGACTCCCCGGACGGGCCCAAGACCTTTGCCTTCGACGTCCTCAACGGCGCGGTCGGCTTCCTCAACGCCTGCCAGGTCGCCGCGGGGATGATCGGGGCGGGAAAGGTGGAACACGCCATGGTGGTGGCCTCGGAGATCGAAAACAACAGCCCCGACAGCGGCTATCCGCAACGCGGCATCAGCCAGACGGGCTCGGCGGTCCTGCTGCGCCGCAGTGACGGCCCGGAAGGCTTCGGCCGCTTCGTGTTCCAGCACCACCCGGAGTACAGCGGGGCGCTGGCCACCTACACCCAGCAGCGGGACGGGCGGGCCGGGCTGCAGATCGAGCGGGACCCCAACCTCGCAGCGATCTATCTGAGTTGTATTCCCGCCGCTGCCAAGGAACTTCTGGCGCTCGAGGGACTCAACCCCGCCGACATCGCGGCGGTGCTCCCGCCGTATCTGTCCCCGGAGGCGCTCGACGAACTGGCCGCTCAGCTCGGCATCCCGAGATCGAGGTTCGTCGAACTCGCCGCCGACGGCGACCCCTTCACGTCGTCCGTGCCATACGGGCTGGAGCAAGCCCGGCGGCAGGGGCTGGCGCGGCCGGGCGACGTCGCGTTGATACTCACCGCCGGCTCGGGTGTCGAGGTCGGCTGCACGACCTACCGATTCTGATCCCATGCGCGCATTCGTCACCGGAGGAACCGGGTTCGTGGGGTCGAACCTGGTGGCCGCCTTGGTCAAACGAGGAATCGATGTTCGCGTGCTGCGCCGATCGACGTCGTCGCTGGCGGCATTGGCTGGCGTGGACTGCGAGACGTGCGTCGGCGACGTGCTGGACGATTTCGACACCCTCACCGCCGCGATGGCCGGCTGCGACTGGGTGTTCCACACCGCCGCGATCTCCGACTACTGGCGCTACCGGGGGCAAAACCGCCTCTACCACACCAACATTGTGGGGACGCGCAACATGTTGGCCGCCTCCCTGCGCGCGGGGGTGGAACGGTTCGTCCTCACCAGTTCCCTCGCCGCGCTCGGCGTGCCGGAGCCCGGGCACCTGCTCACCGAGTCCGACAGCTTCAACCTGCGTCCACGCCAATTCCCCTACGGCTACAGCAAACACCTCGCCGAATCCGAGCTGCGCCTCGCCGTCGCCGCGGGCCTTGCGGCCGTGGCGGTCAATCCGTCGGTCGTCATCGGGCCGGGCGACCTCAACGGCACGGAGAGCGCGATGTTCGTCCAGGCCGCACGCGGACGGCTGCGGGTCGCCGCACCCGGGGGCACCAACTTCGTCGCGGTCGGTGACGTGGTGGCGGGCCACATCGCGGCCGCGGAGCGGGGGCGCGCCGGTGAGCACTACATCCTGGCCGGCGAAAACCTCAGCTTCGCTGAGGCTTTCGCAACCGTCAACGACATAGCCGGCCGGCCCGGGCCCCGGGTCGTGCTCCCCGCGTGGACCATACCAGTGGCAGCCGCGGCCGTGGGCGCGGCCCGCTTCGTGGTCGGCCCGCGACTGCCGGTCGGGGGCAAGCAGATGCGGCTGTCGTCCGTCGGCATCTACGCCGACGGCAGCAGGGCCCGCACCGAGTTGGGCGTGCCCTACACGCCGTTTCGGACGGCCGCCCAGAGTGCCTACGACTGGTACCTGGAAAACCACTACCTGCCGGAACAACCCGCGGATTCCCGGGCGCGCGTGCGGCGATGACACGCGCGATCGACGCGATACCCGGCTTCACCGGCCACATAGTCCACCCCGGTAGCGACGACTACGACTCGGCGCGGCAGGTTTTCAACGGCCTGATCGACAAGCGGCCCGCGGTCGTGCTGCGCTGCCGGTCCCGGGCGGACATCGTCGCCGCCGTCCGCCTCGCCGCCGGCTCCGGGGCCGAGATCGCGGTGCGGTGCAGCGGGCACAGCGTCGCCGGACACTCCTCGACAGATGGCGGCATCCTCATCGACCTGTCCCTCATGCGCGGCGTGGTCGTCGACGCCGAACACCGGATCGCGGTCGTTCAGCCCGGCGCGACCTGGCACGACATCGACCGGGTCACCGCCCGCCACGGTCTGGCCTGCCCCGGCGGGGTGGTGTCCACGACGGGCGTGGGCGGGTTCACGCTCGGCGGCGGGGTCGGCTGGTTGTCGCGCGCGTACGGCCTGACTTGCGACAACTTGGCCGCAGCGGAGCTCGTGCCGGCCAACGGAGAGATGCTGTACGTCAGTGCGGCGCAGAACGCGGAGATCCTGTGGGGACTGCGCGGCGGCGGCGGCAACTTCGGCGTGGTCGCACACTTCGTGCTCGACCTGCATCCGGTCGATCAGGTCATCGGGGGCATCCAGGCGTACGACGACACCGACGCCGAGGCCGTGCTGAAACACTTTCGCGCCCAGATGGACAACGCCGACGACCACCTCGCGTCCCTCGTCGACTTCGGCACCGATGAGGATTCGGGACGCCGGCTGGTCACGATGCTGAGCTGCTCGACGAGGCCCGACGAGATCGGTCGGGCCGCCGTCGGCGCGCTGGCACAGGTACCCGGGGCCACCACCGAACCGGTGATGGCGCTGCAACGCGAAATCGCCTATCCCGCTTGGCAACAGGCCCTCGACCACACGGCACCGTTCGGGCGGCTGAACTATTGGAAGTCGACTTTTCTCACGGAGCTATCCGACGACGCCATCCGGCGGATCGCGGTGCTCGGGCGGACCCGCCCCGCGCCGCAGACGCACGTGCACCTGATCCGGCTCGGCGGCGTTGCGAGCCGCGTTCCGCCGCGGGCGACCGCCTTTTCGACGCGCAACTATCCCTACATCGTGCACCTGATCACCACGTGGACCGACCGCGCCGATACCGAACGGTGCAAGTCGTGGACCGACGAAGCGCACGAAACGCTGCGCCCCCTCGGTCCGGCCGGCGTGTACCTCAATTTCGTGGGCGACGAAGGGCCGCTGCGCATCCGGGCGAGCTTCGGTGAAGCAACCTACCGCCGCCTTGCCAAGCTGAAGGCTCGCCTCGATCCGGACAACCGCTTCGCGCTGAACCAGAACGTCGAGCCCGCAGCGGACCGCTAGTAGTTGCCGCAGGAGTTGGCCAACGGCACGACGATGCCGTGGAACGGGGCGGCGTCGGGGTTGTTCCCCATGTCCTGCAGCATCTGGCGGCGCTTGGACCGCGGCGCTGAGACGAGATCGTGCAACCAGGCCTGCGCCTCCGGCGACGCATTGAATTGCGCCGCGGGACCCGGGAACTCCGCATTCAGCGCCGCAACCACCTGCTGGTAATTGCACGGGCTGTTCACGGCCGGCGTGATGTCGGGGTCGGCGGATGCGACTCCGATTCCAGCGGTCAACGGCAATGCCATCCCACAAATTGCGACGGCCAATTTGGCCAATGATGGTGTGGACATATGTCCCCCCTTTACCGAGGCGTCGATACCGATCTCGGCGACATCTGAAGTAGCTCGCCTCTTTCGGTCAGTAGTTGATTCGTTCCAACTACAGCCTCACCCCGCACCCGCCGTTCGACAACCCGCCAATCGGCCCAAATTCCGGGGCCCTTCGGCCCTTCGGCCCTTGGACCAGCCTGGCCCGGGCCGGCCATTGTGCCTGGTGTACGGCCCGGGCCCGGTGCTCAGTACTTGTTGCAGATTTTCGCGACGTTCTTCATCGTCTGCAGGTACGGCTGCGCGTCGGGCATGCCCTGGATCTGCGCGGCCAATTGCCGGCGCTGATCCGGCGGTGAATCGACGAATTGATGCAAGAAGCCCTGCGCAATCGGCGACCCGTTGAATTTCGCGGCATCGTCCGGATATTGCGTGTTGAGCGCCGCCGTCGCCTGATCGTACGTACAGGTCGAGTTGATGACCCGTTCCAGATCGGGATCGGGAGCGGGGGCGGGATCCGCGGCCGCGATGCCGGCTCCAGTGGCGAGGGATAACGCCAGACCACCAGTCGCGACTGCCAATCTGGTCCACGAAGACGTGACCATGTGAATAACCTTTCAAACGGGAAGCGCCGCGATAAATGCGGCGATGATTATGTCAGCCTAGCGCCTGTTTCGCGGGCGGGGCCCCTTCCGGGCTCTGGAGTATCTAAGAATTCATTAGCGGCGAAATAAGACGTCTTTCGTCAGGCGCTCCGCGCATCGTCCGCCGGTCAAATCGCCTGCAGCGCAACGTAAATGAGGCCGGCGCAGCCCGCCGACGGACGATGTTTGGGGAGCCAACCCTAAGCCGGTGTGCGATACCGCGCGGCCGGTGGCCGGTGCTGTGCCCACGGCCGTTCCGACTCCAGTTGCGCGGCAAGCGAAATGAGCGTCAACCCATCGTTGGGCCGCCCCACCAGATGTACCGCTTCGGGCAGCCCGTGCGGCGAGATTCCGACCGGGACCGACATGGCCGGTTGCCCGGTGTAGTTCTGCGTCGGGGTGAACGGCATGAACCCCAAGATCCGTGCCATCGCGCGAGTCGGTCCCAGCCCCTCGAGGTGCCCGACGGGCACCGGCGGCTTGCCCAGCACCGGCGTCAGGAGCACGTCGAAATCGGCGACGGGCCGCAGCCCGCGCTCGCTCATTCGGTCGCGGGCGGCCAGCGCGCGGTGCGCCAGCCAGTCGGGGATCAACCGGGCGGTACGTCCTTCGGCCTGAATCCGCCGTTCCAACAGCTCGGGTGTGGGCAGCCGCTCGATTTCATCGGCGAGGCCGTGCATCATCAGCGCGAACACCGAAAGGACGGCGGCCGGCGGATAGACCGGATCGCGCTCGACGACCTCGTGGCCGAGCGAGCGCAGCAGCTCGGCGGTCTCCAATACCGGCCGACGCACTTCGTCGCTGACCGGCACCGGGATGACCGGTTTGAAGGACATGGCGATCCGCAGGCGCCGTGGCTCGCGCGACACCGCCTCGATCAGGGTCGGCGGCGGTGTCGCAGAGACGATTTCGTCGTTGGGCTCCAGGCCTGCCATCGCGTCGTGCAGCAGCGCCGCGTCGGCCACACTGCGGGCCAGGGCGCCGATGTGATGCAGCCCGTGGAATCGGTAGGCCCGCTCGGGCGATTGCTTGGTGCTGATCCACCCGCGCTGACCCTTCAGGCCCACCACCCCGCAGCACGCGGCCGGGATGCGAACCGACCCGCCGCCGTCGGTGCCCAGCGCGCCGGGCACCATGCCGGCCGCCACCGCCGCCGCCGAACCGCCGCTGGAACCTCCGGTCGTCCGTTCCAGGTGCCAAGGATTGCGGGTAACACCCCAGGTGGGGGACTCGCACATCGGGACGGCGCCGAACTCGGGCAGATTCGTCTTGCCGATGATCACCGCCCCGGCTTCCCGAAGGCGCCGCACGGCGGCGCTGTCGCGGCTCACCGGCCCGGTGTCGATCGCGGTGCCGCACATCGACGACACCCCCGCCACATCGGTGTCGTCTTTGACCGCGATCGGCACGCCCGCCAGCGGCAGCACCTCGCCTGCGGCCAGCCGGCGTTCGACCTGCGCCGCCTCGGCCAGCGCCTGCTCGGCGAGCACGACTCGAAACGCATTCAATATCGGATCGAGTTGAGCGATCCGCTCCAGATGGAACTCCACGAGCTCTCGCGGCGAAACCTCACGATCGCGCACCAACTGCGCCAGCCGCGCCACCCCGGCAAAGCTCAGGCCCTGATCATCAACGGCGGTCATGTACGCCCTTTCGCGCCAACCCCCCGTTGGACTGAATACCCCGCCGAGTGTACGCACACCTTGACCGATGCCGCCGAGCACGAATTCATGCAGGCCAGGGAGGACTTTGTCTCCTCCGGCAATAGGACTTTCGGCTCTCGCCCGGGACGCCCCGACGGTCAAAGAATCACTAATAGCAGCGGTGGGAGGGGAGCCCACCGCCTCTCAGGGAGGACATTTTCGATGAAAAAGTCCATGTCGTCCGCCGCGTCCGGCACGTGGCGCTTGATCGTCATGGCCAGTTGGGGTCCGGGGGCAATGCGATGACCACCGACGTCGGCCTGGACCGCGACAGCCTCGAAATGATGCTGGCGTCACTCGATGATTTCCTCGCCGAGGCGCTGCCGGATGCGCGCCGGCTGGACCTCGACCACGACGACGTCTGCCCGGAGGAAACCGTTCGCGCGATGTGCGGTGAAGACCTCGGCGTGCAGCTCGTCTTCATCCCGGAGGAGTACGGCGGGTTCGGCGGCGGGGCGTTCGACTCCTACCGGGTCTGCGAACGACTCGCCCGGTTCGACATCGGCGTAGCCACCGCCGTGCTGGCCACGTTCCTCGGCAGCGACCCGATCGTCGTGGGCGCGACCGCGCAGCAGCGCAAGGAGTGGCTGGGGCGCATCGCCGAACGGGGCATTCTATTCGCTTACGCCGCAACGGAACCCGAGGCGGGAAGCGACCTGGCCGCGATGAACACGACCGCCACACCGGTCGAGACCGACGGTCAGGTGACCGGCTACCGGCTCAACGGGCGCAAACAGTGGATCAGCAACGGCTCCATCGCGGATGCCTACTCCGTCCTGGCCCTGGCGCCGGGCGGACCGTCCTGGTTCGTCGTGGAGAAGGGCACCCCCGGCTTCTCGGCGGCGCCCCCGGAGGACAAGCACGGCATCCGGTTGTCCGACACCGCAGCGCTATTCCTCGACGACGTGCTGGTCCCGGCGGAGCACTTGGTGGGCCGGGAGGAGGGCCACGGACTTGCCCAGGCCCAACAGGTTTTCGGCTACACGCGGGTGATGGTCGCCGCATTCGGGCTCGGTGGCGGCTGGTCGGCCCTGGACCGGGCGATCGCCTACTCCACCGAGCGGGTGCAGGGCGGCGCCCCGCTCTCGAACAAGCAGGGCTTCACCCACAAGCTGATCGTGCCGCACGCGGTGCGGCTGGAGGCGGCACGCGCGTTCATCGAGGAAACCGCGACCCGGATCGACAGCGGCGAGGGTGCCGACGGCGCGCTCAACACCGAGGGCGCGATCGCCAAATATTTGGCCACCGAGGCCGGTAACGCGGCCGCCGAGGCCGCGATCCAGGCACACGGCGGATACGGCTACACCCGTCCGTACCTGGTGGAGAAGATCAAGCGCGACGTCCGGATCACCACGATCTACGAGGGCACCTCGGAGATCATGGAGATGACGATCGCGCGCGGCCGCTGGCAGCAGCACCTCAAGACGTCCGGCGCCTATTACCGCGACGCGGCTCGCGCACTTGACGATGTCCCCGGTGAATGTGGCGGGCCCACGGCGGCGCTGGCGCTGGAATGCCTTGCCGCCGTGCTGGAATCGTGCCGCGTCGGCCGGCTGACCCGCAGCCAGCACGTGTTGTTGCGGCTGGGCGAACTGATCAGCTACGCCGAATGCGCGGGCGCACTGGCCCGCCGCGCCGCCGCGGCGGCAACCGGTGCGTTGCCGGCGAAATCGGACACCCGCTTCGATGCGGCCGCGCTGGCCGCCGTCAGCCGCGTTTTCGCGCGCGACGCGGCGCTGAAGGTCGCCGAGGAGGGCTCACGGTGGGTGACCGGCGCCAACGCTGGGCCCGACCTCGCCGTCGCGCTGCCGCTCGACCGGGTGCGGGCCGCGCAGGCCGGCCTGCTGGATGACATGGACCGGGTGGGGGACGTGCTGTATCGAAGAGAGGCCGGATCATCATGACGACCACGCAACAGGAGCCGATCGCGGTGATCGGCGTCAGCGCGATCATGCCCGACGCGCCCGACGCCGCCACCTTCTGGGCCAACATCAAGGCCGGCCGCTACAGCATCAGCGACGTGCCGCCCGAGCGCTGGGACCCGGAGCTCTACTTCGACCCCGACCCCCACGCGCCCGACAAGACCTACTCCCGCATCGGTGGGTGGGTCCGCGACTTCACGTGGGAACCGCTGGCCTGGCGGCTACCCATCCCACCGGCGGTGAGCGCACAGATGGACGACGGTCAGAAGTGGGTGGTGGCGGCCGCGCGTTCCGCCCTGCTCGAAGCGGGTTGGCCCGATTGGGCGGTGGACCCCGAACGTGTCGCGGTCATCATCGGCAGCGCCATCGGCGGCGACAAGCAGCACCAGACCAACCTCCGGATCCAGTTTCCGGCGATCATTCAAAAGTTACGTGCCGCACCGTCATTCGCGGCGCTGCCGGAGTCGGTGCGCGACGCCGTGCTCGCCGAGACCCGGGCCTCGTTCCTGGGTGGAATCTCCGAAATCACCGAGGACACCATGCCCGGCGAGCTCGCGAACGTGACGGCGGGCCGGGTGGCGAACCTGTTCAACTTCCGCGGCCCCAACTTCACCACCGACGCGGCGTGCGCCTCGGGGCTGGCCGCCATGTCGGCCGCCGTGCGGGGATTGCAGGCCGGCGACTTCGATGCCGCCGTGACCGGCGGCCTCGACCGCAACATGGACCCGGCGGGGTTCGTGAAGTTCTGCAAGATCGGTGCGCTGTCGGCGACCGGCACCCGCCCATTCGACGCGGGCGCCGACGGTTTCGTAATGGGTGAGGGCGCAGCGCTGTTCGTCCTCAAGCGGTTGTCCGACGCCGAACGCGACGGCGACCGGATCTACGCGGTGCTGCTCGGCATCGCCGGCTCCAGTGACGGTCGCGGCAAGGGCATCACCGCGCCCAATCCGGTGGGCCAACGGCTGGCGGTGGAGCGCGCCTGGGCGGTGTCCGGCCTCGATCCGGCGGCGGCAACCTGCGTCGAGGCGCACGGGACGTCCACCCGGGTGGGCGACGCCACCGAACTGGCCAGCCTCACAGACGTTTTCGGTAAGGCCGGCGCGCAGCCCGGTTCGATCGCGCTGGGCTCGGTCAAGTCCAACATCGGCCACCTCAAGGGCGCGGCCGGGGCCGCGGGCCTGTTCAAGACGGTGCTCAGCCTGCACGACAAGGTGTTGGTGCCCAGCCTGCACTTCGAGCAGCCGAACCCCAACGTGGACTGGAACGACATTCCGTTCCGGGTCAACACCGAACTGAGCGAGTGGCCGGCACCGGACAACGGGGTGCGGTGCGCCGGGGTCAGCTCCTTCGGGTTCGGCGGCACCAATTTCCATGCCGTGCTTGAGGAGTACGTGCCCGGTCGGCATCGCCCGCCGGGGGAGGCCCGCTCCTACCCGGGCGCGACCATCGAGCAGCGCTCCGCGCCGGCGACGGACGCGCCCGTCGCGGCGAAGGCCCCGCTGCGGGGCGCGGCGGTGGTCGGCGGCGCGGATGACTCCGACGTGGCCGCACAGCTGGACCGGCTCGCCGCACGGGCGTCGGCCGGCGAGGCCCCCGCGGTGGCCCCACCGGACCCCACCCTGGCGAGCGCGCCCGTTCGGGTTGCCATCGACTATGCCGACGCGGCCGACCTCGCCACCAAGGCGACGAAGGCGGCCGGCGCGCTGCGGCACGGTGACCCGGCCGTGTGGCGGATGCTGCGGGCGCAGGGCGTCTTCGTCGGCCGCGGCGCACCGGGCAAGGTCGCATTCCTCTACACGGGTCAGGGCTCGCAGTACGTCAACATGCTTTCCGACCTGCGCGCACGGGAGCCGATCGTCCGGGCGATGTTCGACGAAGCCGACCGCGTCACCAGACACCTGCTGGACAAGCCGCTCTCCGACTACATCTTCACCGACAGCACCGATGAGGCTGTCGCGCAACGACTCTCGCAGCAACTCATGCAAACCGAGATCACCCAGCCGGCCGTCCTGGCCACGGATCTCGCCCTGGCCCGGCTGCTCGATGCGTACGGCGTGCGGCCGGACATGGTGATCGGCCACAGCCTGGGCGAATACGGCGCCTTGATGGCCGCCGACGCGCTGTCGCTGGACGCCGCCCTGGAAGCCGCCAGCGTCCGCGGCCGGGCGATGGCCGACCTGCCCGGTCCCGACAACGGTGCGATGGCGGCCGTGACCGGTCCGCTGTCCGAGATCGAGCGGATCGTCGGGGCCACCGACGGCTACGTCGTCGTCGCCAACATCAACAGCACCAATCAGGCTGTCATCGGCGGCGCCACCGACGCCGTCGAGCGTGCCGTCGCCGCACTGCAGGCCGCCGGCATGAGCGCCTCCCGCCTCCCGGTCAGCCACGCGTTCCACACCGCGATCGTCGCGCCGGTCAGCGAACCGCTGAAGACCGCCCTGCGCCGGCTCGGCGTGAGCGCGCCCCGGCTGCCGGTGGTGTCCAACGTGACCGGTGACTTCTATCCGGCCGACGCCGACCTCGACACCATGCTGGACCTGCTCTCCCGTCAGGTGGCCTCGCCGGTGCGGTTCGTCGACGGACTGCGCACGTTGTACGACGCGGGCGCCCGCGTCTTCGTCGAGGTTGGCCCGAAGAAGGCGCTGCACGGCTTCGTCGAAGACGTGCTCGGTGACCTGAAGGACGACGGGGTGGGGGCGCTCTTCACCAACCACCCGAAAACCGGCGATGTCGCCTCGTTCAACCGGGCGCTGTGCGGGCTGTATGCGGCCGGGCTGGGATTCGGCTCGCCTGCCGCGGCGGGTACGGACACGGCCGCCGTGGCGAGCGCCCCGCAAGCCGCAATGCCGGGTGGGAGGTCCGCGATGATCAGCGAAGAGCCGGTGGTGATCACCGGTGCGGCGCTTGGGCTGCCCGGTGTCGAGCGCGTCTTCGACGACGAAAACGTCGCCCGGATCCTCGACGGTCAACAGCTCATCGACACCATCCCGCACCGGCTGCGCCGGTCGATGCTCGACCGGCACATCACCCGCCTGGTCAAGCGGGAATCGGGTGACCCCACGTTCGAGACGATCGACAACGAGGCCGACGTCATCAAACTGGCCGGGCGCAGCGCACCGCTGGACGTGGTCGCCGAGTTCGCGGTCGACACCGCCCGCGATGCCGCGCTGGACTCGACCACCAAGCTGGCGATCGGGGCGGGCTTCGACGCGCTGCGCGACGCCGGAATCCCACTGGTCATGCACTACAAGACCACGACGCTGGGCACCCAGCTGCCCGACCGGTGGGGGCTGCCCGACTCGATGCGCGACGACACCGGCGTCATCTTCGCCTCCGCGTTCCCGGGTTACGACAACTTCGCCCGCGACCTCGAGCACTACTACGTCGACCGGAGCAACCGCGAGCACCTCCTGGCGCTGGAGGCGGTGCGCGCCAGGATGAGCGGCGATGAACCCGCCGCGACGGAGGTCGACCGGCGCATCCACGAGCTGCGGCACGCGTGCGAGTCCAACCCCTACCGGTTCGACCGCCGGTTCATCTTCCGCTGCCTGGCGATGGGCCATTCACAATTCGCCGAGATCATCGGCGCGCGCGGGCCCAACACGCAGGTCAATGCCGCATGCGCGAGCACCACGCAGGCGACCTCGCTCGCCGAGGACTGGATCCGGGTCGGCCGCTGCCGCCGGGTGATCGTCGTCTCCGCCGACGACGCCAGCTCCGACGCCCTGCTGCCCTGGCTGGGGTCCGGCTTTTTGGCGTCCGGCGCCGCCGCCACCGACGACATCGTCGAGGAGGCCGCCACACCGTTCGACCGCCGGCGGCACGGCATGATCCTCGGCATGGGCGCGGCCGCCTTCGTGGTGGAGTCCGCCGAGTCCGCCGCCGAACGCGGGCTGCAACCCATCTGCGAGGTCCTCGGCACCGTCACCGCCAACAGCGCCTTCCACGGCACCAGGCTCAATGTCGAGCACATCGGCGGCGTCATGGAACACCTGGTTGCCCAGGCCGAAGCTCGCGGCGTGGACCGCCACGCCATCGCGCCCAACACCGTGTTCGTCTCCCACGAGACATACACGCCGGCCCGCGGGGGCAGCGCCGCGGCCGAAATCAATGCCCTGCGAAGGGTTTTCGGGTCCGACGCAGATGCCGTGGTCATCACCAACACCAAGGGCTTCACCGGGCACGCGATGGGCGCCGGCATCGAGGACATCGTGGCGATCAAGTCGCTGGAGACCGGTCTGGTTCCCCCCGTCCCGAACTTCAAGGAGCCCGACCCGGAGCTGGGCCGGCTGAACCTGTCGGTGGGCGGAAGCTATCCGGTGCAATACGCGCTCCGGTTGGGCGCCGGGTTCGGCTCCCAGATCGCGATGACGCTGATGCGCTGGACCCCGGTTCCCGACGGCCGCCACCGGGCCCCGGACGAACTCGGTTACGAGTACCGGATCATCGACCGCGCCGCCTGGCGTCGCTGGCTCGCGCAGGTGTCGGGCAGGCCCGATGCCGACCTGGAGATCGTGCAGCACCGGCTGCGGATCGTGGACACCGGAGCGCCGCTGCCGGCCCCGCGGGTTCCGGTAGCCGCCGCGGTGCCCGCCCCGGCGCCGGAACCGGCGATGGTGTCGGCGCGTGGGCACGGTGGCGGAGTTGACCGGTTATCCGCGTGAATTGTTGGATTTGGACCTGGATTTGGAGGCCGATCTGGGGGTGGACACGGTCAAGCAGGCCGAGATTTTCGCGGCGATCCGGGAGCGCTATGGGGTGGCTCGTGATGAGAACCTCAAGCTGCGTGATTTTCCGACGCTGACCCATGTGATCGCCTGGATCCGCGACAAGGCCGGTGTGGCGGCGNCTCCCGCGGAGGTGCCTGCGCCACCGCCGGCGCCGGTGGCGGCCGTCCCGTGGGCACGGTGGCGGAGTTGACCGGTTATCCGCGTGAATTGTTGGATTTGGACCTGGATTTGGAGGCCGATCTGGGGGTGGACACGGTCAAGCAGGCCGAGATTTTCGCGGCGATCCGGGAGCACTATGGGGTGGCTCGTGATGAGAACCTCAAGCTGCGTGATTTTCCGACGCTGACCCATGTGATCGCCTGGATCCGCGACAAGGCGGAGGCCCAGGCCCACCCAAAAGCGCCCGCTGAGGCACCGAAGGCGGCGCAAAGCGCCGTCGCGGTGCCGCCGGCCATCGAAGGCGACATTGCCGCCACCGACCGGATCACCCGGCGGGTGCCCGTGCCCGCGCTGCGACCAGAGCTCGCGGCCTGCGTGCCCACCGGAGTCACGCTCGACAAAGGCACGCGCGTCGCCGTCATGGGCGACGAAGGCGGTGTCGCGGATGCGCTGATCGCGCGGCTGACCCGGCTCGGCGTCGACGTGGTGGCGCTGCGGCCCGACGACGACGTCAGCGCCGTCCTGAGCGACGGGGTCGACGGCGTCTACTGGCTGGCGGCCCTCGACGACGAGGGCCCGCTGGAGCGCTTGGACCTCGCCGGCTGGCACGAAGCGCTGCGGCGCCGGGTGCGCAACCTCTACACCACCATGCGACACCTGTACGAGCGCAGCCCATTCCTGGTCGTGGCCACCCGGCTGGGCGGATACCACGGCTACGACACGACCGGCGCGACCTGCCCGCTGGGCGGAGCGGTCACCGGGTTCGCCAAGGCCTACCGGCGCGAGCGCCCCGAGGCGCTGGTCAAGGCGGTCGACTTCCCGGTCAACCGCAAGACCGCGGCGCTGGCCGATGCGCTGATCGACGAGACCCTCCGCGATCCCGGTTGCGTCGAGGTCGGTCACGCCGATGGCCGCCGCTGGGGCGTCGGGCTGGCGGAGCGACCGTTTTCCGCCGAGGTGAGCGGGGTTCTCGGCCCCGACCCGGTCTTCCTCGTCACCGGGGCCGCCGGGAGCATCGTGTCGGCGATCACCGCCGATCTCGCCGCGGCCTGGCGGGGCACCTTCCACCTGCTGGACCTCACGCCGGAACCCGACCCGGCCGACCCCGACCTGCGCCGGTACACCGAAGACCGCGACGGGTTCAAGGTCGAACTGGCGGATCGGATGCGCGCGCGGGGCGAACGCCCGACACCCGTCCTGATCGAGCGGGAACTGGCCCGGCTGGAGCGTCTGCAGGCCGCGCTGGCCGCAATTCGTGCCGTCGAGGCCGCCGGCGGTTCGGCGCGCTACCACAGCGTCGACCTCACCGATGCAGCCGCGGTGGACAACGTGCTGGCGCAGGTGCGGCAGGCCAGCGGCCGCATCGACGTCCTGCTGCACGCCGCCGGGGTCGAGGTCAGCCACGGCCTTCCCGACAAGGAGCCCGCCGAGTTCGACCTGGTGTTCGGGGTCAAGGGCGACGGGCTGTTCAACGTGCTGCAAGCCGACCTTCCGCTGGGCGCCGTCGTGGCGTTCAGCTCGGTCGCCGGCCGATTCGGCAACATGGGCCAGACCGACTACAGCGCCGCCAACGACCTGCAGTGCAAGATCCTGAGCAATTTGCGCCGCACCCGTCCCGAGGTAAGGACGCTGGCGATCGACTGGACCGCCTGGGGCGGCATCGGCATGGCCACCCGCGGATCGATCCCCAAGATCATGGCGGCGGCCGGGGTCGAGATGCTGCCGCCCGAGGCGGGGGTGGCGTGGATCAGGCGCGAACTGGGCGCCGGCCTGACCGACGGCGAGGTCGTCGTCGCCGGGGCGCTCGGCGCGCTCACCGCCGAACCGCACGACACCGGCGGCGTCAACCCGGCCTCGCTGACGCCGGACGGTCCGATGATCGGCGAGGTTGTCCGCGCCAGCGTGCGCGACGGGCTGGTGCTGCGCACCACCCTCGACCCGGCCACCCGGCCGTTCCTGGATCACCACCGCATCGAGGGCACACCGGTGCTGCCCGGCGTGATGGGCATGGAGACGTTCGCCGAAGCCGCCCGGCTGCTGGCGCCCGACCTGCACGTCGCCGCCATCGAGGACGTCGACTTCCGGGCCCCGCTCAAGTTCTACCGGGACGAGCCGCGCACCCTGACGGTGACGGCCCTGGTACGCCCCGACGGGGACGACCTCGTCGCCGAATGCCGGCTGTCGGCCGAGCGCACGCTGCCCGGCAGCGAGGTGCCGCAGCGCACCGTGCACTTCACCGGCTCGGTGCGGCTGACGGCCGAGCCGCCCACCCTCGCCGACGGCGGCGCTGGTCGCGGCGGCGAAGTGCCCGCGCTGAGCCCGGAGCAGGTCTACCGGCTCTACTTCCACGGCCCGGCCTATCGGGTGGTCGGTTCGGCGTGGAGGTGCGACGCCGGCGCGGCCGCCCGATTCGCCGCCGAGCTGCCTCCGCAAACCGACGAGCCGGTGCTGATCGGGCCGCGACTGGTCGAGCTGTGCTTCCAGACCGTCGGGTTGTTCGAGGCCGGCACCGAGGGCGTCCTGGCCTTGCCGCTGCATGTCGATGCGGTGCACCTGAGCGGGACCCCGACCGAAGGGGCCGGGCTGGTGGCCACCGCGTTGCCGGACGGGCGCGGCGGTTTCGTCTGCACCGTCCGCGACGACGAAGGCCGGCCGGTGCTGCGGGTCGACGGGTACCGCACCGTGCCACTGCCGCAGCCACCGCCTGCGGACGTCGTCGCCCCGATCCGCGCCGTCATGCGCGGTTGAGGGGAAGTTCGCTATGAACAACGAGATTCGCCGGCTTGCGATCGTCAACCGCGGTGAACCCGCGGTCCGCGCGCTGACCGCGGTGGCCGAACTCAATCAGGCCGGCGACCAACCGCCCATCCGGACCATCGTGTTCTATACGGACGCCGACGCCGACGCGTGGTACGTGCGCCAGGCCGACGAGGCCGTGCTGCTGGGGACCGCGACCTTCGCCGACCCGGCCGACGGCACCCGGCGGTCGCGCTACCTCGACCAGCCGGCGGTGATGGCGGCGCTGCGCGAGAGCGCGGCCGATGCCGTGTGGGTCGGGTGGGGATTCCTCGCCGAGCACGCGTCTTTCGCGCAGGCGTGCGAGGAGGCCGGCATCGTCTTCGTCGGGCCGGGCAGCGCCACCATCCGGCGGCTCGGGGACAAGGTGGCCGCCAAACGGCTCGCCGAGCAGGTGGACGTCCCGGTGGTGTGCTGGAGCGGCGGCCCGGTCGACGACGTGGCCCACGCCAGCGCACTCGCGACCGGGCTCGGCTATCCGCTGCTGGTCAAGGCGGCCGCCGGCGGGGGCGGCCGCGGGATCCGAACGGTTTACAGCGCCGCCGAACTCGCCGCGGCACTGCCGTCGGCGCGGGCCGAGGCGCAGCTGGCGTTCGGTGACCCGACGGTTTTCCTGGAGAAGCTCGTGCCGGCCGCCCGTCACGTCGAAGTGCAGGTGATCGCCGACCACTACGGCACCGTGTGGGCGGCAGGGGTCCGCGACTGCACCCTGCAGCGCCGCAGGCAGAAGGTGCTGGAGGAATCGGCGTCAACGGTGCTCGACGCCGCCGGGGAGCGGGCGATCCGCGAAGCGGCGGTACGCCTGGCCGCCGCGGCGGGCTACCGCAACGCCGGCACGGTCGAGTTCCTGGTCGACCCGGGCACCGGGGACTTCCTGTTCATGGAGGTCAACACCCGGCTGCAGGTCGAGCACCCGGTGACCGAGGTGACCACCGGGCTGGACCTGGTGAAGCTGCAGCTCCACGTGGCTCGGGGCGGGCGGCTGGTAGGCGCGCCGCCGCAGGTGTTCGGGCATGCGATCGAGGCCCGGGTATGCGCCGAGGACCCCGAGGAGGCGTTCACCCCCACGCCGGGCCGGTTGACCTGCCTGCGCCTGCCGACCGGCAACGGCATCCGCGTCGACGCGGGCGTGCGCGAAGGGGACCGGATCCCACCCGACTTCGACTCGATGATCGCCAAGATCGTCGCCTGGGGAAGTGATCGCACCGAGGCACTCGCCCGGCTGCGTCGCGCACTGCTCGACACCACGATCGTGGTGGAAGGCGGCACCACCAACCGCTCGTTCCTGCTGAGTTTGCTCAATCGACCGGAGGTGCGCGACGGGCGTTTCGACAACCACTGGCTGGACCGGCTGACCGCGGAGGCGGCGCACCTGCCCGCCCCGGACCCGGTCGCCCTGCTGGTCGCCGCCGTGGAGTCGTACGACCTTGAAGAGGCCGCCGAGCGGGCCGCGTTCCACGCCCGCGCCGCCCGCGGCGGTGCCGAAACCTCGGCAGAGGTGGGACACCGCTGCCGCCTGCGTTACCGGGGCCAGCGATACATCGTGGACGTTTACCGCACCGGTGTCCGTACCTACCGCGTCACCGGCGCCGGCGCCGCGGACGTCACGGTCTCCGACCGCGACGGATACGAGCGGCGGGTGGTGGTCGGCGGCGTGGCGCACCGGGTGCTGTCGGTGGTGGAAGGTGCCATCCTGCGTGTCGAGATCGACGGTGTCGCGCACACCGTGTCGCGCGACGACGGTGGCCTGGTGCGCAGCCCCGGGCCGGCGTTCGTGGTCTCGGTCCTCGTCGAGCCCGGTGACCAGGTCGTCGAGGGCGACCGGCTCGCCGTGCTGGAGAGCATGAAGATGGAAACCACTCTCACGGCGCCGTTCGCCGGCACCGTCGCCTCGGTCGAAGCCGGCGCGAACGTGCAGGTGGAAGCGGGAGCACCGGTGGTCCGCATCGCGACATCCGACACCCGTCAGCGCGTCGGCGCGGCCGCTGTCGACTTCACCGGCCTGCGGGTCGCGGAGCCACCCGGAACGCCGGCGTGCGAGCGCGTGTACGGCGCGCTGCGCTCCTATCTGCTCGGCTACGACCTGGATCCCACCTCGGTTCAGGCCATGCTGACCCGGCAGCGCCGGCTGGGCGAGATCGCGACCCCCACCGACCCCGACCTGCTGCGCTGCGAGGACAGCCTGCTGGACCTGTTCACCGACGTCGGTTCGCTGTACCGGCCGCGCGGCGAGGTCGAGCCGGAGGAGGCGCTCGTCGACGGCAGCACCCGGGAGTACCTGCTGTCGTTCCTGCAGTGGCTGGACGCGGACCGAGCCGGTCTGCCCGACTCGTATCGGCGCCGGCTGGAGCACGCGCTGTCGCGGTACGGGGTGCGCGGGCTGGAACGCACGCCCGAGCTCGAGGAAGCCGTTGTCTGGATGTTCCGCTCATTTCGCCGGGTCGGCGAGCTGGCCGGAGCGGTGACCGCCATCCTCGAGCGCCGACTCCGTTACCGCGCCGAGCTGGCGAAGGTGGCCGACCCCGAGATGCGGTCCCGGCTTGACCGGCTGGCGGCCATGCAGGGTCGGCAGCGCAACGTCGCGGACCTGGCTCGCGATGTGCGGTTCCACTACTTCGACGAGCCGCTGCTGGCGGCGACCGTCACCCACGAGTACTCCCGTGTGCAGCGCGATCTCGATGCGCTGCGGGACGATCCCGACGGCGCCCGCCGGTCCCGCCGGATCGACCGCCTCGTCGCATGCCCGCAGCCGCTGCGGGCCGAGCTGCTGCGGCGATGGCGTTCCAGCCGCGACCCGGGGCTGCACCGGGTATTGGCGGAGGTGTACATCCGCCGCTTCTACCGGATCCGGCGACTGCGCAACGTGGCCGCCGGCGAGCATGACGGTTGGATGTTGGGCAGCGCCGACTACGACTTCGAGAACAAGCACGTTCACCTGGTCACCGCGTACGCGCCCTGGGCGGAACTGCCCGAGCTGTCCGCGGCGATCGCCGGGCAGTTGCGGACCGCCGATCCCGATCGGCAGGTCGTGGTGGATTTGGAGCTGTGGCGGCACGGCGAGTCGGCGGATATCGACACCGTCATCGCGGAAGCCGAAAAGCTGCTTGCCGGATGCCATTTCGGGCGCCTCTTGTGGCGCCTGGATCTGACCGTGACAACCCTGGACGGGGCCGCACCGGAGCGCTTCCGCACCCACCACGTGACCTACCGGCAGCGGGACGGTCAATTCGTCGAGGACGCGCTCTATCGCAATCTGCATCCGATGCTGGCCAAGCGGCTCGAGTTATGGCGGCTGGCGAACTTCGAACTGCGGCGGCTGCGCTCGGCCGAAGACGTGTACGTGTTCCACGCGGTGGCCCACGACAATCCCACCGATCACCGGCTTTTCGCGCTCGCCGAAGTGCGTGACCTGACGCCGGTGCGGGCCGCGGGCGGCGCGGTGCGATACCCGCGCCTGGAGCTGATGGGTCTGCTCGCACTGTCGGCGATGCAGGAAGCGCTGACCACGTTCGAGGCGCGCAACCGGCCGGCCACCAACCGGATGGTGCTCTACGTGCGGCCCCCGTGGGAGGTTTCCCGCGCGGCGTGGGACGAACTGGCCGGATCGTTGGCACCGCTGGCGGTCGGCGCCGGGCTGGAGAAGGTGGTGCTGCGCGTGCGCTATCCCGACGGTCGCGATGCCGTGCTCGACCTGGAGGGCCTGGACGGGGGCATGACGATACGCGAACGCCCGCCGGACAAGCAACCCGTCCGCCCCTTGACGGCGTATCAGCAGAAGTTATTGCGCGCCAATCGCTTTGGCGCCCCCTATCCGTACGAGATCGTGCGGATGCTCACGCCTCCGCCCGGGGCCGTTTCGCGGTTTCCGGCCGGGCGGTTCGTCGAGCACGACCTGGACGAGCGAGGTGGCCTGGCGCCGGTGTCGCGGCCGTACGGGGACAACAGCGCCAACATCGTGGTCGGCTTGCTCAGCAACGACACCGAGAAAATCCCGGAGGGCATGACCCGGGTGGCGCTGTTCGGCGATCCGACCCGCGGGCTGGGCAACCTGGCCGAGCCGGAGTGCCGGCGCATCATCGCTGCGCTGGATCTGGCCGAGCGGATGCGGGTGCCGGTCGAGTGGTTCGCGCTGTCGTCCGGGGCGAAGATCGCGATGGATAGCGGCACGGAGAACATGGACTGGATTGCCGCCGTGCTGCGCCGCCTCATCGAGTTCACCCAGGCCGGCGGGGAGGTGAACATCGTCGTCACCGGGGTGAACGTGGGCGCCCAGCCGTACTGGAACGGCGAGTCGACGATGCTGATGCACACCCGGGGCATCCTGGTGATGACGCCGGCCAGCGCGATGGTGCTGACCGGTAAACAGGCACTGGACTTTTCCGGCGGGGTGTCCGCCGAAGACAACTTCGGTATCGGCGGTTTCGACCGCATCATGGGGCCCAACGGCCAGGGGCAGTATTGGGCTTCCACGCTGGCCGACGCCTGCGACATCCTGCTGCGCCACTACGAGTACACCTACGTGCCGCCCGGCGAGCGATGGCCGCGCCGGCGCACCACCACCGACCCGGTGGACCGTGACGTGCGATCCGCGCCGCACTGCGGGTGCGACATGGCGACGGTTGGCGAAATCTTCTCCGCCGACCACAATCCGGAGCGTAAGAAGCCGTTCGACATGCGCTCGGTGATGCGGGCCGCGGCCGACGCCGACTCCGCGCCGCTGGAACGCTGGAGCCATTGGCGCGGCGCGGAGACCGCGATCGTGTGGGACGCCCACATCGGCGGAATCCCGGTGTGCCTGCTCGGAATCGAGTCGCACACCGTGCCCCGCCGCGGATTCGTGCCCGCGGGCGGCCCCACCTCGTGGTCGTCGGGGACGCTGTTTCCCCAGTCGTCCCGCAAGCTCGCCCGCGCGATCAACGCGGCCAGCGGCAACCGCCCGGTCGTCGTGCTCGCGAACCTGTCCGGTTTCGACGGCTCGCCGGAGTCCATGCGCCGCTGGCAACTGGAGTACGGGGCTGAAATCGGCCGCGCGGTGACGAACTTCCGCGGCCCGATCGTCTTCGTCGTGGTGTCCCGCTACCACGGCGGCGCCTTCGTGGTGTTCTCGACGAAACTCAACGACCGGCTGGAGATCGCCGCCGTCGAGGGCTCGTTCGCCTCCGTGATCGGCGGTGCGCCGGCCGCCGCCACCGTCTTCGTCCGGGAGGTTCAGGCGCGCACCGATTCCGATCCCCGGGTCCGCGAGGCCGCCGAAACGGCCCGCGACGCAATGGTTTCCGATGCCGCGAGCGCACGGGCCCATCTCGCCGAGCTCAGGGCGGGGGTGCACGCGGAGAAGCTCAGCGAAGTGGCCGACGAGTTCGATCGCGTGCACACGGTCGAGCGCGCGCTGGCGGTCGGCTCGGTCAACCACATCATCACCGCCCGCGGGCTGCGGCCCTACCTCGTCGACGCCCTGGACCGGGGCATGTCAACCCTGTAGCGGCCGGTCGAGCCAAGAATGCCGCGGTTGGGCCGCCGCCAGCACGCCGGGAGCACCAAGGGCGACAGGCGGTTCGGCCGCCACCGCGGTCACCTCCGTGGCCACCGTGAGCACGAAACGACCGTCTCGCCGCCACCAGCCGGGAAACACCGTCCCCTCCGCGGCGCCCACCGACAGCTCGCCCCAGCCGTCACCGCGCGGAGCCGTCAGCGTCACCTCCAGGGAGCGGGTGTCCCGGCGCAGTCCGGTGCGCAACACCTTGAGCGCACTTTCCTTCGCGGACCAGATCAGGTTCGCGACCATGTCACGCTCTTCCCCGGCGGCGCGCGAGGCAACGAGTTCTTGCTCGGCCGCGGTGAGGAAGTCGAGCACGAAGCCGGGTGTGCGCGGCTCCACCAGCTCCAGGTCGCAGCCGACCGGCGACTCCGCGCCCTCGCCCGCCGGGCGCGCCACGCAGACCGCCCAACCCGCGCGGTCGGTGATCGACACCTCCAACCCGAGCGTGGTTCCCTCGACGCACACGTACGGGGCGCCGCTGGGCGCGTTGCGGATCTCGATGCCGGCGAGGGCCGCCGGGTCGGTGGGCCGGCCGGTCACTGCGGCGACGGCGTGCTTGGCGACCAACCGCCGCAGCAGATATTCGGTGCGCCGCTTGGTAAACCGCAGCGCGGCCAGGCTGGCCGCCTCCGCGGGCGCCAGCCATCGTTCACCGGCGGGCAGGTCGTCCTCGCCCATGGCGAGCCAGCCAGCTTCCACCTCATCCCCCGCGGGCAAGCGCGGTCGCGCGGTCGGTGGCTTCGCGGATCGGACCGCGCCACAAGTCGCCGTGGCCGGGCGCCAGCGTCTCGGTCTCCAGGAGGGCCAACGCGGCCAGGCTGCGGACGCAATCGTCCTGGCTGTGGCTGAACACCGCCGGCAGCAGCTGCGGCCCACCGCGACGCAGCAACGGATGGCCGGTGATCAGCGCGTCGCCACTGGCCAGCACCCCGTCCACCAGATACGAGCAATGCCCGCCGGTGTGTCCCGGGGTGGGAATGGCCATCGGGCGGCCCGGCAGACCGGCGGCCAGCTCGGCGGTCAGCGGCCGGGTGGACGGGATGCCGTCGCGGATCAGGCCGCCGCTGCGCACCACGTGCAGACCCCACACCGCCCATCGGGGTCGCCAAATGCGAAGTGCGACATCGAAGATCGAGACCTGCTCCAGATACTCGCGCTTCGCGTGCCCCACTTCGTCCGCGTGGCAGTACACATTCGTGCCGTAGGTGCTGGCGAACCAGATCGCCGAGCCCAGGTGGTCGATGTGGGCGTGCGTCAGCAGGATGGCGCGCACGTCGCCGGCGTCGTAGCCCAGCTCCCGCAGCGAGGCGAGCACGTCGTCGCGGTCCCCGGGATAGCCGGCGTCGATCAGCATCACGCCGGTGCCGTCGGCGACCACCGTCCAGTTCACGGCGTGACCCTGAGCGAGGTACACCGTGTCGGTGACTTGAACGAGAGTCGGCGCCGGTCCCATGCCCGCGAGTTTAGAAGCGTTCGCCCCGAGGAGTAGAAATGACCCGTGGCTGAACTGAAACTTGGATACAAAGCGTCCGCCGAGCAATTCGCACCTCGTGAGCTCGTCGAACTGGCCGTGGCCGCCGAAGGCCACGGCATGGACAGCGCTACCGTCAGCGACCATTTCCAGCCGTGGCGGCACGAGGGCGGGCATGCGCCGTTCTCGCTGGCCTGGATGACGGCGGTCGGGGAGCGGACCGAACGGATCGTGCTGGGCACCTCGGTGCTCACCCCGACGTTCCGATACAACCCCGCGGTGATCGCGCAGGCGTTCGCCACCATGGCCTGCCTGTACCCGAACCGGATCTTCCTGGGCGTCGGCACCGGAGAGGCGTTGAACGAGATCGCCACCGGCTACGAGGGCGACTGGCCGGAGTTCAAGGAGCGCTTCGCCCGGCTACGCGAATCGGTGCGGTTGATGCGGGAGTTGTGGCGCGGTGACCGCGTCGACTTCGACGGCGAGTACTACCGCCTCAAGGGCGCCTCGATCTACGACGTGCCGGAGGGTGGCGTGCCCATCTACATCGCCGCCGGCGGCCCGGCGGTGGCCAAATACGCGGGCCGCGCGGGTGACGGCTTCATCTGCACGTCCGGCAAGGGCGAAGAGCTCTATAAGGACAAGCTGATCCCGGCGGTGAAGGAGGGAGCGGCCGCCGCGGAGCGCAACGTCGACGACGTCGACAAGATGATCGAGATCAAGATCTCCTACGACCCGGATCCCGAGCTGGCGCTGGAGAACACGCGGTTCTGGGCGCCGCTGTCGTTGACCGCCGAGCAGAAGCACAGCATCGACGACCCGATCGAGATGGAGAAGGCGGCCGACGCGCTGCCGATCGAGCAGGTCGCCAAGCGCTGGATCGTGGCGTCGGACCCCGACGAGGCCGTGGAGAAGGTGGCCCAGTACGTGGGATGGGGCCTGAACCACTTGGTGTTTCACGCGCCCGGCCACGACCAGCGTCGCTTCCTGGAGCTGTTCGAGAAGGACCTCGCGCCCAGGCTGCGCAGGCTGGCCTCATAGGGCGGCGTTCAGCGTGACCGAGGCCTCCCGGCCGGATTCCCAACCCTCCGCGATCTACATCGCGGCGCCCGAGGGGGACACCGGCAAGTCGGCGATCGCGCTGGGGATCATGCACCACCTCGCCGCGACCGTGGCCAAGGTCGGGGTGTTCCGGCCGATCGCCCGGTTCGGCGAAGACCGCGACTACATCCTCGAGCTGCTGCTGGCGCACAGCACCGCCGGCCTGCCCTACGAGCGGTGCGTGGGCGTGACCTATCAGGAGTTGCACGCCGACCGCGACGCCGCGCTCGCCGACATCGTCGACCGGTACCACGCGATGGCCGAAGCGTGCGACGCGGTGGTGATCGTCGGCAGTGACTACACCGATGTCGCCAGCCCCGCTGAGCTTTCCGTCAACGCCCGGATCGCGGTCAACCTCGGCGCACCGGTGCTGCTGGTGGTGCGGGCCAAGGGGCGCACCGCCGAGGACGTCGTGCATGTCGTGCAGGGGTGTCTGGACGAGTTGGCCGCCCAGCACGCTCACACCGCGGCGGTGGTGGCCAACCGTTGCGAGCCATCGCAGATGAGCGCGGTGGCCGAGGCGCTGCGCACGTTCGCTCCGCAGAGTTACGTGCTGCCGAACGAGCCGCTGCTGCCCGCCCCCGCGGTCTCAGACCTGCAGAAGGCGGTGAACGGAACGCTGGTCAGCGGTGACACCGCACTGATGGGGCGTGAAGTGCTGGGCGTGATGGTCGCGGGGATGACCGCCGACCACGTGCTGGAACGGCTGTCAGACGGGGTGGCGGTCATCGCCCCCGGTGACCGCTCGGACGTGGTGCTGGCGGTCGCCAGCGCCCATGCGGCTGAAGGCTTTCCGTCCCTGTCCTGCATGGTCCTCAACGGTGGGTTCGAGCTGCATCCGTCGATCAGCGCTCTGGTGGCCGGCCTGCGGCTTCGGCTGCCCATCGTCACCACCAAGCTGGGCACCTACGATACGGCCAGCGCCGCGGCATCGGCTCGCGGCCGGGTGACGGCCACCTCGCAGCGCAAGATCGACACCGCGCTGGAGCTGATGGACCGCTACGTCGATATCGGGGACATGTTGGCGCAGCTCGCCATTCCGATCCCGACCGTGACCACGCCACAGATGTTCACCCACCGCCTGCACCTGCTGGCCCGCGCGGATCGCAAGCGGATCGTGCTCCCCGAAGGCGACGACGACCGTATCCTCAAGTCGGCCGGGCGGCTGCTGCAGCGCCAGATCGCCGACCTGACGATCCTCGGCGATGAAGCCGGAATCCGTTTGCGTGCAGCGGAACTCGGTGTGGACCTCGGTGATGCGAAGGTGATCGACCCGCGCACCAGCGAATTGCGCTATCAATTCGCCGACCAGTACGCCGAGTTGCGCAAGGCAAAGGGGATCACGGTCGAGCACGCCCGCGAGATCATGTGCGACGCCACATACTTCGGCACCATGATGGTGCACAACGGCATGGTCGACGGAATGGTGTCCGGCGCGGCGCACACCACCGCGCACACCGTTCGGCCGGCCTTCGAAATCATCAAGACCATCCCCGACGTCTCCACCGTCTCCAGCGTTTTCTTCATGTGCCTGCCCGACCGGGTGCTGGCCTACGGTGACTGTGCGATCGTCCCCAACCCGACGCCGGAACAGCTGGCCGACATCGCCATCTCGTCGTCGCGCACCGCCGCGCAATTCGGCATCGAGCCGCGGGTGGCCATGCTGTCCTATTCCACCGGCGATTCCGGTGCCGGAGCCGATGTGGACAAGGTGAGGGCGGCAACGGAATTGGTGCGCTCCCGGGCGCCGGAGCTGCCCGTCGAGGGTCCGATCCAGTACGACGCCGCGATTGAGCCGTCGGTCGCGGCCGCCAAGCTGCGCGACTCGCCGGTGGCCGGCCGCGCCACCGTGCTGATCTTTCCCGACCTCAACACCGGGAACAACACCTACAAGGCGGTGCAGCGCAGTGCGGGGGCGATCGCGATAGGGCCGGTGCTGCAGGGCTTACGCAAGCCGGTGAACGATTTGTCCAGGGGTGCGTTGGTCGAAGACATCGTGAATACGGTTGCCATCACCGCGATTCAGGCGCAGGGTGGCCGTGGTTAACGCCAACCGGACTGTCCTGGTGATCAACTCCGGCTCGTCGTCGCTGAAATACCAGTTGGTCGAACCCGACTCCGGCGAGGCCCTGGCGACGGGCAACGTCGAACGGATCGGGGAGGAGTCGTCCCCGGTTCGCGACCACGACACGGCGCTGCGGCAAGCGTTCGACGCGCTGTCCGAGCAGGGCATCGACCTACGCGATTGTGATTTGGTGGCGGTGGGCCACCGGGTCGTGCACGGCGGCCAGACGTTCTATAAGCCCACACCGGTGGACGACGCGGTGCTCGACAAGCTGGACGAATTGTCGGAATTGGCGCCGCTGCACAATCCCCCCGCGGTCAAAGGGATCGAGGTGGCGCGCAAGCTGCTTCCGGACGTTCCGCATATCGCGGTCTTCGACACGGCGTTCTTCCATGACATGCCGCCCGCGGCCGCGACCTATGCCATCGACCGCGGCCTGGCCGAACGCTGGCGGATCCGCCGCTATGGGTTCCACGGCACGTCGCACCGGTATGTCAGCGAGCAGGCCGCCGCCTTCCTGGGCCGGCCCCTGCGCGGCCTGAAACAGATTGTGCTGCATCTGGGTAACGGCTGCTCTGCCTCGGCGATCGCCGGGACGCGGCCCCTCGACACGTCGATGGGCCTGACGCCGCTGGAGGGCCTGGTGATGGGCACCCGCAGCGGTGACATCGACCCCAGCATCGTCAGTTATCTCTGCCACACCGCGGAGATGGGCGTCGACGAGGTCGAGTCCATGCTCAACCAGCGGTCGGGGATGCTGGGCCTGTCCGGCGAGCGTGACTTCCGCCGGCTGCGCACCATGATCGAATCGGGCGACGACGCAGCCCAATTGGCCTACGGCGTGTTCACTCACCGGCTGCGCAAGTACATCGGCGCCTACCTGGCGGTGCTCGGGCACACCGATGTCATCACCTTCACCGCCGGCATCGGGGAAAACGATGCGGCGGTGCGCCGCGACGCGGTGGCCGGGCTGGAGGAGTTGGGCATCGTGCTCGACGAACGCCGCAACCTCGGCGGCGGCAAGGGCGCCCGGCAGATCTCCGCCGAGGCGTCGCCGATAGCCGTGCTGGTGATACCCACCAACGAAGAACTCGCCATCGCCCGCGAGTGCGTTGCCGCGCTGACCTGTTGAGCGTGCGGTCACGGCTTTGAGTGTGCGCTGAGGGCGGGGCCTGACGGCGTGTCGCCGCCCTGGACGCACGCTCGACGCCAGGGAAGAAAGATGCGAGGGAGAGACCCCCGGGAGAGCCGACGATCTAGAACGTGCTCGTGGGCCGCACTCTGTTCGCCATGTCCACCAACGCGTAGCGGTGGCGTTGGGTGGGCGCGACCCGGGCCAGGTTGCGCAGCGCGGCCTCGACGCCCAGCCGCAGCCCGTGCTCGGTGAACGGGAAACCCAGGATGTGGTTGGTGCTGGCCTTGTTGTCCTCCAGCCAGTCCATAGCGCAGCCGAGCACCAGCGCGCGGATCTGCAGCACGCGTGGTTCGGTTGGCGGCAGCGCCTCCACGCGCCGGGCAGCGTCGCGGATGTCCTCCTCGCTGATCTCGCTCTTCGTCCGCCCGGACAGCAGGGTCACCGCACTCGTCAGCCGCGCGGTGGTGAAATGCCTTGAGGTGGGCGGCACTTCGTCCAGCGTGCGCACCGCGCCGGCGCGATCACCCTCGGCGGACAGCCATCTCGCCAGGCCGAAGGCCGCCGAGATCACCCCGTCGTTGGTCTTCCACACCGTCTGGTAGTACTTCTGCTCGTCGACGTTGCCGGCCAGCTCGGCGGTGGCGGCCAGCGCCAATTTCGGCGCCAGTTCGCCGGGGAAGGTGTCCAGCACCTCGGTGAAATGCATTGTGGCGGAATCATAGTCGCCGGTGAGCAGCTCGGCGACGGCCTTGTACCAGACCAGCCGCCACTGCCAGCCCACCCGCTCGGCCAGGTCGTCCAGCTTGCGGGTGGCCTTGGCCACGTCTCCCAGGTCCAGCAGCGCGCGAACCTCCATCAGCGGCAACTCGGTCGACTCGGACACCTCGACGCCGTCGGCGTCCAGCGTGCCGTGGCGGGCCGCGCGCAACGAGTCGAGGGTTTGCACCGGTTGGGAGAGCACCGTGGCCTGCAGGACGGGGGCGGCGACGTCGGCCGGGTCGACCAGCGGCACCTGCAGCGCCGTGACGATCTCGCGGGCCGTCAGGCGCTCCGAGTGGACCTGGCCGTCCAGGTAGACGTCGGTGTGCGCGACCAGCAGGTCTACCCCGAACGTCGAGCGGCTCGGGCTGAAGATCGTCGACAGACCGGGTCGCGGCACGCCGGTGTCCTGGGCGACCACCTCCCGCAGCACGCCCATCAGCTGGGCGGACAGCTCCTCGGTGCTGGCGAACCGGCGCCGCGGGTCGGGGTCGGTGGCGCGGCGCAGCAACCGGCGGTACGAGTCGTAGGTCTTCAGCACCGGGTCGTCTTCGGGCAGGCCGTCGACGTAACGGCCATTACGGGTTGGCATGTTCACCGTCAGCGCCGCGAGGGTGCGCCCCACGGTGTAGATGTCGGTCGCGACCGTCGGGCCGGTCCGCACGATCTCCGGCGCCTGGAAGCCCGGCGTGCCGTACAGGTAGCCGAACGAGTTGACCCGCGACACCGCGCCAAGGTCGATCAGCTTCAGCTGCTCCTCGGTGAGCATGATGTTCTCCGGCTTGAGGTCGTTGTAGACCAAGCCGATCGAGTGCAGATAGGTCAGCGCCGGCAAAATCTCCAGCAGGTAGGCGATGGCCTCCGCGACGGGCAGCTTCCTGTCCTTGCCGTGCTTGAGCGGCTGCCCACCGATGTACTCCATGACGATGTAGCCGACCGGGTTGCCGGCGCGGTCCTTGTGCTCGACGAAGTTGAAGATCTGCACGATCTGCGGGTGAACCACCTCGGCCAGGAACTGCCGCTCGGCCATCGCGATCGCCTGGGCCTCCGCGTCACCGGAGTGCACCAGGCCTTTGAGCACCACCGGGCGGTCGTTGACGTTGTGGTCGACCGCCAGATACACCCACCCCAGGCCGCCGTGCGCGATGCAGCCTTTGACCTCGTACTGGCCGGCGACGATGTCACCCGGATTCAGCTGTGGCAGAAACGAATACGGGCTGCCGCACGCGGGGCACCAACCCTCCGACTTGCCCTTGCCCTCCTTGCCCGACCGGCCGACCGGTTTCCCGCAGTTCCAGCAGAACCGCTTGCCCTCCGGCACCACCGGGCTGGTCATCAGGGCCTCGAGCGGGTCGATGTCGCGCACCCGCGGAATCTCGACCAGGCCGCCACCAAGGTGCCTGACCGGTGGCAGCACCCGCGTCCCCACCGTCACCCGGTCTTGCTGATCGCTGTCCAGCGTGCCCAGCGAGATGTGCGGAAAGTCGTCGTCGTCATCGTCGAAGTCGGGCCGGAACAGCGCCTGGGTGGCCTGGATGCGCCCCGTCGTCGGGCCGCCGCCCTGCGTGTCCGGCGGTTGGGTGCCCGGGCTCACGTCTTCGGGGCCGGATTCCGGCTGTTCGGTGCTCTCTGACTCGGTCATCAGTCCGAGTACCTCGGCGTGGGTGGGGCGGGTGCCGGCCCCAGTACGGTTAACCACTTGCGGTACAACGTGTTCCACGTGCCGTCCCGGCGGATCCGCTCCAGCGTGCCGTTGACGAACCGCACCAGCGGCGTGTTGGTGAGGTTGACCCCGATGCCGTAGGGCTGGGTCGCCATGTTCGGGCCGACGATGTGCAGGTAGGGGTCCTCTTCGACCAGCCCGGCCAGGATCGAGTCGTCGGTGCTGACGGCGTCGATCTCGCGCTGCTGCATCGCCACCAGGCAGTCGGCCCAGTTCACCACCGACACCACGATCGGCGGCGGGTCGATCTGGCGGATCCGGTGCAGCGACGTCGTGCCCTTGGCCACGCAGACCCGCTTGCCGGACAGGTCGCCCACCTTGGCGATCGGGGAATCGCGCGGGGCCAGGATGCGCTGGTTGGCGTCGAGGTAGACGGTCGAGAAGTTGACCTCCTTGCGCCGCTCGCAGGTGATCGTCATGGTCTTGACCACCACGTCGACCTCGGAGTTCTGCAGCGCGGTGACGCGCTCGTCGGACGACAGGATGCGGTATTCGACGTGCGACGGGGCGCCGAAGATGTCGCGGGCGATCTCCCCGGCGATGTCGACGTCGAAACCGGTGATCTCGCCGGTGATCGGGTCGCGGAAGCTGAACAGGTTGCTGCCGATGTCGAGCCCGACGATCAGCCGGCCGCGGGCGCGGATGTCGGCGACGGCGGCGTCCGCCTCGGCCTTGGTGGGGAAGGGCCGCAGGCTCGCGGTCAGGTCGCAACTCTGGCTGGCGTCGTCGGCCGGCAGCGGCGGCTCCGGCGGCAACTGCTGCATGCCGACCGGGGTGGGCGGCGGCAGTGTCGGCACGTTGGCCACCGTCATCGATTCAGTGTGCGAGCACCCCGCGACCGCGGCCACCGCGGCGAGCGCGGCGCCCGCCCGCCGCAACCGGCCCGGCCGCGTCGTCATCGATACTCTCTCAGCCGGGGCCACAGGCCCAGGGCCACCGCGATGGCGGCGCCGAGGCTGAGCACCACGCCGCCCACCTGGGCGCCGGACAGCCCGCTGCGCGCGCTCAGGACGTCGTTGCGCAGGTGGGTGCGGCTCTGGTCGATGGCCTTGACCAACTGGTCCTCGAGCTTGTCGAAGGCCGGCGTGGAGTCGTCCTCGCTGCTGCCGAGGGCCACCTGCGTGGCCGCCCGGTAGTTACCCACCGAGATGTAGGAGGTGATCCGGTCGTTGGCCTGCCGCCAGCGCAGCAGCAGCTGGTCGGCCCCCTCCAGATCGGGCTTGTCGACGGCGTCGCTGCGGACCATGTACTGGTCGAGCTGGGAGTGCATGGAGTCGATGCGCTGATAGAACGACTGCTTGCGCTTCTCCTCGTCCCCGCGGCGGATCAGCGATAGCGTCTCGTCGGCGCGGGCCTGCTGGGCGGTGATCGCGACGTTGGTCACGATCCGCAGCGAGTCCGCGGCGGTGTTCTTGGCGCTACGGCTGGCGGCCGTGGAGATCGTTAGCGCAGTTCCGACCCATACCACCATGACGAGAATAGCGAGGCCGCCAACGACCAGCCCCGGGTTGATCCGGCGGCGGGTGCGCCGGGCCAGCCACCGGTGGGAGAAGGCGCCAAAGACCGCGGTCGCGGTGACCACCAGGATGACCGGCGCCGGAATCTGGGTGGACGCGGTGGTTTCCGCGTCCACCCGCTCCGACGTCGCCTGATACAGCTGCGCCGCGTCGGGCAGGATCGTCGACTGCATCAGCCCCGAGGCCTCCGACAGGTACGACGAACCGACCGGGTTGCCCTCCCGGTTGTTGGTGCGCGCGATTTCGATCAGGCCGGTGTAGACGGCCAGCTCGGCGTTGATCCGGCCGAGCAGCTGCACCAGCGGTTCGTCGGTGAGCCCGCTGGACGCCCGGGTGACCGCCACCGCCGCGTCGGTGATGGCTTGCTCGTACCGCTGCCGGACGGGCTGCGGCTCGGCCTCGGCGATGAACGCGGTGGCCGCCGCGGCGTCGGCCACCGAGAGGGTGGTGTAGAGCCGTCCGGCGGCGAACGACAGCGGCTCGGTGTGGTTGAGCACCGTGGTCAGCACCTGCTGCCGGTGGTTGATCGTGGTCGAGGTGGCGAAGGCGCAGATGCCGCCGAGCACCGCCAGCACGATTCCGATGCTCAGGATGCGACCGGGTGTGGTGGAGACGAACCACCAGCGCGGATGGGCTGGTTCGGCCGGCGACCGCGACCCCTGCGGTTCCGTCGACGGGTGCGCCAGCTCAACCGTCACGTCGAATCAGCCCTCATCTTTCGCCGGCCACTGGAACGCTGCACCAAACTCTATAAGCGAATTCTAAGAGAATGTTGCGGCGGATGGGTGGAGGCAGACCAATTGACCAGCCGATCACGTGCATATCCTGAACGCGTGCAGGGCGACGGTGACGGCTGGGTGGTTTCCGACAGCGGCGCCCACTATTGGGGCCGTTTCGGCGCGGCGGGTCTGTTGCTGCGGGCCCCGCGGCCGGACGGCACCCCCGCGGTGCTGCTGCAGCATCGCGCCGTGTGGAGCCATCAGGGCGGGACCTGGGGCCTGCCGGGCGGGGCCCGCGACAGCCACGAGACGCCGGAGGAGACCGCGGTGCGCGAGGCGCACGAGGAGGCCGGTCTGCCGGGCGAGCTGGTGACCGTGCGGTCGACGGTGGTCACCGCCGAGGTCGCCGGGCTCGGCGGCGGGCGCTGGACCTACACCACGGTCGTCGCCGACGCGGCCGAGCAGCTGCACACCGTGCCCAACCGGGAGAGCGCCGAGATGCGCTGGGTCGCCGAGGAGCGGGTGGCCGAGTTGCCGCTGCATCCCGGCTTCGCGGCGAGCTGGCAACGGCTGCGCACCGCCCCGGCGCTGGTGCCGCTGGGCCAGGGCGACGAACGACGGCGTCACCTGCCGCGCACGATCGAGATCGAGGCCGGCGTCTTCGTCTGGTGCATGCCGGGGGACGCTGACGAGGCGCCGCTCCATCCCCGCATCAACTCCCTGCTGCAAGCGCTGAACTGAGCCGCTGCGCCGCGGCCCGCGGGTCGGTGGCCGCCGTGATCGCGCGCACCACCACGATCCGCCGGGCGCCGGCTTCGAGCACCTCGGGCAGTCGCCGCTCGTCGATGCCGCCGATCGCGAACCAGGGCTTCTCGCCGCCGAGGTTGGCGGCCGCCCGCACCAGCCCCAGGCCCGGCGCTTCGCGGTCCGGTTTGGTCGGGGTGGGCCAGCACGGGCCGACGCAGAAATAGTCAGCCGCGCCCTCGGCGGCCGCGGCGGCCTGGTCGGAGTCGTGGCTGGACAGGCCGAGCAGCGTGTCGGGGCCGACGATGTCGCGGGCCGCTCCCAGCGGCAGGTCGCCCTGCCCCAGGTGCAGCACGTCGGCACCCGCGACCCGGGCGATGTCCGCCCGGTCATTGACCGCGAACAGGGCGCCGTGCCGACGGGCCGCGTCGGCCAGGATCTCGCACGCCGCCAGCTCGTCGCGCGCCTCGAGGGCCCCGAACCGCTGCTCACCGGGCGACCCCTTGTCGCGCAGCTGGATGATGTCGACCCCGCCGGCCAGCGCGGCGTCGGCGAACTCGGCCAAATCGCCGCGTTCGCGGCGCGCGTCGGTGCACAGATACAGCCGCGCGGCCGCCAGGCGGATAACTCGCTGATGCACACCGCGACGCTAGCGCGCTAGCGTGGGAGCCGAAGAACGTACAGACACGGGAGTCCCGGGAACGGGGTCTGAGAGTGGGCGCGCCTGCCCTTACCGTCACACCTGATCCGGGTCATGCCGGCGAAGGGAGGCCCAGAATGGACGGGATGCCAGCAGACCTTGGGTCGTTGGCGGTCATCGGCGGCGGCGTTATCGGGCTGGCGGTGGCGCGCCGCGCCGCGCAGGCCGGCTGGTCGGTCCGGGTGCACCGCACTTCCGAGAAGGGCGCGTCCTGGGTCGCCGGCGGCATGCTGGCCCCGCACAGCGAGGGCTGGCCCGGTGAGGAGCGGCTGCTGCAGCTGGGGCTGGAGTCGCTGCGGCTGTGGCGCGAGGGCGGTTTCCTGGACGGGCTCCCGGCGCACGTGGTCACCGCCCGGGAGTCGCTGGTGGTCGCCGTCGACCGGGCCGACGTCGCCGACCTGCGCACCGTCGCCGACTGGCTGTCCGCGCAGGGGCATCCGGTGGTCTGGGAGTCGGCCGCCCGGGATACCGAACCGCTGCTGGCACAAGGCATCCGGCATGGCTTTCGGGCCCCCACCGAGCTGGCGGTTGACAACCGCGCGGTGCTGGACGCCCTGTCCGCGGAATGCGAGCGCCTCGGGGTGCGATGGGCGCCGCCGGCGCACGACCTGGCGGTCGACGGCGACGCGGTGGTGATCGCCAACGGGATCGACGCCCCCGCGCTGTGGCCCGGCCTGCCGGTGCGCCCGGTCAAGGGCGAGGTGCTGCGCCTGCGTTGGCGCCGGGGGTGTATGCCGGTGCCGCAGCGCGTCATTCGGGCCCGCGTGCACGGGCGGCAGGTGTATCTGGTTCCACGTGCGGACGGGGTGGTCGTCGGCGCCACCCAGTACGAACACGGGCGCGACACCGCGCCGGCGGTCTCCGGAGTGCGGGACCTGCTCGACGACGCGTGTGCGGTGTTGCCCGCACTCGGCGAATACGAGCTGGCCGAGTGCGCCGCCGGGCTGCGTCCGATGACACCGGACAACCTGCCGCTGGTGCGACGGCTGGACGAGCGAATCCTGGTGGCAGTCGGCCACGGCCGATCCGGATTCCTGCTTGCGCCGTGGACCGCGGAACAGATCGTCTCTCAACTGGCCCCGGTCGGAGCGCCGTCATGATCGTGGTGGTCAACGATCAGCAGGTCGATGTCGACGAGCAGACGACGGTGGCCGCGCTGCTGCAGTCGCTGGGCTATCCGGACCGGGGAGTCGCGGTGGCGATGGGCGACGCCGTGCTGCCACGATCCAACTGGACGACAAAGCTTTCCGGGTTTTCCGGGCCGGTCCGACTCGAAGTGGTGACGGCGGTGCAGGGTGGCTGAATTGAAGCTCACGATCGGCGACCGCAGCTTCGCCTCGCGGCTCATCATGGGGACCGGGGGAGCGACCAGCCTGGCCGCGCTGGAGGAGGCGCTGGTCGCGTCGGGCACCGAGTTGACCACCGTCGCGATGCGGCGGGTCGACGCGGAGGGTGGGACGGGCCTGCTGGACCTGCTCAACCGGCTCGGCATCACGCCGCTGCCCAATACCGCGGGGTGCCGCAGCGCGGCCGAGGCGGTGCTCACCGCGCAGCTGGCCCGCGAGGCGCTGAACACCAACTGGGTCAAGCTGGAGGTGATCGCCGACGAACGCACGTTGCTGCCCGACGCGGTCGAATTGGTCCGGGCCGCGGAGCAATTGGTAGACGAAGGGTTCGTCGTACTGCCCTACACCAATGACGACCCGGTGTTGGCGCGCCGGCTCGAAGACGCCGGATGCGCGGCGGTGATGCCGCTGGGTTCGCCGATCGGCACCGGCCTTGGCATCACCAACCCGCACAACATCGAGATGATCGTCGCCCGGGCCGGCGTTCCGGTGGTGCTCGACGCCGGCATCGGCACCGCCAGCGACGCCGCGTTGGCGATGGAGTTGGGTTGCGACGCCGTGCTTTTGGCCACCGCGGTGACCCGCGCCGCAGATCCGGCGACGATGGCGGCCGCGATGGCCGCCGCGGTCACCGCCGGCTATCTGGCCCGCCGGGCGGGACGGATTCCCAAGCGCTTCTGGGCACAGGCGTCCAGTCCAGAACGATGAAACGCTATGTCGCGCTGGGTAGTTCGATGGCCGCCGGTCCCGGCATCGGACCCCGTGCCACCGGGGCTCCCTGGGGCTCCGGCCGGTCGGCGCGCAACTATGCGCACTTGGTCGCGCAGCGATGCGACCTCGATCTGGTAGACGTCACATTTTCCGGCGCGACCACCGCTCACGTGCTCGCAGACCACCAGCGCGGCGCGCCGCCCCAAGTCACCGCGCTGAACGGTTCGGAAAGCCTGGTGACCATCACGATCGGCGGCAACGACGTCGGCTACATCCCGCTGCTGATGGCCGCCTCCTTGCCGCGAGCCGTCCGGCGCCTGCCGCTGCTCGGTCCGCGCCTTTCCGCACTGCTGGACCGGGATGCGCGGAATCAGGCCTTGGACGCGGTGTTCGAGTCGTTGTGCGCCGTCGGTCTCGCGGTGCGCGATCGCGCACCGCGGGCCCGAGTCTTCTTCGTCGACTACCTGACCGTGCTGCCGCCGTCGGGCACGCCGGCCGCCCCGCTCTCGGTCGCGGACGCCGACCTCGGGCGCCACGTGGCCGCGACGCTGGAACGGCTCACGGCAGACGCGGCGACGGCCACCGGCTGCGAAGTGGTCGGCGCCGCGGCGGCCAGCCGGGAGCACCACGCGTGGTCGCCGGAGCCGTGGACCACGAGACCCGGTGTGCCGCTACCGGGCCGGGCGGCGCCGTTGCACCCCAACGCCGCCGGGATGCGTGCCGTAGCCGAACTGGTGTCCGCGCGGTGGTGAGGGTCAGCCGTTCGTGCGCCACCACTGGTAGAGGGCGTTGACGTCGGAGTTGGACGAGGTGAGGTGCCCCAGGACGTTCTTGGCGTCGGTGGTCCACGTCAACGTCGCGTAGTTCTTGTAGGTGCCGCAGGCGATCTGGCCGCCGGTCTGGCCGTTCTGCTTCCAGGTTCCCGGTGACTGCCCGGCGTCCCCGCACGCGGCCAGGGATACGTCCTTGATGGTGGAACTGAACGCGGAGGCCAAGTTGGTGCCGTTGGAGAAGAGGGCGTAGACGCCCGAGCCGGGTCCGCTTGGGTCAGGGCTCTGCCCGCACAGGAGCTCGGCCAGCTCACCGGATTCGGTCAACTCCTGCGACTTGCAGTTGTTGAGGCCGTAGCCCTTCGACAGGTTGGCGGCCAGCGTGTTCATATCGGCTGCGGTGCCGGTGTTGGGTTCCGCGACCGCGGTGGCGCTTCCCGCGAAGGCCAAACCGCCGGTGAGCGCTGCCGCCGACAGGGCGCGCAGCGCGGTGTTGAGGTGTGACATTTTTGTTGACTCCCTATGGTTGTTGGATGGGTGATGCCGAAACCCGTTGCCCCCCAATTGCTTAGTCAGCCGTTGGCGCGCCACCACTGGTACAGCGCGGCGGCGTCGTTGTTGGACCCGCGGATATAGCTCAAGATGTTCTTGGCGTCCGAGGTCCAGATGATCTCCGCGGCGTTCTGATACGTCCCACATGCGACCTGTCCGGCATTGCCGCTGTTGCTGCCCTGGTGCCAACTGGTGGGGGATTGGCCGCTGTCCCCACAGGTGCCCAGCACGTCGTCTTTGATGCTGGCCTTGAACGAGCCGACCAGGTTCTCGCCGTTGTTGAACAGGATGTACTTGGCCTGCACCGGCCCGCTCGGGTCGGGACTCTGCCCGCAGGTCAGCGACGCCAGTTCGCCAGTCGTGATGCTCTGGGCGGTGCAGTTGTTCAGCCCGTAGCCCTTCGACAGCGACGCCGCAAGCGTGTTGATGTCCGACGAGCTACCGGTGTTCGCGGGATCCGCGGTCGCGGTGGCCGTGCCCGCTAAGGCGCAACCGCACGCGGACGCCGCGGCCGTGGCGACCCGCAACGCGTTGCTGAGATGAGACATCCTCTGACTCCTAAGCGGTTGTGGGACCAGCGTCGCTCACCGGAGAAACATACTTCCGCTAAGTAGGGATCGTAGGGATATGTCCAGACAAAGCAACACATTCCGCTGGCAATTGTCTGTCTCGGCATCTTTCTCAACACCGCAGCGCAACGGGCGGTAACGCGCGCTTCCGAAACCGTTTTCTTGCCAGTCTTTTTCGTGATGCGCCGGCGGGGGAACGGAGCCTTAACGCGGAGGGGCGGCCGCGCCGCACGTGAGCGGGTCCGAACGGGATTTTCAAATTGCTAGTGCCGCCGCGACTGTGCTCGGGTATGGTTAGCACCGCTTTACGCCAGCTAACTTCTCGGGACTGGAGAATTCATGACACAACCGCCGGCACCGCCCCCTCCGCCGCCTGGTTACCCGCCGCAGCAGCCCGCCGGGCAAGCGCCGAATAACTATTTGGTGTGGTCCATCCTGGTGACCCTGTTCTGCTGCCTCCCCTTCGGGATCGTGGCGATCGTCAAGTCCAGCCAAGTCAACGGTCTCTGGGCGCAGGGCCGTTATGCCGAGGCGCAGGCGTCCGCCGACAGCGCCAAGAAATGGGTGATCTGGTCGGCGGTCATCGGTGTCGTCGTGGGCATCATCTACGGCATCCTGATGGCGGTCGGCGCGCTCAACACGAACACCAATGCGGCGCTCGCCGCGATGTTCTGAGCCAGGTTCGCACTATGGTGACCCGTCAAGGGTCGGCGCCGCTGAGTCTGGGAGCGCCACTGGTGGTGGCCGCTTCCACGACGTTGATGTGCGCCGCCATCTGGGCGGGTGACCCGACCACTCCCAATGGTCCGCTGCCGGTGTGTCCCACCAAGGCGCTGTTGGGGATCGACTGTCCGGGATGCGGCAGCCTGCGCATGCTGTATTCCCTGATGCACGGCAATGTCATGGCGGCCGCCAGGTTCAACGCATTGGGCCTGGCGGCCGTCGTGCTGTTGGTATGGGCGTACCTTGCCTGGACCTATGGACGGGTGGCGGGCAGACGGGTTCGGAGCTGGCAGCACGGTCGCTGGTCCGCGGTGCTGACGCTGACGCTGGTCGCGGCCTGGTTTGTGGTGCGCAACATTCCCTTTGCGCCGTTCAATGCGCTCTATGTCTGATACCGCCGTGTCCTGATCCCGGCCGCTCGTCGCGCGGTCTAACCTGGGGCGCGATGGTGAACAAATTCACGACGATTCCGGCGGCGCTCGTTGTGGTCGCGCTTACCGCATTCTCGGCCGGTTGCTTCCATCGGTCCTCGCCACAAGCGACCGGCAACCCCGACGCGGCCAAGTTCGCCGGCGCGCTGCACGACAAAGTCACGGCCGACGCAATGCTGGCCCACCTGACAAAGCTCCAGGACATCGCCAACGCCAACAACGGCACCCGGGCGGTGGGCACCCCCGGTTACGAGGCCAGCGTCGACTACGTCGTAAACACGTTGCGCGGCAGTGGCTTCGACGTGCAGACCCCCGAATTCTCCGCGCGGGTGTTTCATGGGGACAAGCCGGAGGTGACGGTGGGTGGCAGGCCGGTCGAGGCGCACGCGCTCGACTTCAGTCTCGGCACCCCACCGGACGGGGTGAGCGGACCGCTGGTCGCCATTCCCGCAAACAACGCCCCCGGTTGCGCGGCCTCGGATTACGGCAACCTCCCGGTGCAGGGGGCCGTGGTCCTGGTGGACCGAGGCACGTGCCCGTTCGCTCACAAGGAGGACGTCGCGGCGCAGCGCGGTGCGGCCGCGATGATCGTCGCCGACAACGTCGACGAGCAACAGATGGGCGGGACGCTGGGGCCGGACACGAACGTCAAGATTCCGGTGGTGAGCGTGACCAAGTCCGTCGGCGTGCAACTGCGTACCCAGCCGGGACCGGCCACCATCAAGCTGAACGCAAGTGTGCAGAGCTTCAAGGCCCGCAACGTGATCGCTCAGACCAAGACGGGATCGACGACCAACGTCGTCATGGCGGGCGCGCACCTGGACAGCGTGCCCGAGGGACCGGGCATCAACGACAACGGTTCGGGAGTGGCCGCGATATTGGAAACCGCGCTGCGGCTGGGTAGTTCGCCACAGGTGCACAACGCGGTGCGATTCGGGTTCTGGGGGGCAGAAGAACTCGGCCTGATCGGATCGCGCAACTACGTCGAATCGCTTGACCTGACTGGGCTCAAAAACATTGCGCTGTACTTGAATTTCGACATGCTCGCGTCGCCGAACCCCGGCTACTTCACCTATGACGGGGATCAATCGCTGCCGGCCGACGCCCGCGGGCAGCCGGTGGTACCGGAGGGGTCGGCCGGTATCGAGCGGACGCTGGTCGCCTACCTGAAGTCCGCCGGAAAAACCGCGCAGGACACGTCTTTTGACGGACGCTCCGACTACGACGGGTTCACCCTGGCGGGCATTCCCGCCGGCGGTCTGTTCTCCGGCGCCGAGGTGAAAATGTCTGCGGAGCAGGCAAAGTTGTGGGGTGGGACCGCCGACCAGCCGTTCGACCCGAACTATCACCAGAAGACCGACACCCTCGAGCACATCGACAAGACCGCGCTGGGCATCAACGGCGGCGGCGTCGCCTACGCGCTCGGCCTTTACGCCCAAGACCTCGGCGGCCACAATGGGGTGCCCACGATGGAGGACCGCACGCGTCACGTGCTCACGAAGCCATGAGCCGCCGGCTGGGGGCGGCACTGCTGCTGGCGACCGCGCTGGTGGCGGGCTGCTCGTCGGCGCGGCCGGGATCACCCGCCGCCGCACCGGATTTGGGTCGCGGCCTGGCCGGAAAAGTGACCGCCGACCAGATGTTCGCCCATCTGCGCGCGCTGCAGGACATCGCCAACGCCAACAAGGGAAACCGGGCGGACGGCACGCCGGGATACGACGCCAGCGTCGACTACGTGGCCAAGGCCCTGCGCGACAGGGGGTTTGAGGTGATGACCCCGCAGTTCGACCGGCTATACAGCGTTTCCCCGGGCAAGCCGGCGCTGACGATCGGCGGCCGCAGCTACCCCGTCGACCAGGCGTCGTTGTTGGTCCAGACACCGCCCGGTGGCCTGACCGGCCAGCCCGTCCACCCCGCCCAGCCCTCGGGCTGTGCGGCCGGCGATTATCCGGCCACGCTGCCCAAGGGCTCGATCGCCGTCGTCGACGACGCGCGTTGTTCGGTGGTGGACAAGCAGAACAGCGCGGTGGCCAAGGGCGCCGCCGCGCTGGTCGTGCTCAGTGCGCCGGCTGGCCAGGGCGCCCCGGCCACCTTGTTCAATCCGGGCTACTTCAAGCAGCTGACCGTGCCGGTCGCGGTCGCGGGCCGGTCCGCGGCGACCGCGCTCGCCGGCGCGAGCGCGCCCATACATCTGCTGCTCGACGCCCAGAACACCAAGATCACATCGCGAAACGTGCTGGCGCAGACCAAGACCGGTTCTCCGCACGAAGTGGTCATGGTCGGGGCGCATCTCGACAGCTCGCGTGGCGGTCCCGGCATCAACGACGACGGATCCGGGGTCGCCGCGGTGCTGGAAACGGCGCTGCAGCTGGGTCCGTTGGCGCCGGTGAACAACGCCGTGCGGTTCGCCTTCTGGGGCGCTGACGAGGACGGGCTCAACGGCGTCATGGATTACGTGTTCGGCCTGGACAGCGGTCAGCTCAACGATCTCGCGATGTACCTGAACTTCACCACGCTGGGTTCGCCCAACGCCGGCTTTTTCACCGACGACGGCGATCAGTCCGGTCCGCCGGCCCCCGGGGTGACTTACGCGGACATCCCCGATGGCTCGGCCGGCATCGAGCGCACCCTGGCCGGGTATCTGAACCTGGCCGGAAAGCGGCCCGCGGACATGCCGCTGAGCACCCTCGCGGACTACCACCCCTTCATGGTCGCGGGCGTACCGATCGGGGGCATGACGGCCGGCGCCACGCAGCCGAAAACCACCGTGCAGGCCCGATTGTGGGGTGGGCAGGCCGGCGTCCCGTTCGACCCCAACTATCAGGGCCCCCACGAAACCGCCGACAACATCAACCGCGACGCGTTGGCCATCATGGGTGCTGGCGTCGCGTACGCCGTGGGCAGCTACGCGCAGTCCACCGGCGGGGTGAACGGCGTCCCGCCGCACGACAAGCGGCATCGCACCCGGATGCCGTAATCGCCGGCCGACGGTTGTCGGTGGGTCCGACTACACTCGAACGTATGTTCGATAGACGCCTGCATGACTATTGGGAGCCGCCCCAATGCGAGCGGTCACGCGCCCTGGTGGGTCGGATGTGTGCGTCGTGGAAGTTGGAGGCTCAGGTAGTCGCGGACCGGTTGGATGCGATCGGGGAGTTGTTCGAGCTGCGCCGCGGCCAGCGCGGTGAAGAGTCCGATTGGGCGGTGGACACCTGGGCGGCGGTGGGGGCCGAGGTGGCTGCGGCGTTTCGGGTGAGCCTGGCGATGGCGGGCAGCTTCATGAGGTATGCGCTGGCGATGCGTGAGCGGCTGCCGCAAGTGGCCGCGGTGTTTCGCGCCGGCGACATCAGCTATCGGTTGTTTCAGACGATCGTGTACCGCACCGATCTGATCACCGACGCTGCCGTGCTGGCCGCCGTGGACGCCGAGCTGGCGGTGCGGGCGGCGCGGTGGCCCTCGATGACTCGGGGCCGGTTGGCCGGCGAAGTCGACAAGGTCGTGGCCAATGCCGATGTCGACGCGGTGCGCCGTCACGAGCAGTCGCAGGATGAGCGCCGCGTCGGAATCGAGGACCTCGAGGGCGGCATGTCCGAAATCCACGGCAGCCTGTTCAGCCCGGATGCGCACGCGTTGGACAAACGGTTGGATGCCTTGGCGGCCACGGTGTGTGAACATGACCCGCGCAACCTCGACCAGCGGCGCGCCGACGCGCTGGGGGCGCTGGCGGCGTCGGCGGATCGGCTGGGTTGCCGCTGCGGGCGCGCCGATTGTGCGGCCGGAAAGCGCGCGCCGACAACGCCGGTCGTCATTCACGTGATCGCCGAGCAGGCCACCGTGCAGGGCCGCGGGTCGGCTCCGGCGTCGGAGGTGGGAGTGGACGGGCTGATCTCCGCCGAGGTGGTCGCGGAGTTGGCCGGCTCCGCGAGGCTGGTGCCGGTGAGCGCCCCGACGCAGGCCGAGCCGCGCTACCTTCCGTCGGCGCGGCTGGCCGACTTCGTGCGGTGCCGGGATTTGACGTGTCGGGCGCCCGGGTGTGATCGGCCGGCCGTGGACTGCGATATCGACCATACGATCCCCTACGCCGATGGCGGTGCGACGCATCCGTCGAACCTGAAATGCCTGTGCCGCCAACATCATCTGCTGAAAACGTTCTGGGGCTGGCGCGATGAGCAGTTGCCCGATGGCACCCTGATCTGGCGCCTACCCGACGGACACAGCTACGTCACCACCCCGGGCAGCGCGCTGCTGTTCCCCAGCCTGAGCAGTTGCCCGATGGCACCCTGATCTGGCGCCTACCCGACGGACACAGCTACGTCACCACCCCGGGCAGCGCGCTGCTGTTCCCCAGCCTGTGCGCGCCCACCGGCGACCTGCCGGCCCCCGTGCCCGGCACCCAGCGCTGCGGCGAACGCAGCGCGATGATGCCGCTGCGCACCCGCACCCGCGCCCAGAACCGGGCCCAGCACATCGCCACCGAACGCCACCACAACCGCCAAACCCGACTAGCCACCCAACCCACCCAAACCGGCCCCGCACCCCCCGACGACGAACCCCCACCCTTCTAGTTCCGTTCGGCTCGAGCGCAATCAGATGCGCACTAGCACGCCTCGACGGAAGGCTGAGGCAGCGTTTGCCACTGTTAGAACGGCCGTGGTCACTCCCGTACAGATCACCGCTAACAGGACGTGATTGTTGCGGTAGCTGGCCATCGGACCGATTGGGCAGCACGGCGGCGATTTCTTGTCGGCGGGCCGATGAATGCGTCCGATTTGATGAACTCTTCAGCGGCTATGGCGGTACGATTCGTCTTGATCCTGGAGAGAGAACGACCGTGAGATATGTCGCTAATGGTCTTGCGTTACTCGCCGTCTGCCTTCCGGCCATCGATGCGCCGGGAGTTGTGTTCGCCGACACCGTGGCCCCAAACCACCTAGCTTCGGTGGAGAGTTGGCCGGACAACGCTTGCGGCGGCTTTTATTCCTGGCACGTGATCAACGACTTGAAGGATGCTTCGGTCCGGGCGACCGTGGCGCTTCAACGCAAAACGGGTACTCAGGAGTTCGACGATCAGTACGTTTACGATCTAGCACGTGGCGCATCGAGCTTTGTCTCGTGCAGAAGAATAAAGGCCCCTGACGGCCCGGGTTTTTACGACGTAAATGCCTGGCTGGTGGGCGCGGAGAAGGCTTAGGAACCAATCCGACGTCCCTTCACCCAAATACAACCAACTGCGGCGATTCGAGCATTCACCCGAATTGTCGCCGCAGATAGAAGCACTCCACCCTGGCCACGACGCCGATTGATAGGCCAAATCGTTTGTCTGCGATACCAACTGGACACGATGTTCTGTAGTTGGTTCGCTTAGTGAAGTGACGCCCCGGACATGTTGTGGCGCGGTGATTGTGACACGTCGGCCTGGTTCGATTGCCCGTATCGGTTCGTTGTTCACACCGTCGCAGTCGGCGCAAACTTCTTCAGCGGCACAACCGCCAAACCCGACTAGCCACCCAACCCACCCAAACCGGCCCCGCACCCCCAGACGACGAACCCCCACCCTTCTGAGGCATTGGGCGTCAAGGCATGCGAGGTCCCATCATCCGGCCGCAGCCCATCCCGCCCTGACCCATCATCTGCTGCATCATGGCGGGCATTCCGTCCCGCACGAAACCGGTGACCTCGCGCGCGTGCGCATGGATGACATCGGTGAGGGCCGGATCGTCGGCGGTTTCCTCGGCGATCACGCCTTTGGGCGTGAATGTGAGCTGTCGCCGGTAGCCGTCGGCACTACGGAAAAGCGTCGGCAGGCTTTGGCTCATGCAACGGATTTCGGTTCCCCGGTCGAGGTGGGCGTACATGCTTGAAACATGCTCTTGCAGTTGAGCAGTCAGGTCTGGCGATGTCGATTCGGTGGTGGTGCGCACCCCGCCGGGAATGTCCTCGACGACGCGGTCGATTTCGCTGTGCCGCATGAACATCTCCATGTAGCGGCTCATGTCCATGTGGCCGGCGCCCATGAAACCGGCCCCGTCCGTGAGGCGGATAGCCGTCGACGCAGGCCGAAACACCCGCGGACGCAGATGGGCCAGACCCAGGATGCTGCCCGCGCCGAGCGCGGCAAGCACCGCCCGCCTCGTCGGTCCGGCCATACGGCAAGCCGAACACATAGGCACGGCCTTTTCTAGGGCCAATGGTCCCTACCCCCGGTGGGTATACCCGTGCCATCGTTTGGGGCATGACGCAAAATCCTGAATCAAGCGTCGGACCGACCACCGTGACCGGCCACCCCGGGGACGGGCATCGATTCGGCGCGCACAGTCGGCTGAGTCAAGTCGTCGCGTGGGTGGTCATCGTCGCCGGCGTCGTTTTCGTCGTCGCGGTGATCTTCTTCTCGGGCGTTTTCTTGGGCTGGGCCTCTGGTGATCGTTACGGCTGGCACCACGGCTACGGTGGCGGGCGTGGCGGCACCTGCCCGATGATGAGCCCCGGCGGCATGATGAGCCCCGGCGGCATGATGGGGCCGGGCGGAATGGGACCGGGTGGTCCGATGGGACCTCAGCAAACGCCCACGCCCACGCCCACGCCGCGCCCCTAGCGCACGCGCCGGGGCGCCCTTCGACGCCGCCCTGGGTTCGCTACTCCGAATATGAAACTTGCCCGGTGTTTGCCGTTCGGCAACGGGCAAGCCGGCCGCAACCCCGCGCTGCTGTCGCGGGGGGTGGCGTTGAACCGCGGCCTTCATTCTGACTGTCAGGGTTAGCCAACCGCTCTAGAATGAGACCCTTTGGTGCTGCCCTGTAGCCGGTCGGGATGAGGTTGGTATGAATAGCCCTGCGCGCAATCGACGTCAGCTGGCTGGTGGCCGTCCGCGCAGGGCGGCCGCCTTGCTGCGGGCGGCGTTCAGTTGCGCAGCGGCGGCAATCGTGGTGGCCGGGTGCACATCCTTCGTCGACGGGCGGGCACTGTCGATGCTCAACGACCCGTTCCGGGTGGGCGGTCTGCCCGCGACCAACGGCCCCAGTGGGATCCGCTCGAACGCACCCGCCCCCACCGGCACGGTCGTCAATACCGACAACGGTGAGATCGACAAGTTGGCGTTGCTATCGGTCAACGACATCGAGGACTATTGGAAGTCGGTCTACAGCCAATCGTTGAAAGGCGACTTCGTCCCGGTTGGCAAGATGGTGTCGTACAACTCGAAGCAAGCGTCCAGCCCCATCGTTTGCCACAACGACACCTATAAGCTCGTCAACGCCTTCTTCACGTCGCGGTGCAACTTGATCGCCTGGGACCGCGGGGTATTCATGCCCGTCGCGCAACGGTATTTCGGCGACATGTCCGTCAACGGCGTGCTGGCCCACGAATTCGGCCACGCCTTGCAGACCATGGCGAAGCTGGTGACCAGACGAGACCCCACGATCGTGCGCGAGCAGCAGGCCGACTGCTTCGCGGGCGTCTACCTGTTCTGGGTCGCGGACGGTAAGTCGCCGCGGTTCACGCTGAGCACCGCCGACGGGCTGGACCACGTGCTGGCGGGGATCATCACCACAAGGGACCCGGTGATGGACAGCGAGGCCGAGAACGACGACGAGCACGGGTCGGCCTTGGACCGGATCAGCGCGTTCCAAATGGGTTTCATCGACGGCGCCTCGGCGTGCGCGGCGATCGACAAGAAGGAAATCGGGCAACGCCGCGGCGACCTGCCCAACGCCCTGCGTGTCGACAGCAGCACCGGGAACCCGGAGACCGGTGAGGTCCCGATCGACCAGGACACCCTGTCGACGCTGATGGAACTCCTGGGAAAGGTGTTCTCCCCGAAGAATCCGCCGGCGTTGTCCTACCAGGCCGCCGATTGCCCGGACGCCAAGGCCAGCCCGCCGGCGTCATACTGCCCGGCCACCAACACGATCGTGATCGATCTGCCGAAGCTGTCGGCGATGGGCAAGGTCGCCGACGAGAACGAACAAACCCTGCCGCAGGGCGACGACACCGCGCTGTCGGCCGTGATGTCGCGGTACGCGCTGGCCGTACAGCACGAGCGCGGGCTGGCCATGCAGAGCCCATGGACCGCGCTACGCACGGCTTGCCTGACGGGCCTGGTGCATCGCAAGATGGCCGAACCCATTGAGCTGTCCTCGCAGAAACAGCTGCTGCTGACGGCCGGCGATCTCGACGAGGCGGTGGCCGGGTTGCTCACCAACCACCTCGTCGCCAGTGACGCGGACGGCACCAGCGTGCCGGCCGGTTTCACCCGGATAGCGGCGTTCCGCGGTGGCGTCACCGGCAACATGGACGCGTGCTACTCCCGCTATCCGGGATGACCGAAAGCCGGCGCTGTCAACCGATCTGGGCGAGCCGGGGGATCACTTCGTCGCCGAGGCGACGGATGAAGCCGACCGGGTCGGGGTTGCCGGGGAACGGCCCGGCATTGACCATCTCTACGCCGAGTTCGCCGTAGCGCTCGACGGTCTTGACGTAGCCATCGAGGTCTTCGAAGGGATTCACGAAATAGCCGACCGTCTTGCGGATTTCGTTCGGGTCTCGGCCGACCGCGTCGCAATGGCGGTTCAGCACCTCGATCTTGTGCTCGAGCGTGTCGGGGTCGGCGGCCGTGCTGTTCCAGACGTCGGCGTACTGCGCCACCAGGCGCAGCGTCTTCTTTTCGCCGTCGCCGCCGATCAGAATGGGAGGGCGCCGGATCGGTTGCGGCTCACAGATCGTCTCCGCCAACTGGTAATGCTTGCCCTGGTAGGGCCCGTTGTCCTCGCTCCACATCTGCCGGCAGATCTGCAGCGTCTCTTCTAGCATCTCGAAGCGCTGACTCACCGGCGGATAGGGAAAGCCGAGGGCGGCGTGCTCACGGTCATACCAGGCGGCGCCGAGACCCAGCATCGAGCGGCCCTGCGACAACACGTCCAGTGTGGTGACCGCCTTGGCCAGCAGGCCCGGATAGCGATAGGTGACCCCCGTGACCAGCAGGCTCAGCTCGATCTTGGTCGTCTGCCCGGCCGAGAAACCCAGCGACGTATAGCCCTCGAGGAACGGGTCCTCGGCGGGTCCCATGGCTTCCATCTGGAAGAAGTGGTCGGCGAGCGTGAACAGCGTCGCCCCGCCCTGCTCGGCGGCCTTGGCCGCATCGGCCAGTGTCGGACCGAGCGCCGCCGGGTCGCCCGGTAGAAAATCGATGAAGTGCAGTCCTACTTCCATTGCAGCCCTTGCCCTTTCGTCATTCGGTCAAGCGCTCGAGCAGCGTTAGCGCGTCGAGGATGACGCGACGCTCGCGTTCGGAATACCGGTCGTGGATGGCGCGTGCCAGCCACTCCTCCCGTACCTGTCGGTTACTCTCGGCGCGTTGCCGGCCCGCCGCGGTCAGCGAAATCAATTGCCGCCGGCCGTCTTCAGGGTCGGGCGCGCGCTCGATGAGCCCCCGCTGCCCGAGGGCGGCCACTATCGTGGCCATGGACTGTGGACGTACCCGTTCGGCTGAAGCCAGGACGCTCGCCGATGAGGCGCCCTCTTTCCAGAGCCGGTTGAGCACCGCGGTTTGTGAGGGGGTCAAGTCGCTGTCGGTGGCGAGGTCCCTCAACTGGCGTCGCAGCCGACTGAACATCACCCGCAGGTCGCGGGCCGCCGCAGCCGCCGACTCGGCGATTCCGTCCACGACGTCAGTCTAAACTGATAAGTCCAAACTGTCTAATTGCGCCCGAGCAGCTGCAGAGCGGCGTCGACTGCCAGCGCCGCCACGTTCAGGGTCTTGGAGCGCAGATCGTGTCGCGCACCGGCGATCTCGACGACGGCGGTCGTGCCGGTGACCAGCGCGGCGGCGGCGCGCAACTCGTCGGGCGTTCCGAAGGGATCCGACGTCCCGTGCGTGAACACGGTCGGCACCCTGATGTCGGGCAGGTGCTCGGTGCGGGTCCGCTCCGGCTTCCCCGGGGGATGCACCGGATACGAGAACAGCGTCAACAGGTCCACTTCGATAGGCGATGCCTCGCGGGCGGCCACCACCATGGACGTCTGCCTACCGCCATAGGAATGCCCGCCGGCGATCAATGGGCCGTCGGCGAGGCCGCGGCACAGCGTGATCGCCTCGACGATCCCGGCGCGGTCGGCGGCGGCCGAGCCGGACGGCGGTCCGGTGGGGCGGCGCCGCCGGTAGGGCAGGTTGTACCGGACGGCGAGCCAGCCGCGCCGCGCCCATTCGTCGCAAACCTGTTGCAGGAGCGGCGAATCCCGGTTCCCGCCGGCGCCATGGGTCAGCACCACCACCCCGGCGGCCGGCCCTTCGGGTTCGTGCGCGATGCCCGCGATCTGGTTGAGGTTCATAGCAGCCGGAACAGGGGGGAGACGGGGCCGTGGCCATGGCCCAGCGGATAGGAGGCGCGCAAGCATTCGGTGACCCATCGCTTCCCGAACCCGACCGCGTCGGGCACGGCGAAGCCGTGCGCCAGCGCGCAGGCGATGGCCGTGGCCAGCGTGTCGCCGCCGCCGTGGTCGTTGCCGCCCGGCAACCGTTCCGAATCGAACTCGTAGCAGGAGGCACCGTCGTAAAGCAGGTCGCAGCTGCGGTCGGATGACCGCAGGTGTCCGCCCTTGACCAGCGCCCACCGCGGTCCCAGCGCGTGCAACGCCTTGGCGGCAGCCCGCTGTGACTGCGCGTCCACCACATCGATGCCCACCAGCAACCGCACCTCGTCGAGGTTCGGCGTGACCAGGGTGGCCAACGGAAACAGTTGTGAGCGAAGGGCATCCAGGGCGGACGCCTCCAGCAGTGCATCCCCGTGCATGGACGCGCACACCGGATCGACGACGAGCGGTACCGTCGACCCCAGCCGCTGCCACGTCTCGGCCACCGCGGTGATGATCGGAGACGATGCCAGCATTCCGGTCTTGGCGGCCTGGACGCCGATGTCGGTGACCACCGCCTCGATCTGATCGGCGACCACGTCGGGTGGAACCTCGTGAAACCCCTTGACGCCCATCGTGTTCTGCACGGTGACCGCGGAAACGGCCACGCAGGCGTGCACGCCCAGCAGTGCCATGGTGCGCATGTCGGCCTGAATGCCCGCGCCACCCCCCGAGTCGGATCCGGCGATGGACAGCACCCGCAGCGGCGTGGTGCCCGGCGGAGCCAGCGGGAGGTAGCTCACTGGGTGATCGGCAGGTACACCCGCTTGCCGTGCTCGGCGAACTCGCGCGACTTCTCGGCCATGCCCTCGCTCATGACGGCCTCGATCGCCTCCTCGCTGTCGAGTCCGTGCTCCGCGGCGTAGGCCCGAACGTCGGCGGTGATCCGCATGGAGCAGAACTTGGGCCCACACATCGAGCAGAAGTGCGCCGTCTTGGCGGGTTCGGCCGGCAGGGTCTCGTCGTGGAATTCCCTTGCCGTGTCGGGATCCAACGACAACGCGAACTGGTCGTTCCAGCGGAACTCGAACCGCGCGGTCGAAAGGGCGTCGTCGCGCTCCTGGGCGCGCGGATGCCCCTTGGCCAGGTCCGCGGAGTGGGCGGCGATCTTGTAGGCGATCACCCCGTCCTTGACGTCCTTGCGGTCCGGCAGCCCCAGATGTTCCTTGGGCGTCACGTAGCACAGCATCGCGGTGCCGGCCTGGGCGATGATCGCCGCGCCGATCGCCGAGGTGATGTGGTCGTAGGCCGGCGCGATGTCGGTGGCCAGCGGGCCCAGCGTGTAGAACGGCGCCTCCTCGCACAGCTCCTCTTCCAGCCGCACGTTCTCGACGATCTTGTGCATCGGGACGTGGCCCGGTCCCTCGATCATCACCTGCGCGCCATGGGCTTTCGCGATCTTCGTCAACTCGCCCAGGGTGCGCAGCTCGGCGAACTGCGCGGCGTCGTTGGCGTCGGCGATCGAACCCGGCCGCAGCCCGTCACCGAGCGAGAAGGTGACGTCGTAGCGCGCGAAGATGTCGCAGAGCTCCTCGAAGTTGGTGTAGAGGAACGACTCCCGGTGATGAGCCAGGCACCAGGCCGCCATGATGGACCCACCGCGGGACACGATGCCGGTGACCCGCTTGGCGGTCAGCGGCACGTAGCGCAGCAGCACGCCGGCGTGCACGGTCATGTAGTCCACGCCCTGCTCGCACTGCTCGATCACGGTGTCGCGGTAGATCTCCCACGTCAGTTCCGTGGGGTCGCCCTTCACCTTCTCCAGCGCCTGGTAGATGGGCACGGTGCCGACCGGGACGGGGGAGTTGCGCAGGATCCACTCGCGGGTTTCGTGGATGTTCTTGCCGGTGGACAGGTCCATGATGGTGTCCGCACCCCAGCGGGTGGCCCACACCATCTTGTCGACCTCCTCGGCGATCGAGGACGTGACCGCGGAGTTGCCGATATTGGCGTTGACCTTCACCGCGAAGGCCTTGCCGATGATCATCGGTTCGATCTCGGGGTGGTTGTGGTTGGCGGGGATCACCGCGCGGCCGCGGGCGACCTCGTCGCGCACCAGCTCGGCCGGCATGTCCTCGCGGGCGGCGATGTATGCCATCTCCGCGGTGATCTCGCCGGCCCGGGCCCGCTGCAGCTGGGTGCCGCGGTCGCGGACCACCCCCGGCCGAGCCGGCAGCCCGGACGTCAGGTCGATGACCGCTTCCGCGTCGGTGTAGGGGCCGGAGGTGTCGTAGAGGTCGAAGTGGTCCCCGGTGGACAGGTGCACGCGCCGGAACGGGACGCGTGCGCCGGGGAACCCCTCGACGTCGCGGTAGACCTTGCTGCTGCCTGCGATGGGTCCCGTGGTGACGGAAGCCTCGACGGCTTGGGAAAGGACGGGGGTTTTTTCCAAGGTCATTTTTCTTCATCTCCCTACGCCGGCATTACCCGGTCAGGTTCGTACGGTCGACGGCCCCGAGCCGTCCTCTCAGCGCATTCGACGTGCGCTCCCGCGTTTTTGGATGGTCCGCACGCGACGTTACCCCCACCCCGGACCTCCTGGCATGTGGGCGGGCCTTTTGGTCAGGGCGGTAGCCGGTGTGATCCCCCGGGTGCGAGGATGCAAACGTGCACGAGCAAGGGGAAACGGACGGGCCGACACCCGACGCCTCCCGCAGCGGCCCACAGCTGAGCCCGGTCGAGGCCGTCGCCCGCCATCTCAACGTCGGCGCCTTCCGGTTCTGGTTCATCGGCGAGCGCTGGGAGTGGTCCGACGAGGTGGCCAGGATGCACGGCTACGAACCGGGCGCCGTCGAGCCCACGACGAAGCTGTTGTTGTCGCACAAGCACCCCGAGGACCGTCGGCACGTCCAGGAGGTGCTCGACTACGCCCTGCAGTCGGCGGAGTCCTTCTCCAGTCGGCACCGGTTCCTCGACACTGCCGGCAACGTGCACGACGCGATCGTCGTGGCCGACCGCATGCACGACGAGTCGGGTGCCGTGGTGGGTACCGCGGGCTATTACATCGACCTCACCAACACCTTCGACGAGACCCGGCAAGAGGTGCTCGACGAGGCCCTCCCGGACCTCTTCGAAAACCGCGCGGCGATCGAGCAGGCGAAGGGCGTGCTGATGTTCGTCTACCGGGTCAGCGCCGAGCAGGCCTTCCGCGTTCTGCAATGGCGGTCGCAAGAGACCAACGTGAAGCTGCGCGCGCTGGCCCGGCAACTGCTCACCGAGGTGACCACCCTCGAGGGCTCGACCGCCACTCTGCAGAGTCAGTTCGATCATCTGCTGCTGACGGTGCATGAACGGATTTCCGCCGAGTCTGCCGGGTAACCAGAGGAATACGCGAACGCGGCAGCCCGCAAACAGTTAGTGTTCCTAGACACTCCGAACGGCGCGTCCCGCGCATTCGGACGACCGGGAAAGGCGCTGGAGTTGTTGGCGGTGGAACATGAGTCTCTCGAAGGTGCGGTCGTCGTGCGGGTTACGGGCGCCGTCGACTCCAGTACCGTCGACGAGGTAACCGCTCACCTGACCGCCGCGCTCAAACTGGCCGAGAGTCACCCGGCCCGGCTGGTCGTCGTCGACCTGCAAGCCGTCGACTTCTTCGGGAGCGCGGCGTTGAACGCCGTGCTCGACTGCCACGACGAAGGCAAGGAAGCCGGGACGGCCGTCCGCCTGGTCGCGAACAACGACCAAGTGCTTCGGCCGATCGAGGTGACCGAACTGGATCGGATCTTCGACATCTACCCGACGCTGCCCGAGGCTCTGCAGCACAAGCGACGGCAATGAACCCGAGGCTGCCGGCCGACTTGGCGGCTGCGGTCGAACTGGGCGGCGAGATGGGCCGCCGTTTCGCCGAATTCGACTGGGAGAACCATCCTTTGGGGTCGCCGCGGGACTGGTCGGCCGAGGTGCGCGCGGCCGTGGCGATCGCTCTGACCTCGCGGTTCCCCATCGTGCTCTGGTTAGGGCCGGAAAATCTGTTCTTGATGTACAACGACGGCTACGCGCAGATCCTGGGGGACAAGCACCCGGCGGCCCTGGGTTGCCCCGCGGAGCAGGTGTGGTGGGAGATCTGGGAGCAGATCTCCCCGATGCTCACCAGCGTGATGGACACCGGTGTCGCGACCTGGTCCGACGACCTCATGCTGACGCTGATCACGGGCGGTCAGTCCCAGGAGCGGTATTTCACCTTCACCTACAGCCCCATCATCGGCGGCGAGGGTGCGGTCACCGCCGTTTTCTGCCCGGTGATCGAAACGACCGACCGGGTGTTGAGTGAGCGTCGGCTCCACCTGCTCAACACGGTGGCGACCGCCGTGATGGACGCGCATGCCATCGATGACGCGGTGAGCAGCACCGTCGCGGTATGCGATGCGCAGCCGCTGGACTTGCCGTTCATTGCCGTCTACGTGGCGGACGACGAGGCGGCGCGCGACAGCACACTGCGGGGGGCCACGCCGGCGATCCGGCCGCTGCTGCCCCGCTCGCTGTCCGAGCTCAGCGGTTGGGACACGACGCCACGTGCCCGTGCCACGCGCGTCATCGACCGGCTCGAGGACGTAATCCCGGGCATCACAGAGCGTTTCGGCGAGAACTCTCCCCGGCAGGCCCTGGTTTTGCCGCTGGGAGAAACCTCCAACGCCGGGGCGGTGGTGATCGGGGTCAGTCCGCGGCGTCCCCTCGATGCGATGTACCGCGGGTTCTGCCAACTGCTGGCCGACCAGCTGTCCGCGGCGTTCGCCTCCGCCGTCTCCTACGAACAGCAGCGACGCCGGGCCGACGCGCTGGCCGAATTGGACCGCGCGAAAACGGCTTTCCTGACCAACGTCAGCCACGAGTTCCGCACGCCCCTGACGCTGCTGCTCGGGCCCCTCGACGATGCGCTGTCCGAAGCGGCGCCGGGAAGCCTACTGGCGGACCGGCTGAGCACGGCGGCCCGCAACGCGCGGCGCCTGCAGCGCCTGGTGGACTCGCTGCTCGACTTCTCCCGCATCGAGGCCGGCCGCGCGAACGCGAAGTTCGCGTGTACCGACGTCGGCGCGCTGACCGCCCACATAGCATCGTCTTTCACCGAACTGTGCCACCGGGCGGGGCTCGATCTCGTGGTGAACTGTTCCCCGGTGCTGGCCGACGTCGACCCTGGCATGTGGGAGACGATCGTCCTGAACCTCCTGTCGAACGCGGTCAAATACACTCTGCGGGGCTCGATTTCGGTCGAGGTGCGGGCCGAGCCCGCGCACTGCGTCGTCACCATGCGCGACACCGGAGTGGGGATCGCCGCCGAGGATTTGGACCGCCTGTTCGAACGCTTCTACCGGGCCGACAACCTTCGCGGCCGCAGCGTGGAGGGCACCGGCATCGGGCTCTCGCTGGTGCGCGGGCTTGTCGAGCTGCACAGCGGAACCGTGCAGATCGACAGCGAATTGGACTGTGGCACAACGGTAACCATCCGGCTGCCGCCATCGGCCGGCACGGCGGTCGATCAGTCACCCGCCGGCCCGCTGGACGAGACCAACCCGTACGTGGCGGAGGCCCGCCAATGGCTGGCGCCGATTCCGGAGCGTGACTCGCCGGCGGCTGCGGCCGAGGGGGCTCGACAGTTGGTGTTGATCGCCGACGACAACGCCGACATGCGGGACCATCTTGACCGGGTGCTGTCGCCCCACTGGGAGACGGTCCTTGCCGCAGACGGCGAGTCGGCGCTGGCGGCGACCCGGAGCCTGCGCCCGGACGCGGTCGTCACCGACGTCATGATGCCCGGCGTCGACGGCTTCGGACTGGTGGCGGCCATCCGGGGGGACCCCGAATTGGCCGCGACGCCGGTCCTCATGCTGTCGGCCCGGGCCGGCGCGGAGGCGATCGACGAGGGCTATGCCGGTGGGGCCGACGACTACCTGCCCAAGCCGTTCCGATCCCAGGAGCTGATCGACCGGGTGAAGTCGCGGCTGTCCGCGGTGGCCCGCGAGCGCGACCGCCAGCGGCGGGCGGCGGCCTCCGATCTGGTGCCCCTCGACTCCGCTCTGCAGGCCACCGACTCGATCGCCGGCATTCTGGATGCCTTGCTGGAGTCGCCATTCGGCTCGGCCGACGCCGCCGCCGTCACGATCGGCGTTCTCGACGGCGAACGCCACATCCGGTTCGAATACGCCGGCGACCTACCCGGCGAATTGCGCGACCGCTACCACGTGACCGAGCTCGACTCCCCGGTGGTCGGGGCCGACGTCGTGCGCACCGGCGAGCCGATGGTCATCACGGACACGTTCGACCTGCCCCCGCGCTACCAGCACGCGGTGCAGGACACCGCCGACAGCGTTCGGGCCTGCGTCGCCCATCCGTTGCGGGATCACACGGGCCGCGTCATCGGCGTGCTGGGCCTGCTGTGGTCCGCGCCGCGCCGGTTCGACGCCGCCGAACTCGACGCGTTCAGCCGCATGGCCGAGCTGACGTCCTCGGCGTTGGACCGGGTTCGCGTCATGGCGCGCGAACACCGCATCGCCGTCGACTTCCAGGAGCATCTGCTGGATCTGGACCGGGGCTCGACCGCCGCGGTGGTGGCCGCCGTTTACCAGCCCGCCGGTGAGGCGATGCGCGTCGGCGGCGACTGGTATTCGGTGACCCCGCTGGATCGCGCCGGCCGGGTCGGGATATCGGTGGGCGACGTCGTCGGACACGGGTTGGCCGCCGCGATCGTGATGAGCAGACTGCGCGCTGCGGTGGCCGCATCGGCCCTCACCGCGGGCGAACCGGGCGCGGTGCTGGGAGCGCTGGACCGATACGGGGCCAGCGTCGCGGGCGCGCGCTGCGCGACGGTGGCCTACGCGCTCGTCGAGACCGAACCGGAGACCGGTTGCGCCACCGTCCGGTACAGCTGCGCCGGCCACCCCTATCCGCTGCTGGTCTTTCCCGACCATCGCGCGGTGTTCCTGACGTCCGGGCGGCGTCTACCGGTGGCCGTCAAGGAACACGATGCGCAGCGCTATCCCTCCGATGCCACCGCGACGGCGAATCTGCCACCGGGAAGCCTGATCCTGCTCTACACCGACGGGCTCATCGAGCGCGCCGGCGAGCCGCTCGACGACGGGCTCGGCCGTCTGAAAGCCGCGGCCGCGGAATGCGTCGACCTTCCGGTGGAGGCGGTCTGTACCGAGTTGCTGTCCCGGATGGCCCCGCCCGCCGGCTACCGCGACGACGTCGTCGTGCTCGCGTTGCGGCCGAGCCACGATTCCCCGCGCAGCTTCGCCACCGTGGTGACGGCCGCGCCGGGGCAGATTCCCGTGGCGCGCGAGCGGTTACACAAATGGCTGGCCGGCGTCAACGTCGACCCCAAGCGCGAAATGGACATCCTGCTGGCGACCGGCGAGGCCGTGACCAACGCGATCGAGCACGGCAGCGACGGCGAGCCGCGCCGAACGGTGTCGGTGGAGGCCTTCCTGCGCCGGCAGACGGTCGCGGTCACGGTCAGCGACACCGGGCGATGGGTGGGCGATTCCTCGGCGAGCCTGCGCAGCCGGCGGCGCGGTCGGGGTCTGACCCTGATCGGCGGGCTGGCCGATCACGTCGACACGCTTCGCACCGCGGGGGGCACCCGGGTCACGCTGCGGTTCGACAACGTCGTCGGGACCGCTTGACCCGCTGTCAGGCCTCTTCCATCGCCTCGCCGAGCTCTTCGAGGATCTTGTTGTGGTGGTTGCTGGCCAGGAGGTGTCCGGCGGCGATCACCACGGCCACCGGCCAATCGATGAGTTCGAGCGCCGCCAGGGCGGCCAGGCCCCCGAAGTAGGCCAGCTGTTCGGGGCGGGGAATCTCCATCTGACCGAGCACCGGAAGGTTGACGTGGAACGTTTCGCCTTCGCGGATCTTTTGCACCGCATCGCGCTGCGATGTCCCCCTGCGTGACTTCTTTTCCGCCATCATTTGCCTTTCGGTAACGAAGGGTTTGCCGACTCGCCGGGTGGCGGGACCACCGTCGGACCTATGTCGACGATGACCGACACCGGGGGCGATCCGCTAGTTTCCTCTATTGCTCTGGTGCTGAAGGTGCCGTTACTGGAACTCTATGCGCTGTTATGGCGGGCCGGGGTCGTCGAGGTTCGCGCACCGCAGCGGGTGCATCGGCCGATTTGTCCGGACCCGTCAGCGCACGATTCGCCACGCCGATCGCGACGGTCGCCGCGGCAGCTGATCCCAGCCCCTGCGCCCAGCCGACGGGACCCAGCGGTGTGCAGCCGAGCAACTGGCTGACCACCGGGATGCTGATCAGCGTCCCCATCGCCGCGAGCGAGCCCGCCGCGGTGAACACCACCAGCGGGGCATGTGAATCCAGCAGCGTTTGACCCAGCTCGGCGCCGACCAGGGCGACCAGCGCGACCGTGGAGGCGCGCTGCGGGCGACCGGTGACGCTTCCCATGGCCCACGCCGCCGTCGTCGCGGCCGCCGTGGTGACGCCGCGGATGGCGACGGCGCGCCACAACGCGGGCTGATCGGGGCCCCGGATGCCCGGGTCGACCGGCCCGCTGGGCTTGCTCACCGCGAGGGCCGCCGCCGGCAGGGCGTCGGTCATCATGTTCACCAGCAGCAGCTGCCGCGTGTTCAGCGGCGAGGTCCCGGTGATCGCGCTGCCGACGATGGCGAACAACACCTCACCGGCGTTGCCCCCGAGCAGCACGGACACGGCGGCCTGCACCCGCTGCCAGAGTTGGCGGCCCTCCTCGATGGCGTGCCGCAGGCCCTCGATGCGGGCCTCGACCAGCACCACGTCGGCCGCCATGTGCGCGGGGTCGCTGCCGCCTGCGACGACCCCGATGCCGACGGTGGCGGCCCGGATCGCGGCCGCGTCGTTGGCCCCGTCGCCGACCATCGCGGTGCGCACGCCCGCGCTTTCGAGCGTCTGAACGACCTGGACCTTGTTCTCGGGTGTCATCCGGGCAAAGATCACCCGCTCGGTCACCACGCGTTCCTGATCCTTGCGCGACATCGCATCCCATTCGGCGCCGCTGATCACCTGTTCGGCGGTCACGCTCAGCCCGAGCTCCTCGGCGATGGCTTTGGCGGTGATCGGATGGTCCCCGGTGATCAGCTTGACGCCCACCGAAAGCCGACGCAGGTCCGCGAGCAGGCCGGCGGCTTCGGCGCGGGGGGTGTCGGACAGACCCAGGAACCCGGTCAGGGTCAGCCCGTCCCGGGCGAAATCGGCGATGTCGTCGGGCTCCCGCCGGATTGCCGCCGCTTGGGCCGGGCTCAGCTGCCGCCGCGCCACCGCTATCACCCGCAGGCCGTTGCCGGCCATCTCAGCGACGGTCTCCTCCAGGGTCGGGCTCACGTTGCCGCAGGCCGCCAGCACCACTTCGGGCGCACCCTTGACGGCCAGCTCGGTGTCCGTAACGGACGCGGAGAACGACCGGCCGGAGCGGAACGGCAGATGCGCGACGGGTGCGTTCGAGTTGTGCCCGTTCACCCCCGCGGCGGCCTCGATGATGGCGACGTCGGTGGCGTGCACGTGCGGTCCGCCGTTGGACGCCGGCGCGGCGTGCGCGGCACAGCGCAGCACCTCTTCGCGCGATGTTCCCGGCGCCGCGACGACCTCGGCCACACGCAGGCGGTTCTGGCTGAGCGTTCCGGTCTTGTCGAAGCAGACGACGTCGATGCGGCCGAGCGCCTCCACCGAACGCGGAACGCGCACCAGCGCGCCGAACTTCGTCAGTCGCCGCGCCGACGCCGCTTGCGCCAGGGTCGCCACCAACGGCATTCCCTCGGGAACCGCCGCGACGGCGATGGCGATGCCGCTGGCGACCGCCTGGCGCAGGACCGAGCCCCGCAACAGCCCCAGCACGCTGACCAGCGCGCCGCCCGTCATGCTGACCGGGAAGGCCTGGTTGGTGAGCTGGCTGAGCTGATGCTGCAGACCGATGTCCGACGACAGGTCGCCGGACACCAGCTCGGCGGCGCGGCGTTCCTGCGTGTCCGCCCCGACGGCGGTCACCACCGCCACCGCGGTGCCCGCCACCACGGTCGTCCCGGCGTACAGCATGCAGCGGCGCTCGGCGAGGGCGGCGCCGGGCGTCGGCTCGACCTGCTTGCACACCGACAGCGATTCACCGGTCAGCGTCGACTCGTCGACCTCGACGTCGACCTCCTCGATGATCCGGGCGTCGGCCGGCACCACCTCGTGGGTGCGCACCTCGATGACGTCGCCGGGCTGCAGCTGCGCCGCGATGACGTCGCCGTACACCCGATCCCCGGCGCCGTCGGACATCACCTTGCGGGCCGGTGGGATCTGTTGTGCCAGTAGGTGATTGAGCCGGTTTTCGGCGCGCAGCCGCTGGCTGGCCGCGAGCATGGAGTTGCCGGCCAGCACCGAGAAGACCAAGACTGCGTCGACCGGCGAACCGAGCACCGCGCTGGCGGCCGAGCCGAGCGCCAGCACGGGGGTCAGCGGGTCGGTGAGCTCGGCGCGAACGGCGGCCACGAACTGCAGGAAGGCGTGCGCGCGCGTTTCCGGGCGCGGGGCACCGAGGGCCGCCAGCGCGAGTTGCCCCGGATCGCCGGCCGGCTTCGAGGCGGCCGGCGGCAACGCCCGGCGGACGTGCTCGACCGCCATCGCGTGCCATTCCTGCACGGGGGCCGGCCGCGGGGTGTCCGCCTTGAGGATGCCGCGCGCCAACAGATATCCCGACATCAGTCCCGCCGCCGCGCCGCTGGTCACCGGCCCGCGCCCGATGCCGCGAACACCGGGGATCATCAGCAACGAGCCCATCGCCGTCGCGCCGGCCGAGATCCCTACGCCGCGTTGGGCGGCGGCCCGGGCCGCCGGGAGCGCGTGCAGCACCCGCCAGGCGGCCGCCAGGTCGGGCAGCAGCAGGTCGGCGTACCAAGGCGGCGGACCGGCCCCGGGCTCGGGCATCATGCCCAGCGCCACGTCGGCCGACCAAATCGCTTGAGCCCCGGGCGATGACAGCACCGCGACCGTGCGGCCCGCCTCCCGCAGATCCGCCACTGCGCGGGCCAGGGCGTCGTCGATCGATCCCCGCTGCAGCGGCCCGATCTCGTCGAACGCGGGGCGCAATTCACCCAGCGAATCGTCCTCGACCGAAACCAATTCGGATCCCGTCCGGTGCGCCTCGGCGACGACGGCCGACGCCAACGGATCGTGCGTGAAGCAGAAAAGAGCCTCCACCTCGGCAGTCGGCTCACTGGCCGCGATTCCGGGCACCGGGTGCCAGCCCGGCCGCAACCGATTCTTCTCCAGCAACAGCTGGGCGCGCGACCACGCCGCGGACAGCTCGGCTTCCCGGGCGCCGCGGATGAGCGACACCCGCAAGCTCTTGGTGCAGAGCACGCGCGGGTCGATGACGATCGCGTCCACCCGGTCCAGGCGGCGCAGCGCCTCCGGACGCAACGCGAGGACCGCGTGCCGCTCGGCCAATCCCTGGCCGAGCGCCGCCGCGAAGGCCTCGGGCGTGGTGCGGTTGGCCGCGGGGGTGGTCACCAGGACGGCCAGGGCCGCCTGGTGCAGGTTGCGGGTGGTGGCGCCGACCACCCCGGCGCTGATCGCCTGGACGAGCGCGAATCGGTCGCCGTGGTGATCGTCGGGGCGACCGCGCGGCGGCTTCGACCCCGCCGACGCGTCAACGTGTGGGTGATCGGCGTGAGCGGCCAGCTGCGGTTCGTGCCGAACCCAGGCCCGCGCCTCGGCGCGGCATTCGGCGGCTTTCAGCGACTGCATCAACAGACCCACCGACAGCGACGCGGGAGACAGCGTGAGGGTCTCCGCGGTCGTCACCGCCAGGGCAAGCACGGTGTCGGTCGCGGGCCGGCCGATGCGATCCTCGAGCAGGCGGCGCAGCCACGGTTGGTAGTCGACGGCCACCACGGCCGCCAGGACACCGATGGGCATGCGTGGCCAGCGCAGCGCCCGTCCGGTCAGCGCTATGCCGAGCCCTGCCGCGCTGGCGGCCGCCGTCGCGGTCCGGGTCGCCAGCACCAGACCATCGCCCGGCAGACTCGTCGGGGGTGCCACCGGCCTCGCGACTTTTTTTGGGGCGCAATCCTTCTCGGCGGCTTCGATGATGTGGCACAGCTCGCGCAGGGACATGTCCGCGTCGCCGATGGTGACCACCACCCGCGACAGCGGGTAGTTCAGGGCCGCCGACGCGATCCCGGGGTGGGCCAGCACCGCGTCGAGCACGGCGCATCCGAGTTCGCCGTCTCGGGCGCCGTCCAGCCCACGCACCTCGATCCAGGCGCGGTCCTCACCGCGCCAGCACCGCCGGCTCAGCGTTGCCGGTATGTCTTGGGGCAGTTCGCCCGAGATCGCCCGCGCGCCCTCGCGCAGGGGAATCGCGGCGATCGTGATGCTTGCCTCGACCAGTGAGGTGGTCGCCCGGACGCCCGTCGCGACGGCGCGCAACGGCATGGATCGTCGTATCGCGGTCGCAATGCTCAAAGCGTTAGGGAACAGGTCCCGTTAGTTGGTGCTACGCAACTGGGCGCTGCCGGCCCGGCGTCCGGCGGCCTTCTTGGCCGTCGACTTGCCGGCCGCTTTCTGCGGTGCCGCTTTCTGCGGAGCGGCCTTCTGCGGTGCCGGCTCCACCGGTACCGCCTTGAGGCTCGCCTTGGCCGGCTCCCGCTTGCGGCTCAGCCGTTGCAGCAGAAGGGCGCTGCCGCCGACCGCCAGCAGCACCGGCCACTCGACCAGTCCCGCGACGCCCAGCGCGCCGAAGGCCACCGCGGCAGCGGGCGCCGAATGGCTGCCGCTGCTCATTCCCTTTTTGACGCCCTCGGCGGCTCCGGTGACACCGCCGATGACTCCGTTGACCGCCGCGCCACCCACAGCGCCGGCGGCCGCGGTGGTCGTTGTCGCCGCGCGACTCACCGCCTGGCTCACGCCTCGTACCGCTCCGCCGATGACACTCATGCTGACTCCCTGGCTTTCTGCCCGTGCCGCGAAACCCGCGCCATCACCGAGATATACCCGCTGAACGCTTCGTTAACGGCAAAAAAATATTGTATCCGCCTCTAACAAAAGCAAAGCCTGCCACCTTGCAAACCCGCAGACAACGAGCAGCCGCATTTAATTTGCCTGACCTTAACCTGGGTGTGGTTGCGGCGAGAATGCGCCAAAACTCCATTTAGGCGTGGCTAATGTCGATCAGCACCGGCGCGTGATCGCTGGCGGCCTTCCCCTTGCGTTCCTCCCGGACGATCTGGGCGTCCGTCACGCGGCCGGCCAATTCCGGGGAGGCGAGGATGAAATCGATACGCATGCCCTGCCGTTTCGGGAACCGCAACTGGGTGTAGTCCCAGTAGGTGTATACGCCCGGGCCGGGCGCGAAAGGCCTTACCACGTCGGCGAATTGCGCGTCGACGATGGCGCCGAACGCACGGCGCTCCGGTTCGGAGACGTGGGTGGCGCCGGCATAGAACTCGGTGCTCCAGACGTCGTCGTCGGTCGGTGCGATGTTCCAGTCGCCGGCCAGCGCGATCTGGGCGGTGGGATCGTCGCGCAACCAGCCGGCCGCCGTATCACGCAGCGCGGCAAGCCATTCCAGCTTGTAGGTGTAGTGCGGATCGCCCAGCGCGCGCCCGTTGGGCACGTACAGGCTCCAGACCCGGATGCCGCCGCAGGTGGCCGCCAGCGCGCGGGCCTCGGCCGTCGCGGCGACCTCCGGTTTGCTGCTCCAGGTGGGCTGGCCGTCGAAGCCGATCTGCACGTCGTCGAGACCCACTCGGGAGGCGATCGCCACGCCGTTCCACTGATTGAACCCGACATGGGCCACCTCGTAGCCGAGTTCGAAGAACGGCAGAGTGGGAAATTGGCCGTCGGAACACTTGGTCTCCTGCATGGCCAGCACGTCGACCTCGGCGCGGGCCAGCCAGTCGACGACGCGGGGCAGGCGACTGCGGATCGAATTCACGTTCCAGGTGGCCAGCCGCAGCGGCGATCGCAAGCGCGGCGAAGCCGGGCGCTGCGGGTCGCCGCCATCAATCATCGCTAGACCGTATCCCAGCCGAGGGAGCGGGCCGGAAAATAGCGGCGGCGATGGTGCGCCCGGAAGCCGAGCGCGTCGGCGAGCGCCTTCGAACCGGTTTCCGGGACGACCAGATACGCGCGAGTCGCCCCGCGCGCCGCGGCCCAGGCCAACACCGCCTCGCACGCCGCCGCGGTCGCCGGGTCATCGGCGGCCCCCGTGGGTGACAGCCCCACCCACCGCGTGCCGTCGGGTGCGTCGGTCACGGTCGCCCGCGCGAGCGCCGGCTCGCCGTCGGTGGTGGGTTCGACCGCTGCCGAAGCGGAGACGTCGCGGACCAGAACGCGTTCCGTGTGTTGGGCGCTCAGCCCCGGCGGCAGCGGCAACAAGCGATCCGGGATCGCCAGTCGCGGTGTCAGGCCGCGGCGCTCATACCATTCCGCGATGGCCGCAACGGTGCCCACGTGTGCCGAAACATCGAGCGGCACAGCGTAATCGACCCCTTCCCCGGCGCGCAGCAGCCAGCCCTCGAGCCAGGCCCGTTCTCTGCCGGGCGACGCCGCGGCGGCCGCGTGCTCGAGCGCCCGGATCTGCGAGGTGCGTACCGGCGCGTCGGTAAGCACCCGCAGCGCGACCACGTCGTCGGCGGCCACCTCGACCACCGCGCCCGTCTTGGTCCGAACCCGCACCACCGGCTCGACCGCCAGCAGGTGGCCCACCGCATCGGTCAGCGGCGGGACGGAGCCTTTCGGGCGCCGGTAGCGAAGCGTCACCCGCGTGCCCAGGTCCGGCCACGAGAACATCAGTGGCCGAAGGGGTCCGGCCCTTCGCCGGGCAGCCATGACAGGCCCGGCACGCCCCAGCCGTGCGACTTGACGGCGCGTTTGGCGCTGCGGGCGTGGCGACCGATCAGGCGGTCGAGGTACAGGAAGCCGTCCAGGTGACCCGTCTCATGCTGCAGCATCCGCGCGAACAGGCCGGTGCCCTCGATTTCGACCGGCTTGCCGTCGGCATCCAGGCCGGTGACCCGGGCCCAGGTGGCGCGGCCGGTGGGGAACGACTCGCCGGGGACGGAGAGGCAGCCCTCGTCATCGGTGTCCGGATCCGGCATGGTCTCCGGTACCTCTGAGGTTTCCAGCACCGGGTTGACGACCACGCCGCGGCGGCGGTCCGTCCGGCCGCGGTCGTCGGCGCAGTCGTAGACGAAGACCCGCAACGCGACGCCGATCTGGTTGGCGGCCAGGCCGACTCCGTGCGCGGCATCCATCGTTTCGTACATGTCGGCAATCAGCTTCGGCAGGTCCGCCGGCAACGACCCGTCCGCGCCGACGGGCACCGGCTGCGTCGGGGTGTGCAAGACCGGATCCCCGACGATCCGGATCGGTACGACTGCCATGGTCGGCTAAGCTACCGCACGCCCGTGCGCGCCCAAGCCGGCCATGTTCGCTCGGGCAATCTGAGGCAATCGGCCGACTCGCGGGTCTGGATGACGGCTTGAGGGTTTGCGCCGTGGTTCAATATTCGCCGAAACACGCCCTCAGGTAAGTCAAGTCATCCACAGCAGCCGAGAATTCGCCGGAAGGGTCCAGGGGAAGCTATATGGACAGCGCCATGGCGCGGGCAAATCGATCGGGGGACGATGCCGAGATCGCAGATGGCCTCACCCGCCGCGAGCACGACATCCTCGCCTTCGAACGTCAGTGGTGGAAATTCGCGGGCGTAAAAGAAGAAGCAATCAAAGAGCTGTTCTCGATGTCGGCGACGCGCTACTACCAGGTGCTCAACGCGCTCGTGGATCGGCCGGAGGCGCTGGCCGCCGACCCGATGCTGGTGAAGCGGTTGCGGCGGCTGCGTGCCAGCCGCCAGAAGGCCCGGGCCGCGCGGCGCCTCGGCTTCGAGGTGACCTGACTCGCTACAGTGGGCTCGATGAAAGAGCGAGTCCCCGACTCCACGGGGCTTCCCCTGCGTGCCATGGTGATGGTGCTGTTGTTCCTGGGGGTCATTTTCCTGCTGCTCGGCTGGCAGGCGCTGGGGTCGTCCGGCAGCTCCGACGAGGACTCGTCGGCCGCGGTCTCCACGTCGGCCACCACCAGCTCGGCCACGCCGACGAGCACTAAGCCCGCGGGCAACCGGTCCGAGGTGCAGGTGTACAACATCTCGGCCAGGGAGGGCGTCGCCGCCCACACCAAGGATCAGCTCACGGCCGCGGGCTTCAACGTCACCAAGGTCGACAACCTGACCGTGCCGGAGGTGTCGGCCACCACGGTGTATTACACCGACGCCGACGACGAGCACGCAACCGCCGACGCGGTGGGCAAGACCCTGGGCGCGCCGGTCGAACCCCGCATTCCCGCGCTGGCCGGCCAACCGCCCGGGGTCATCGTGCTCGTTACGGGCTGACGACCGCCGAAGCGGTTAGGCTTCCGCTATGCCTCAGCTCGCTGGTCACCGCACTGCCGCCGTCACCATGTCCGCGCTTGCCGCAGCCACCGCCGTCGCCCTGCTGGGGGCGTGTTCGTCGCCCCAGCACGCCTCGTCCTCGCTGGGCACCACGCCGGCGGTGTGGACCGGTTCGCCGGCGCCGTCGGGAACCGGGACACCGGAGGGCGGGCCCGTGGCCGCGCCGTCGGGGCCGAGCATCGTCACCCACCTGAAGGCGCCTGACGGCACCCAGGTCGCGACCGCGACCTTCCAGTTCAACAACGGCTACGCCACCGTCACCATCGAGACGACGGCCAACGGAGTCCTGACGCCCGGCTTCCACGGCGTGCACATCCACAAGGTCGGCAAGTGCGAGCCCAACTCCGTCGCCCCGACCGGTGGCGCGCCCGGTGATTTCCTGTCCGCCGGCGGGCACTTCCAAGTGTCCGGGCACGCCGCCGAGCCCGCCAGCGGTGACCTGACCTCGCTCCAGGTGCGCAAGGACGGGTCCGCGATGATGATGACCACGACGGACGCCTTCGCCATGGACGACCTGGTCACCGGCGAGAAGACCGCGATCATCATCCACGCGGGCGCCGACAACTTCGCCAACATCCCGCCGGAGCGCTACAGCCAGACCAACGGAACACCGGGGCCCGACCAGATGACGATGACCACCGGTGACGCCGGCAAGCGGGTCGCGTGCGGTGTAATCGGTGCCGGCTAACAGGGCCCACGCGCGCATCGATTTCGCCCGTTCACCGAGGCCGACCCTCGGCGTGGAGTGGGAGTTCGCGCTCGTCGATGCGCAGACCCGCGACCTGAGCAACGAGGCCACGGCGGTCATCGCCGAGATCGGCGAAAACCCGCGAGTGCACAAGGAGTTGCTGCGCAACACGGTCGAAGTCGTCAGCGGTGTCTGCCATTCCACGTCGGAGGCGATGGAGGATCTGCGGGAGACCCTGGGCCCCGCGCACCGGATCGTCCGCGACCGGGGAATGGAGCTGTTTTGTGCCGGCGCACACCCGTTCGCGCAGTGGTCGACCCAGAAGCTCACCGACGCACCCCGGTATGCCGAACTCATCAAGCGCACCCAATGGTGGGGGCGTCAGATGTTGATCTGGGGCGTGCACGTGCACGTCGGAATCTCCTCGGCACACAAGGTGATGCCGATCATGACGTCGTTGCTGAAGTATTACCCGCACCTGTTGGCGCTGTCGGCATCCTCGCCGTGGTGGACCGGCGTGGACACCGGGTACGCCAGCAACCGCGCGATGATGTTCCAGCAGTTGCCGACCGCCGGCCTGCCGTTCCAATTCCAGACCTGGGCGGAGTTCGAAGGCTTCGTCTACGACCAGAAGAAGACCGGCATCATCGACCATGTCGACGAAGTCCGTTGGGACATCAGGCCTTCGCCGCACCTGGGCACCATCGAGGTGCGGGTCTGTGACGGCGTCTCCAACCTGCGGGAGCTGAGCGCGCTGGTCGCGTTGACGCACTGCCTGGTGGTCGACCTGGACCGCCGGCTGGAAGCCGACGAGACGCTGCCGACCATGCCGCCGTGGCACAACCAGGAGAACAAGTGGCGCGCCGCGCGCTACGGGCTGGACGCGATCATCATCCAGGACGCCGACAGCAACGAGCGGCTGGTCACCGAGGATCTCGACGAGGTGCTGAATCACCTTGAGCCCGTGGCCAAATCGTTGAACTGTGTCGACGAGCTGGCCGCGGTGGCCGATATCCCCAGGCGGGGCGCCTCGTACCAGCGGCAGCGCCGGGTGGCCGAGGAACACGACGGCGACCTGCGGGCCGTCGTCGACGCGCTGGTGGGCGAGCTGGAGATCTGATGGAGCTGGCGATGTTCCCGCTGGAGTCGGCCCTGCTGCCCGACCAGGACCTGCCGCTGCGGATCTTCGAGCCGCGCTACGGCGCGCTGGTCCGGCACTGCCTCGACACCGGCGACCCGTTCGGCGTGGTGCTGATCGCCCGGGGCCGCGAGGTCGGCGGCGGCGACGCGCGCTGCGATGTCGGCGTGCTGTCCCGGATCACCGAATGCGTCGAACACGGCGCGGGCCGCTACTTGATGCGCTGCCGGACCGGTGAACGGATCCGGGTGTCCGAATGGCTGCCCGACGATCCCTACCCGCGCGCGACGGTGACGCTGTGGCCCGACGAGCCGGGGGACCCGGTCACCCCGGCCCAGCTGCTGGAGGTCGAGGACCGGGTGATGGCGCTGTTCGAGCGGATCGCCGACGCTCGCGGCGTGGCGCTGCCGGACCGCGCGGACCTGTTGGGCCCCGATACGGCCGACGATCCCGGACAACGCCTGTACGCGTTGGCGTCTCGCATCCCCATCGGCACCGCCGACCGGTACGCGGTGCTGTCGGCGCCGTCGGCCGCCGAGCGGCTGGCCGCGCTCCGCGAGGCCGTGGCCGCGGTCGCCGAGGTGGTTGAGTTCCAGCTCTCCGAATAGCTCGACAGGGGAATAGATGAAGGTACAGCTGCAGGTCAGCGGCTCACCGGTGGATGCGGCGGCCAGCGCCGCCGACATCGCCGCGACGGGAGCCGACGGTCTGTTCACCTTCGAGGGCCAGCACGACGTGTTCTTCCCGCTGATCATCGCCGCCGGCGCGACCGACCTGGACCTGATGACCAACGTGGCGATCGCCCCGCCGCGCAGCCCGCTGCACCTGGCGCACGCCGCCTACGACCTACAGCTCTACAGCGGGGGCCGGTTCCGGCTCGGCCTGGGCTCACAGGTGAAGGCCCATATCGAAAAGCGTTACGGCAGTAGGTGGGAGCGCCCCGCGGCGCGGATGGCCGAAACCATTGCGGCGATCAAGGCGATCTTCGCGGCCTGGGAAGGCCGGCGCCGGCTGGACTTTCGCGGCGAGTTCTTCACCCACACCATCATGGCGCCCAACTTCAACCCGGGGCCCAACCCGTTCGGACCACCGCCGGTGCTGCTGGGCGCGTTGGGTCCGGTGATGACGCGCACCGCCGCCGAGGTGGCCGACGGGCTGCTGGTGATGCCGTTCAACAGCGCCCGCCACTTTGCCGAACGCACCGTCCCCGCGGTCGCCGACGGGCTGCGCCGCGCGGGTCGATCTTCCGACGGATTCCAGATCATCGCCCAGGCCATGGTCGCCGTCGGCCGCGACGAGGCCGACCTGGCCGCCGCGGTCAACGGTGTGGCAGCGCTCATTTCGTTCTATGGCTCGACCCCTGCCTACCTCCCCGTGCTCGAGGCCGAGGGGTGGGGCGACGTGCAGTCCGAGCTCAACGCGCTGTCCAAGCAGGGCCGCTTCGCAGACATGCGCCGGCTGATCGGCGACGAGATGGTGGCCCGGATCGGCGTCGTCGGCACGCCCGAGCAATGCGCCGAGCAGATCGCCGCCCGGTTCTCCGAACACGCCGACGAGGTGTGCTGTTACTTTCCCGGCTACACGCCGCGCGCCGCGGACGTCGCCGACCTGATCGGCGCCCTGCACCGCGCCCCGGCCCTGCGATGAGCCCGGATCTGACGGTCGACGTCGACGCGGGCGTGGCGGTGCTCACGCTCAATCGGCCCGAGCGGCTCAACGCCTACACCGCCGAGATGGGCGCGCTGCTGAGCAGCGCATACGCCGAGTGCGACCGTGACGACGATGTCCGGGCCATCGTCGTGACGGGCGCGGGCCGCGCCTTCTGCGCGGGGGCCGACTTCTCCGGCGACACAAGCCCATTCGACGCCCCCGCCGCGGAGTTCTCGGCGTCACCGATCACCCCGGCCGCGTTCGAGTTGCGCAAGCCGGTGATCGCCCCCCTCAACGGCCACGCGATCGGCATCGGCCTGACCATCGCCTTGCAGGCCGACCTGCGCATCGTTGCCGAGGACGCCAAATACGGTGTGGTGCAGGTCCGCCGGGGGGTGATCCCCGACTGCATGTCGCACTGGACGCTGGCGCAGCTGACCACTCTGGGGGTGGCCGCCGACATCCTGCTCACGGGGCGAACCTTCGGCGGGGCCGAGGCCGTGGCGCTCGGCATCGCAAACCGGGCCATGCCGGCCGAGCGGGTGCTCGACCACGCGGTGGAGCTGGCGCGCGACATCGCGGTCAACGTGGCGCCGATGTCGGCGGCGCTATGCAAGCGGCTGCTGTGGGACACCGCGATCAACAATTACACCCCGCGCCAGGTCGCCGCGCTGGAAACCCGGCTGCACCAACGGGTGATGGGCGGCGCGGACGCGCGCGAGGGGGTGGCCGCCTTCCTCGAGCGCCGGCCGCCGTCGTTCACGTCGCGGCTGTCCCGCGAGTGGAGCGAGCCGCCCCGGCCGTGAGCTCCTCGGAGAGCTCCCACCACCGGTCCGCGCGCTGCTCGTCGCGAGCGTAGGGCGCCACGGCTTGGCTGACCCGGCAGTCCTCGAGATACAGGCCGCCCAGGCCGGCCAGCTCCGGGCTGACCGCCGCCCACACCTGGGTGGCCGCGCCGCGGTCGGGCGTGGTGACGTCGAGCCGCTCGCCCGTCGGTTTGCGCAGCCGGGAGAAGTCCGCCCGCGACATGTGCCGCGCGAGCGAGGTGGCCACGGTGCCGGGATGGACGGCGTAGGCGCGGATTCCCGCGTCGCGCAGGCGGCGGTCGGCTGCCACGGCGTGCAGGATGTTCGCCGTCTTGGACGCGCCGTAGGCGACGAACTTGTCGTACTCGCGGCGCTCCCAGTTGGGATCGTCGAAGTCGACGTCGCCCATGATGTGGCCCGCAGACGACAGGTTCACGATGCGGGCCCCGCCGGCGGCGGCGAGCTGCGGCACCAGGAGCCGGGTCAGTTCGAAGTGCCCGAAATGGTTGGTGCCGATCTGCATCTCGAATCCATCGCGCGTCCTGCCGAACGGTGTGAACATCACGCCGGCGTTGTTCATCAGAACGTCGATGGCCGGGGCGATGTCGCCGATCGCGGCCGCCGCCGCCGCGACGCCCGCCAGCGTCGTGAGGTCGAGCTCGACGGCCGAGGTCCGCGCGCCGGGCACCTCGGCCGCGATCCACCGCGCCGCCTCCGCCAGCGCCGCCGGGTTGCGGGCGGCCAGGACGACGTGCGCGCCGGCGGCGGCCAGCGCACGGGCCGCCTCGCGCCCCAAGCCGGACGACGCGCCGGTGATCACACAGACCTTGCCGGACAGGTCGATTCCGTCGACGACGTCCAGCGCGGTCGGTGGCTCGGTCATGCCGGTATACGCTGCCACACCGCGGCGCGCTTCATCAGCCGCGGCGCCACGGCCCGGTGCAGCGGGCCGACGAAAGCCCAGACCGTTCGGGCGGCGGTTTTGCGGCCGTACTGCACGCGAGTGGTGAGGCTGGCGCGCCGACCGTCCTGGCGTCGCAGCGTCAACTCGCCGCGCATCAGCGGCCCGCGCGCCGTCAGCACGAGCTCGTCGCGATCCGAACGCGCGATCGTCCAGCCGATGATGTGCTCGGGCGACGAATACGGCCCGAGGCGGAATCTCAGCACGTGGCGGTGGATCCACGGAACAACGCCGCCGCCCGCGCCCCGCCCGACCGCATCGCGGAACGTCTGCTCGGCGGTGCGTGAGTCGCCTTGCGGGAGTGGCACTTCGAAGACGTCCGTGTAATCGGCCCGCCCGGCGGCCGCCGCGATGCGTTTGAGCGTCCACCGGACGGCGAGGCGGTGCCCGCCGGTGCCGATGACGAGTGCCCGGTAGACCTTGCCGTGCAGGCCCGGGAAGGCCGCCCAGGTCGCCGAGCGCACGCGGGTGCGGCCGCCGGTCAGGGGCTCCAACTCGAACACCCACCGGTACACCGCGAAGGGATGACAGCCCTTCAGCGCGAACCGCGCAGGCGGCCGCGCCTCGTCCAGCGCAAAGCCGATAGGCGGGGTCGACGGGTCGCCCGGGTCCCGGCACATCACCCGCAGCAGCGCCGACCAGGTGTCGGCGCGCTCCGCGTCGACGGTTATGGCATGCTCATCGATATAGGGTAATCGTTCCATATAGAAGGACCATACTAGATCGTGGCACCTCCGCGGAAGCATGAAACCGATGTGATCCTCGACGCCGCCCGCGCGCTGGTGCTCGCCGGCGGACCGCGCGCGGCCAGCGTCGCGGCCATCGCCAAGACCAGCGGCGCGCCCGCGGGCACCCTGTATCACCGGTTCGGCAACCGCGACGGCATCCTGACGGCGGCATGGCTGCGCGCGCTCGAACGCTTCCAGGCAAGGGCGCTGGCCGCCGACGGCGAAACCCCGGCGGACACCGCGATAGCCATGGCCGTGGCCGCCGTCAGCTTCGCGCGCGAGCTGCCCGACGACGCCCGGCTGTTGTTGACGATCCGGCCCGGCGACCTGCTCGACGAGGAGCCCGACGCGGAGTTCCAGCGGACGCTGGCCGCGATGAACGCCCCACTGACCGAGCGGGTCGCGGTGTTGGCCCGGCAGTTGTATGGGAACGACAAGCCCCGGTCCGTCGACGCCGTCGCGCGTGCGGTCGCGGACCTGCCCTATGCGGTCGTCCGGCGCCACGCCCACGACGACCCGATGCCCGACTGGTTGGAAGGCGACGTCGCGGCGTCGGCGCTGGCCGTGCTACGGAGCCTTGGCGAAGGCCCGTAGCGCCGCGACCTGCGTGGGATCCAATGAGGGCCGCACGATTTGGCGCGCGGCCGCGATGTCGGCGGCCGTCACGTCGGTGGCGTCGATGGACCGCCGCATCGCGGTCAGTGCCGCCTCCCGCAGCAGCGCCACGCAATCGGCGGCGCTGTAGCCGTCGAGCCCGGCGGCCACCTCGTCGAGGTCGACGTCGTCGCTCAGCGGGACGGATTTTCCCGCGGTGTGCAGGATTTCGCGGCGGGCGGCGGCGTCGGGCGGTTCGACGAACACCCGCCGCTCCAGCCGGCCCGGGCGCAGCAACGCCGGGTCGATCAGGTCGGGCCGGTTGGTGGCGCCCAGCACGACGACGTCGCGCAGGGGATTGACGCCGTCGAGCTCGGTCAGCAGCGCGGCGACCACCCGATCGGTCACGCCCGAGTCGAAGCTCTGCCCGCGCCGGGGCGCCAGCGCGTCGATCTCGTCGAGGAACACCAGGGACGGGGCCGAGTCGCGGGCACGCCGAAACAGTTCGCGGACGGCCTTTTCCGAGCTGCCCACCCATTTGTCCATCAGCTCGGAGCCCTTGACGGCGTGCACGGACAGCTGCCCGGTGCTGGCCAGCGCGCGCACGACGAAAGTCTTGCCGCAGCCGGGTGGGCCGTACAGCAGCACCCCGCGCGGCGGTTCGACACCCAACCGGGCGAAGGTGTCGGGATGCTGCAGCGGCCACAACACGGCTTCGGTCAGCGCCTGCCGGGCCTCGGCCATGTCGCCGACGTCGTTGAGGGTGACATTGCCGACGGTCACTTCCTCGCTGGCCGAACGGGACAGCGGCCGGATGACGGTCAGCGCACCGAGGAGGTCGTCCTGGTTCAGCTCGGGTGGCCGGCCGTCGGTGCTGGCGCGCGACGCCGCGCGCAGCGCCGCTTCCCGCAGCAGCGCCGCCAGGTCGGCAACCACGAAACCCGGTGTGCGCGAGGCAATCTCGTTGAGATCCAGGGCGCCGGCCGGCACCGATTTCAGCAGTGACTCCAGCAGCGCCTTGCGGGTGCCGGCGTCGGGCAGCGGCAGGCTCAGCTCCCGGTCGCACAGGTCCGGCGCGCGCAGCCGGGCGTCGAGCTGGTCGGGCCGCGCCGAGGTGGCGATCAGCGCGACGCCCTCGGTCGCCACCGCGGTTCGCAGCTCGCCCAGGATCAGGGCGGCCACCGGTTCGGGGGTGGCCGGCAGCAGGGCGTCGACGTCGGTGATCAGCAGGACACCACCGCCGTCGCGGACGGCCTGCACCGCCGAACTCACGGTCTTGAGCCGGTCTTCGGCGTTCAGCGCGCCGACCTCCGGGCCGTCCAGCTTCACCAGCCTGCGGCCGTCGCACACCGCGCGCACCAGCGTCACCTTGCCGACGCCGGCCGGACCCGACACCAGCACACCGAGGTTGGCGCCCGCGCCCAGCGTCTTGAGCAGGTGCGGTTCGTCGAGGGCGAGCTTGAGCCACTCGGCGAGCTTGGCGGCCTGCGGCTGCGATCCCTTGAGCTCCTCGACGACGGTCTCCGGGCTGGCGACGTCGACGAAGTCCTGCGACGGCGCGGCCGTGGTCGGCACGCCGACACCCCAGGTGACCAGCGAGTTGGGCTGCACGCTGACCGGGCCCGCCGGGTCGACGCCGGTGACGGTCAGCAGCTCGGAGGTCCAGCTGATTCCCACCGAGGCGGCCAGCGCGCGGGCGGCGGCCGACGTCGAGAACGGCGGGCCGAGGTCGCGGGGCAGCAGTGACACGGCGTCGCCGACGGTCAGCACCTTGCCGAGCAGGGCCTGCCGCAACGTGACCGGCGAGATCGACTGGTGGGCCAGCGACGAGCCGGACAGCGTCACCGACCGGGCGCCATAGACGGTGACCGCGCCGACGATCACCGGGTTGCCTTCGCGCAGCCCGGCGTTGGACAACGTCACGTCGTCGAGCAGCACCGTGCCGACCGGGGTGTCCGGCCCGCCGAGGGCCGCCACCGCCGCGGTGGTCCGCGAGCCGGTCAGCGCCACCGCGTCCCATTCCCGAATGCCAAGCGCGGCAACGGCGCTCGGATGCAACCGGACGACGCCGCGGCGCGAGTCCACGGCGGAGGTGTTCAACCGCGCGGTGAGCGTGAGCTGACGGGCGGCATCCTCACCCGGCCGGCTCATGGCAGGCGCCCGCCCGGTTTGCGCAGCCCCAGCCGCGCCATCGACCGGCGGTGCGGCTGCGCCCGGCGGATCGCGCGGCGCGCGGCGCGGCGCTGCTTGGGTTCGTCGGCCCACGCCTCGGGGTGCGCCGCCAGCCAGCGCTGGTTGCGGACCGCGAACGGCACGTGGCACAGGTAGGCGATGATGATGACCCAGATCAGGACGTAGGGCGCCAGCACCGCCGCGGCCGCGCAGATGGCCAACAGGGCCAACAGCGGCGCGGCCCAGCTGGGCGGCACCGCCGCGGCGTGCATCTTGCGCATCGGGATCTTGCTGATCATCAGCATCGACGTCCCCGTGATCCAGATGCACAGGAACGTCGTCGACGTCCACCAGCCCTCACCGAACTGAAGTTTGAGCCCGACGAGGCCGATCATCGACACCGCACCGGCCGGCGCCGGCATGCCGACGAAGAACTCGTGGGTGTAGGCGGGCTGGCTGCCGTCGTCCTGCAGCGCGTTATACCGCGCCAGCCTCAGCACGACGCATACCGCGTAGAGCAGGATCACCACCCAGCCGGCCGGCGACTTCCCCAGCAATGTCACGTAGAGCACGATCGCCGGTGTCACCCCGAAGTTCACCGCGTCGGCCAGCGAGTCGATCTCCTCGCCCATGCGCGACTGGGCGTCCAGGATGCGGGCCACCCGGCCGTCCAGGCCGTCCAGAATCGCCGCCGCGGCGATCAAGGCCATCGCCGCCTTGGGCTGATGCTCGAGGGCGAACCGGATCGCGGTCAGGCCCGCGCAGATGGACAGCACGGTCATCGCGCTCGGCAGGATCTGCAGGTTGACCGACGGCCTGCCGCGCGGCTTGCTGATCATGACAGCACGGCCAGCACGGTTTCGCCGGCGATCGCGCGCTGCCCGACTTGGACCAGCGGCTCGGCGCCCGGCGGCAGATAGGTGTCGAGCCGGGAGCCGAACCGGATCAGCCCGTAGGTGTCACCGATCGTCAGCTTGTCGCCGACGCGAGCGTCGCAGATGATGCGCCGCGCCAGCAGCCCGGCGACCTGCACCGCCACCACCTCCGCGCCGGTGGCCGTCCGGATCCGCAGACTGGTGCGTTCGTTCTCGGTGCTGGCCGCGGCGAGGTCGGCCGACCCGAACCGGCCGGGCCAGTGCTGCATGGCGATCACCTCGCCGCTCACCGGGGCGCGCTGCACGTGGGCGTCCAGCAGTGACAGGAAGATGCTGACCCGCGGGAGCGGCGCGTCGCCCATGCCGAGTTCGGCCGGCGGGGCGGCGGAATCGATCACGCACACCACCCCGTCGGCGGGCGCGACGATCGCGCCCGGCCGGGTCGGCGGCACCCGCGGCGGATGGCGGAAGAACCCCGCGCAGGCGCCCGCCGCCAGCAGGCCGGCCCGCCGGATCCACCGGTGCCGGCGGCCGGCCAGCGCCACCGCCAGGCCGCCGGCGATGAACGGGCGGCCGGCCGGGTGTACGGGCGGAATGGTCGAGCGCACCAACTCCAACGCGTGCTGCGGGCGAAACGTTGGATCCTCGGCCGTAGGGCCGACAGGGCGGGGGCGTCGTGCCACGCGGCCATCTTACGAAAGGCGCGGCCGGTTGGTTCGGGCCCGCAGGGGGAACGCCCACCTTCGATATGCATCCGAATGACGATTGGGCGCCGCGGCTGCGCCCGGCGAAGGTCGCCGTCACCGCCGTATTCATCGCCCACGCCGTGGGGTTCTCCTCGTGGGCCGCCCACATTCCGGCCGTCAAGGCCGACCTCGGCCTGTCCGACGCGGCGCTGGGGACGGCGCTGTTCGGTGCGCCCCTGGGGTCGGTCGTGGCCACGCTGGGCAGCCACTGGGCGCTGCCGCGCTGGGGCAGCCACCGGCTGATCCCGGTGACGGCCGCCGGCTACGCCCTCGCCGGCACGACGGTGGGGCTGGCCCGCTCCGGGCCCTGGCTGTTTGCGGCGCTGGCGTTGTGGGGGATGTTCCAGGGCGGGCTGGACGTCGCGATGAACACCCAGGCGGGCACGGTCGAGCGCTTGGCCCGGGCGCCGATCATGGCCCGCTTCCACGGCATGTGGAGCGTCGGCGCGTTACTGGGCGCCCTGATCGGCGCGGCGTGCGTCGGCGCGGGCATCGGCCTGACGCCCCAGCTGGCGGCGGTCGGGCTCGCGGTCCTGGTCGTCGTCGGGGCGCTCACCCGGCGGCTGATTCCGGACCGGGCGGGCGGGTCCGCGGAATCGCCCGCCAAAGGGGCCTGGCTGACGCCGACGGTGGCGATCCTTGCGGCCGTCGCCTTCGTGTCGTTCCTGTGCGAGGGCGCCGCCACCGACTGGTCGGCCAACTACCTGCGCAACGTCGTCGGCGCGGGTCCCGGAGTCGCCGCGTTGAGCTACGCGGCCTACACGCTGACGATGGTCGTCACCCGGCTGGGCGCGATCCGCCTGCACGCGCGGGTGTCGGCCCGCCGGCTGCTGCCCGCCCTCGCGCTGTTCGCCGCGGCGGGCATGGGCGTGACGCTGGCGACCGCCAATTCCGTTGTCAGCGTTGTTGGATTCGCGTGTCTGGGGGTCGGCGTGGCGCTGCTGGTGCCCACCGCGTTCAGCGCGGCCTACGGTGCGGGCGGTGCGGGCTCGGCGATCGCCATCGTCGCGGCGACGGGCTGGCTGGGCTACCTGCTGGGGCCGCCGCTGATCGGCCACCTGGCCGACCGGGTCGGATTGGCCGCGGCCCTGGTGACGATCCCGGTGCTGATGACCGTTGTCGCCGTCGCCATCCGCTGCGCCACCGCCTTTGACCGCGCCGACGAATTCCACCGGCAGGTGGCCACCCCCGCGGCCTAGGCCAAGTCCCAGACCTGTAGCTCGGTTCCCTCGGACACCTCGACGACGTCCTCGGGGATGTCCAGCAGCGCGTTCGCCGACGCCAGCCACCGCAGGTGGTGCGAGGCGGGCGGGCCGTAGCTGGTGACGGTGCCGGCGTCGCGGTCCAGCACCGCGCGGCGGAACTGCCGTTTGCCGCGTGGCGAGGTCAACGACTCGGTGAGCACGGCGGCCCGGTGCGGGCGTTCCGGGTCGGGCAGGCCCATGGCTTTGCGCAGCGCGGGCCGGATGAACACCTCGAAGGACACCAGGGCGCTGACCGGGTTGCCGGGCAGGGTGACGATCGTCGCGCCGGCCACCCGGCCGATGCCCTGCGGCATGCCGGGCTGCATCGCCACCTTGACGAACTCCACGCCCTGGCCGCCCTCGCGGCCGAACGCGTCCTTGACCACCTCGTAGGCGCCGGCGCTGACCCCGCCGCTGGTGATGATCAGGTCTGCCTCGCCGGCATGCTTGTGGATGAGCGAACTGAACTGTGCGACATCGTCTTCGGCGGTGGCCACCTCGATCACGTCGGCGCCCGCGTCGCGGACGGCGCCGGCCAGCATGATCGAGTTGGACTCGTAGATCTGCCCCGGCCGCAGCGGGTTGCCCGGCGCCACCAGCTCCGACCCGGTCGATATCACCAGCACGCGTTGGCGCGGGAGCACGGGCAGTTCGGCCATCCCCAGCGCCGCGGCCAGGCCGAGCACGGCCGGCGTCACCACCTGGCCGCGCCGCAGCACGGTGGTGCCGGGGGCGACGTCCTCACCCGCACGCCGGATGTGCTTGCCGGCCTCGCGCGGCGCGCGGATCGACACGACATCCACCCCGCCGTCGGTGTCTTCGACGGGCACGACGGCCGTCGCCCCGGCGGGCAGCGGTGCGCCGGTCATGATGCGGTGCGCGGTGTTCGGTTGCAGCGTCAGCTCGTCGGTCCGCCCGGCCGGAATGTCCTCGGCGACCTCGAGCGCCACCGGGTGCTCGGGCGTGGCGCCGGAGGTGTCCTCGGCGCGCACCGCGTATCCGTCCATCGCGGAGTTGTCGAAGACCGGTAGCGCCAGCCCCGCGACCACGTCGTCGGCCAGGACCAGGCCCTGCGCCTCGGCCAGCGCGGCGGTGTCCGCCGGCCGGGGACGGATCAGTTCGGCTACGACGCGCTGATGTTCTTCGACCGACCGCACCCGGCCATTATCGGCCCGTCGGATTGCGAAGCCGACCCCGGTGAGTTCTTCGGGCATGGACCAGAGCCGACGTTGCGCCAAAAGTCCCCATCTCGTTGGGGGCCGCGGCGCTTCGACGTACAGTCGAGAACGTGATTACCGGAATGGCCCACACCGGGGTGTGTGTTCCGGATTGCGAGGCGGCCGTGGCGTTTTACCGAGACGTATTGGGCCTGCGTGTGCTCTCGCCGCCCTATGTGATGACCGGTAACGCCATTCGCGACGACATGGGCGAGCTGGTGGAAGACCCCAGCATGAAGGCGGCCATCGTGGGGTTGCCGGGCGACGGCGATCGCGTGCTCGAGGTGATCGAATACCTCGGCGTGCGACCGGACGGGCGCGCCGGCGGCAGGGCACTGACCGACCACGGGCTGTCCCACGTCGGACTCATCTGTGACGACATCGACGCCACCCGGGCGGAGCTCGAGGGCAAGGGCGTGCGCTTTCTGGTCACGGGAATCGCGGAGGTCGCGCGGGTCCGCACCACGTGGTTCGCCGACCCCTGGGGCGTGGTGTTCATCCTGGTGGAGAAGAGCCGCCCGCAGCGACCGTACTTCTCGCAATGGGCGTGAAGCCGACCGTCGGCATCATCGGCGCGGGCGCCGGCGGCATCGCCATGGGCATCCAACTGGCCGGGGGCGGCTACGAGTTCACCATCTTCGACCGCGCCGACGGATTCGGCGGGACCTGGCGCCACAACACCTTTCCGGGCGCGGCGTGCGACGTCCCGTCGCACCTGTACTCGTATTCCTTCGCCCCCAACCCGCGGTGGAGCAAGACGTACGCCAACCAGCCCGAGATCCTGGCGTACCTGGAAAGGGTCGCCATCGACCATGGGTTGGGCGCGCGCCTGCGGGCCAACACCGCGATTGTCGACGTGCGCTGGTCGGACGCCCGGCGCCGCTGGACGCTGACCGACGGCGGCGGGCGCGAGCACGAATTCGACGTGGTGGTCAGCGCCGTCGGGATGCTCGACGTGCCCCACATCCCGGAGATTCCCGGCGCGCGGCGATTCCGGGGACGCCAATTCCATTCGGCCCGTTGGGACCACAGCAAGTCGACGGCCGGGGAGCGGGTGGCGTCCATCGGAACGGGCGCCAGCGCTATCCAGTACGTGCCCGCGATAGCGCGAAAGACCGCGCACCTGACCGTGTTTCAGCGGACCCCGATCTGGATCGCACCCCGATTCGACTTCCCGTTCACCCCCGAGCAGCACGAGCTGTTCGAGCGCGACCCCGCGATGGCGCGCAAGCTCAGGGACGAGGCCTTCGACGCCTATGAGTCGGCCAGCTTCGACGTCGAACATGCCCAGACGCGAGAGGCCACCGAGCTGGCCCGCAGTTACCTCATGCGCAAGGTCGCCGACCCCGAGCTGCGGGCCAAACTGATGCCGGACTATCCCGCCGGCTGCAAGCGGCCGCTGATGTCACGCGAGTGGTACCCCACGTTCGCGTTGCCCAACGTCTCCCTGGAGACCACCGCGATCGCCGAGCTGACCGAGCGGGGCGTACGCACCGCGGACGGCGTCGAGCACCGCGTGGACACCATCATCTACGGCACCGGGTTCAAGGCCTCCGACTATCTGGCGAGCATCGACGTATACGGCACCGGCGGTCGCCGCCTGGCCGACGACTGGAGCGGCGGCGCCGAGGCGTACCTGGGCACGCTGGTGGCCGGTTACCCCAACTTCTTCACGCTGTATGGCCCCAACACGAACGGCGTCAACTCGATCATCTACATCCACGAGGCGCAGACGACCTTCGTCCGTCATATCCTCGACGCGATGGACGGCCGTGGCGCGCGCACGGTGGAGGTGACGCCCGGGGCGCAGCGCCGCTACAACGACGAGATCCAGGCCGCGATGGCGGGCAAGGTCTGGCTGGCGTGCAACAACTACTTCCGCCATCCCAGCGGCAAAGTGGTCACGCAATTGCCGTACAGCGGGCGGATTTTCTTCGAGCGCACCCGCGAGTTGGTCGGCGCCGACTACCGCTTCGGTCGGTGACCGGTCGGCGACCTGAGCCGCCGCCCGCGGACCCTGGCGGACGCGGTCGGCAGGCGCCGGAGGCCCGGGCGCCTCGGTCGTTTGACCCGATCCGCGGTCCTGATGGGGGCGCTGAACGCCGTCTCGACCTTCATCCGCAGCCACGCCGCAGCCCGCTTCGACCTCACCTGCACGGCCAAACCCTACGTCGCGCACACGGCGCGCATCGCCGCCGAGCGCCGAATGTTCGCTCACCATTAACCCGGCGGGTCTACTGCACCCAGTAATTGTCGTGGCGGACGAACCACTCCCTGCGCTCGTCGTCGGTCATGTCGGCGAGCGCCCCGAAGCCCTCGAAGTAGGCCTCCCGCGGCGCGCCCGGCGCGAACAGCATCAGGATCGACGCCGGCTCGTCGGCCCCGTTGTGGAAGCCGTGGACGCCGCCGGGCGGGACATAGAGGAAGTCGCCTTGCCGGCCGTCGGCCCACTGGGTGCCGTCGTAGAGCTTCATCGTCCCGGACAGCACGAAGAAGGCCTCGGACATCGCCCGGTGAAAGTGCGGGCCGGGCCCGCCGCCGCCGGCGGGGAGGTCGACCCGGTACAGCCCGTAGTCGCCGCCGGTGGCCTGCTGGTTGGCCAGGTAGTGGTATTTGACGCCACCGGTCTCGTAGTCGGGCGGCGCGTCGGCCCGCTTGAGCCAGGCGCTGATCTCCGGCTCGTCCTTGGTGTACCGGGGTGGGGGATAGGGCGGCACGACGAGGGACATGCCTCCAGTGTGCGGCTATAGCATCGCGGGCGTGGCGGACGAAGAAGTTCGGGCGGAACGGCTGCTCGACGCCCAGGAGAAGGCGACCCGACTGTTCGACGAGATCGAGCGCCGCGCCATGATCCGCCCCGGCGTCTCGGAAAAGCAGTTGTCCGACGAAATCAACCGGCTCGCCGCGGAAATGCTCGGGGTCACCCGGCACTGGCATCGGCGGATCGTGCGGGCCGGCGAGAACACCCTGCAGCCCTTCAGCGAGCGCCCGCCGGACCGGGTGGTCGACGACGGCGACATCGTCTTCCTGGACCTCGGACCGATATTCGCGGAGTGGGAGGCCGACTTCGGCCGCACCTTCGTGCTCGGCGCCGACCCGCACAAGACCGCCGTCCGCGACGCGCTGCCCCGGGTGTGGCAGGCCGGCCGCGAGTACTTCTACGCGCGCCCGGACATCACCGGGGCCGAGCTGTACGACTTCGTCGTCGGGCTGGCGCACGCCGAGGGCTTCGAGTTCGCCAGTGCCATCGCCGGTCACCTGGTCGGGGAGTTCCCGCACAAGAAGATCGCCGGCCCCGGCGTCCAGTGGTACATCATGCCCGGATCGCACAAGCCGATGCGGCGCACGGACCCGGCCGGCCGCGCCTGCCATTGGATCCTGGAGATCCATCTCGCCGACCGGGCCCGCGGCTTCGGCGGCTTCTACGAGCAGCTGCTCGACCTGCCGTAGTGCCGATCGCAAGCGCAGCGCATGCACCGGGCGCTGCGGGTCGGCACCATCGGGTCAGCCCACGGGATACGTGACGCCGGTGAGCTCCTCCGAGACCGCCCACAGCCGTCGCTGCGCGTCGACGTCGTGGGACCGGCCGTTGGACGTCACCAGCTTGGGGTAACCGCGCTGTTCGCCGAAACCGTCCGGGCCGTAGTACTGGCCGCCGAGCACGCCGGGGTCGGTGGCGGCGCGCAGCGTGGGCAGGGCGCCCATGTCGGCGCCTTGGAAGAGCGGCTCGACCACGGACGTGAGGGCCCCCACCAGTGCAGGGAGGTTGCGGGTCAGTTCGGTCCTCGAGCCGCCCGGGTGCGCGGCCACGGCGCTCGTCGTCCCCCGCGGCGCGAGCCGGCGCTGCAGCTCGTAGGTGAACAGCAGGTTGGCGAGCTTGGCCTGCCCGTATGCCCCGACCCTGCTGTAGCGGCGTTCCCATTGCAGGTCGTCGAAACGGATCCGCCCGAAGCGATGGCCCTGGCTGCTGACCGTCATAACCCGCGAACCCGCGACGGGCAGCAGCCGATCCAGCAGCAGGCCGGTGAGGGCGAAGTGGCCGAGGTGGTTGGTGCCGAATTGCAGCTCGAAGCCGTCCTTGGTGGTCGCCTTCGGGGTGAACATCACGCCCGCGTTGTTGATCAGCAGGTCGACGCGGTCGTAATCGGCCTTGAGTTGCTCGGCCGCGGCGCGGACGGAGTCCAGCGACGTCAGGTCGAGCTCTTGCAGCGCCACCTCGGCGTGCGGACTGCGGGCGGTGATCCGGGCGGCGGCGTCCTTGCCCTTGTCCAGATCGCGCACCGCCAGCACGACGCGGGCGCCGTGGTCGGCGAGCGCGGCGGCCGTCTCGTAGCCGAGGCCGGTGTTGGCCCCGGTGATGACGGCGACGCGACCGGTCTGGTCGGGAATGTCGGCGGCGGTCCATTTGGCCATGGGTTTCTCCTAGAACGGTTAGACTAAACGGGGCGAGCGCTCCGGTTGATGGCAACTATACGGAACGCGCGCCCCGCTTTGTCAACCTGAAGGGGTGAATAGATGGCGCAGCCCGCACGCCCGTTGCGCGCGGACGCGGCGCGCAATCGCGCGCGCGTGCTGGACGTCGCCTACGACACCTTTGCGGCCGAGGGCCTGTCCGTGCCGATCGACGAGGTCGCCCGCCGCGCCGGCGTCGGCGCGGGCACGGTCTACCGGCACTTCCCGACCAAGGAGGCGCTCTTCACGGCCGTCATCGAAAACCGCATGCAGGGCCTCGTGGACGACGGGCACGCCCTGCTGCAAAGCGAGGGGCCCGGTGAGGCGCTCTTCGCCTTCCTGCGCTCGATGGTGCTGCAGTGGGGCGCCGCGGACCGGGGCCTCGTCGACGCCCTGGCCGGCTACGGGATCGACATCGCCTGCGCCGCGCCCGACGCCGAAGACGCCTTCAAGGCCATGCTCGGCGAGCTGCTGCGCGCCGCGCAGAACGCGGGGACCGCGCGCCGCGACATCGATATGCGGGATCTCAAGGCAATCCTGGTCGGGTGCCAGGCGATGCAGGCCTACGACTCGGTGCTGGCCGAGCGGGCGACCGACGTCGTCATCGACGGTTTACGCCCGCCGCGATAAGGGCGAACTCTCGCGACTGGCGAGTGCTAGGTCGGGACGGTGAGACCAGCAGACACCTGGGGTCGTCCGTCGCGGGCACTGCACCCGGCCAGCGTAAGTAATGGGGTGGCCACGCATGGTCACCCGGTGTCATTCCCGATCCGGAGGAATCACTTCGCAATGGCCAAGACAATTGCGTACGACGAAGAGGCCCGTCGCGGCCTCGAGCGGGGGCTCAACGCCCTCGCCGACGCGGTAAAGGTGACGTTGGGCCCCAAGGGTCGCAACGTCGTCCTGGAGAAGAAGTGGGGTGCCCCCACGATCACCAACGATGGTGTGTCCATCGCCAAGGAGATCGAGCTGGAGGACCCGTACGAGAAGATCGGCGCCGAGCTGGTCAAGGAAGTCGCCAAGAAGACCGACGACGTCGCCGGTGACGGCACGACGACGGCCACGGTGCTGGCCCAGGCGCTCGTCAAAGAGGGCCTGCGGAACGTCGCGGCCGGCGCCAACCCGCTGGGTCTCAAGCGCGGCATCGAGAAGGCCGTCGAGAAGGTCACCGAGACCCTGCTCAAGCAGGCCAAGGAGGTCGAGACCAAGGAGCAGATCGCCGCGACCGCCGCGATCTCCGCGGGCGACCAGTCGATCGGTGACCTGATCGCCGAGGCGATGGACAAGGTCGGCAACGAAGGCGTCATCACCGTCGAGGAGTCCAACACCTTCGGCCTGCAGCTCGAGCTCACCGAGGGCATGCGGTTCGACAAGGGCTACATCTCGGGCTACTTCGTCACCGACGCCGAGCGGCAGGAAGCGGTCCTCGAGGACCCCTACATCCTGCTGGTCAGCTCCAAGGTGTCGACGGTCAAGGACCTGCTCCCGCTGCTGGAGAAGGTCATCCAGGCCGGCAAGCCGCTGCTGATCATCGCCGAGGACGTCGAGGGTGAGGCTTTGAGCACCCTGGTCGTCAACAAGATCCGCGGCACCTTCAAGTCGGTGGCCGTCAAGGCCCCCGGCTTCGGTGACCGCCGCAAGGCGATGCTGCAGGACATGGCGATCCTCACCGGTGGTCAGGTGATCAGCGAGGAGGTCGGCCTGTCGCTGGAGAGCGCCGACGTCGCCCTGCTCGGTAAGGCCCGCAAGGTCGTCGTCACCAAGGACGAGACCACGATCGTCGAGGGTGCCGGTGACACCGACGCCATCGCCGGCCGGGTGGCCCAGATCCGCCAGGAGATCGAGAACAGCGACTCCGACTACGACCGCGAGAAGCTGCAGGAGCGCCTGGCCAAGCTGGCCGGCGGTGTTGCGGTGATCAAGGCCGGCGCCGCCACCGAGGTGGAGCTCAAGGAGCGCAAGCACCGCATCGAGGACGCGGTCCGCAACGCCAAGGCGGCCGTCGAGGAGGGCATCGTCGCCGGTGGTGGCGTGGCCCTGCTGCACGCGTCTCCGTCCCTGGACGAGCTGAAGCTCTCCGGTGACGAGGCGACCGGCGTGAACATCGTGCGCGTTGCGCTCGAGGCTCCGCTGAAGCAGATCGCCTTCAACTCCGGGCTGGAGCCCGGCGTTGTCGCCGAGAAGGTCCGCAACTCGCCCGCCGGGACCGGCCTGAACGCCGCCACCGGTGAGTACGAGGACCTGCTCAAGGCCGGCGTTGCCGACCCGGTCAAGGTCACCCGCTCGGCGCTGCAGAACGCCGCGTCGATCGCCGGGCTGTTCCTGACGACCGAGGCCGTCGTCGCCGACAAGCCGGAGAAGGCGGCCGCTCCCGCGGGCGACCCGACCGGCGGCATGGGCGGCATGGACTTCTAAGCCCAAGAGCGGAAAAGTCCCAAGCACTGAAAAAGCCCGGTCCCCCTGGGGGCCGGGCTTTTTCGTGTCCGCCGAGCGTGAGCTCAGGGCGGGATTTCGGCGATTTTTCCGCCCTGGCTGCACGTTCGGCGCGCTGGGCCGCCTTGTACGTTTAACAGCGTGGCCCTTCCGACTCCCTCACCCACCAGCACCGCCGTCGTAACCGGCGCATCGTCGGGCATCGGCGCCGACATCGCGCGGGAGCTGGCCGACCGGGGCCACGGCGTCACGCTCGTCGCCCGCCGCGAAGACCGGCTGCGCGAGCTGGCCGAAGAACTGGCGCGAAGCGTGCGTGTCGAGGTGATCGCCTGCGACGTCGCGGACGCGACGGCCCGCGCCGGTCTCCTCGACGAGGTGGACCGCCGCGGGCTGACCACCGACATCCTGGTCAACAACGCCGGCATCGGCACCATCGGATCGGTGACGAAGACGCGTGTCGACGACGAGGTCGCCCAGGTGCGCGTCAATGTCGAGGCCGTCATCGACCTGACCACCCGCGCGGTCCAGCAAATGGTGCCGCGCGGACGTGGCGCGATCCTCAACGTCGGATCCACCGCGGGCTACCACCCTTTCCCGGGGCAGGCGGGCTACGCCGCCACCAAGGCGTTCGTGCGGACCTGCACCGAGGGGGTGCGCGGCGAACTCGCCGGCACCGGTGTCACCGTCTCGCTGCTGTGCCCGGGGCCGGTTCGCACCGAGTTCCTGAAGACCGCGGGCATGGACGAGCGGAAGTTCGCCGACGCGTTCCCGAAGTTCATGTGGATGCCCTCGCGTGACGTGGCGCGCGTGGGCGTCGACGCGCTCGAGCACGACCGCGGCACCGTGATCGCCGGGCTGCCAAGCCGGCTCAGCACCCGGCTGTTCCAGTTCATGCCGCGACGGCTGCTGCTGCCGCTGTTGAAGAACCAGCACCCGGGCCTGAAATCGGACCCGAGCCGCGACCGGTCAGCCGGCTGACGGCCAGCGCCGCATCCAGCCCTCCACCGGCAGGGCCAGCGCGTTGCACAGCGTGCAGATGGTGCGATACCAGCCGACGGCCGTGAGCAATTCGATCCGCTGCTCGTCGGTAAGGAAGCGCCCCAGTGCAATCCACGTCGGCTCCGACCACGAACCGGTGCGCTCAAGTTCGTCCACCGCGCCGATCAGGGTCCGTTCGGCCGCGCTCCACCGCAGGTCGGCGGCGGCATCGCTGCCGCCGGTCACCAGCGCGTCGCACTCGTCGTCGCTGACCCCCGCGATCGGACCCCAGAACGCCGCCTGCCCGCCCCATTCGTACGCGCAGCCGACCAGTGCGCAGGTGCGCAGGATCGCGATCGTCCGGGTACGGGCCGGCAAAAGCGCTGCGACATAGAGTGATTCGCCGAGCTTGCGCAGCCGGGTGGCCAGCGCCGGGTGGCGCTGCAGGCAGCGCACCAGAAGCAGCGGCTCATAGGTGCGGTCCGGGTGACCCCAGCTGTTGATCCCGGTGGCATCTTCCTCGCTCCACGGCGGGGCGAGCGGTGCGACGCGACTCACGGATCAGACTGTACGGCGCTGGGCCGATGGCGGCGACCCGCTGCGCCCGACTTCGCCGCGCTTGCGATCGCCGCTAGGCCGGCAGCGAGAACACCACGCAGTCGTGCAGGCAGCCCTTGGCCGCGCCGGGGGAGCCGGGGTCGGCCTCGCGGTGCAACAGCGCGCGGGTGGGCACGACGCCGAGCCGTACCGCGTCCCCCGCATCCGTCACCTCGGCCGTTCCGTCGACGATCAGCGAATAGCCGCCGGGCTCGGTCGGGGGCCACAGCAGGGTGACGTCGCGGCGCTGGGCGAGATTCTGCCGGGTGCGGCCGCCGATGAGGCCGACGTCGACGATCGCCTCGCGCAGCTGCGGCTCGACGGTCACGGTGTGCACGCGGTAGTCGTCGTCGACGGTCACCAGGTACGCGTACGGGTAGTCGGGGAGGGCGGCGGCGAGCCGCTCGATGTCCACCTTCTTCTTCGTGCGCATGATGCTCAGGATAGGCGCGGGCCGGGGCCGTCAGAGCGTGCGCGGAACGCGCGCCGCGGGCAGGCCGAAGGTGAGCTGTCCGCTGCTGCTGAAGTGGAAGCCGAGGTTCTGCAGGACCTGCTGCCAGGGCGCCAGTTTCTGCACCGCCGCCGACGCGTCGGCGTGGTAGCCGTACATCGCTTCCACGTCCGACGCCCACATCTGGTCGTACGCGGCCTCGATGTCGGCGATCGCGGGGGTGTTCTGGCCCAGCCAGTTCGTGGACGACAGCGCCCGCGCCAGAGCGCGGTTGGCCGCGACCACCGCGGGCTGCACGGTGTTTGCCAGCGCGCCCTCGAACGCGTGCGCGACGGCCGACGCCTGGCTGGACACCGCCTCAGCCTGGGCGGCGGCCGCGCTGAGCCAGCTCACGTAGTGCGTGGCGAGGGCCATCATCGCCGCCGACGACGGGCCCTGCCAGGACCCGTTGGCCAAATTTGACGTGACCGAAGAAAATGACGATGCTGACGAAGCCAGGTCCTCGGCCAGGCCGTCCCAGGCTTCCGCGGCAGCAAGCAGCGGCCCGGCTCCGGGACCCGCGAAGATTCGTGCCGAGTTGACTTCGGGCGGCAACCACGCAAAATGCGGGCTCGTCACCGGCTCAACTTACCCGGGATTTGGCGGTTTTGGTGGCGTTATTGCGCGGGTAGCGGGCGAGGTTGCCGGCCGCGGACCAACTTGCCTGGGCGGGCTTCGGTGGGCACACCGTTCTCCGCGATCACTTGGCCTGCCACGACCGTGGCGACGTACCCGTGGGCGGTCTGGTCCAGCCGCCTCCCCCCGGCCGGCAGGTCGTAGCTGATCACCGGCTTGTGCAGCCGCAACGCCGCGTGATCAATGACGTTGAGGTCGGCCTTGTACCCGACCGCGACGCGGCCCCGGTCGCCCAGCCCGGCGATGCGGGCCGGCACCGAGGTGAGCTCGCGGACCGCCTCCTGCACCGTGAACCGCCCGGTCTTGCGGTCGCGGGCCCAGTGCGCCAGGAAGTAGGTCGAGTAGCTGGCGTCGCAGATCATCCCGTAGTGCGCGCCGCCGTCACCGAGCCCCAGCACCACGTCGTCGCGGTGCAGCAGTTCCCCGACGGTGTCCAGCGAGTTGCCCTGCAGGTTGCTGGTGGCCACCAACAGCATGGCCCGGCCGTCGTCGTCGAGCAGCCGGTCGTAGGCCTCCTCCATCGGGTTTACGCCCTTGGCCCGGGCCCGGGCGCCGATGCTGGTCGACGGGTCGGGCTCGTAGTCCGGGTTGTCGCCCAGCGGGTAGATCCAGTCCCACATCTGCGCCACGTACAGGATCGGGTGACCGGCGCCGGGCTTGTCGGCGAGGATGCGGGCCCGCACCTCCGGCTTGCGCATCTCGGCGACCCGCTCGGCCAGCGGCAGGTGCGCGATCTCCCGGTAGCTGGGGTAGAGCACGAACGGGTTGGCGGACAGCTGCAGCCCGATGATCAACCCGATCGGGCGGGGCAGCAGCTGCGCGGTGATGTCGCCACCGGCCGCGTTGGCCTTCTCGATCATGGTGATGGCGGACTCCCAAGTGGGGTCGCCCGAGTTGGCGACGACCAGCGTGAATGTCAGCGGCAGGCCGACGTCCTCGGCCACGTCGAACACCGTCTGCAGCACGTGCTCGTAGCCGCCGGCCGGGATGTCGGGCACGAACTGCAACAGGCCGCCGCCGCCGTCGACGACACCGCGGGCGATCTCTTCGATCTCCTCGCGGGCGGCGTCGTAGCTCGGGATGGGCGAGCCGCTTTCGGTCTTGTGGATCGTCAGCCGGGACGACGCGAAGCCCAGCGCGCCGACCTCGGCCGCCTCCTTGGCGAGCGCCCGCATCTTGGCGAGGTCTTCGGCGGTGGCCGGCTCGCGGTCGGCACCGCGCTGGCCCATCACGTAGACGCGCAACGGGGAGTGCGGCAGATACGCGGCGACATCGATATCACGTTGGCGCGACTCCAGGGCGTCCAGGTATTCGGGGAACGTCTCCCACGTCCAGGGCAGGCCGTCGGTCATGACGACGCCCGGAATGTCCTCGACGCCGGCCATCACGTCGACGAGCACGTCGTGGTCTTCCTGGCGACACGGGGCGAAGCCGACGCCGCAGTTACCCATGACCACCGTGGTCACCCCATGCGCTGACGACGGCGTCAGGCGTTCCGACCAGATGGCCTGGCCGTCGTAGTGGGTGTGCAGGTCGACGAAGCCCGGGGTGACCAGCAGCCCGGTGGCGTCGATTTGCCGCTCGGCCCCTTCGCCGTTCACGTGACCGACGGCCGTGATGACGCCATCTTTCACCGCGACGTCGCCGACATACGGCTCACTGCCCAGCCCGTCGACGATGGTGCCGTTGCGGATGATCAGGTCGTACGTCATCCAAACAATCTACGACCGTGCCGGTGGGTCGTGCCAGGATCTAGTGTCGCTGGTATGGCCAACACCTCCAGCCCCGACGCCGCCGTCCAGGAACTGCTTCGCGACGCCTTCACCCGGTTGATCGAACACGTCGACGAGATCGCCGACGGATTGACCGACGAAGTCGCCGAGTACCGGGTGACCCCGGACGCCAACAGCATCGCCTGGCTGATCTGGCACAGCGCGCGCGTACAGGACATCCAGCTGGCCGACGTCGCCGGCGTCGAGCAGGTGTGGCTGCGCGACGGCTGGGTGGACCGGTTCGGCCTGGACCTGCCGCGCAACGACTCCGGCTACGGGCACAAGCCCGAGCAGGTCGCGAAGGTCAAGGCCCCGGCGGATCTGCTGGCCGGTTACTACCACGCCGTGCACAAGCTGACCCTCGAGTACGTCGCCGGCGTGAGCGCCGCCGAGCTGGAGCGGGTGGTCGACACCAACTGGGACCCGCCGGTGACGGCCAGCGCGCGGTTGGTGAGCATCATCGACGACTGCGCCCAGCACCTCGGGCAGGCCGCCTACGTTCGCGGAATCGCTCCGTAGGCGTCGTCGGGTTTTCCGGCGTGCGATTCGTGGCCGCGGTCTTCCGGGCGGTGCTGTGGCTGGCCACCACCGTCGCGCTGGCCGTGGCGATCCCGGCGGCGTGGCTGCAGCTGAACGTGGTCAGCGAGGGCGGGTATGTCGCGCTGGCCCAGCGGGCCGCCGGCGACCCCGCCTTGCAGTCCGCCGCCGCGGACGAACTGGCCAACCGCGCGATGGCTCTCATCGCGGAGCGCAACGGCGGACGCCAGCCGGTCGAGGGCGCCGAGGTGCACCTGGCCGCCGTCGCGTTCACGGCCGGGCCCGCGTTTCCGGCGCTGTTCGCCCAGGCGAACCGGGCGGCGCACCGCTGGTTGTTCACCGCCGACGGCGCCGGCGAGTCGTGGGCGATCGACGTGGCGCCGATGCTCAAGGACGCCTCGATGCAGCGGATCCTGAGCCGGCACAACGTGAAAGTGCCTGCGACGCTGACGGTTCCGTTGACGGCGTCGGCGCCTTCGGCCCACGGGTCGCTGCGGCCGGGGCGGCTGAGCCCGCTCGCCACGTGGGGTCCGTGGGTCAGCGTCGGCGCGGTCGCCCTCAGCGTCGTCTGCGCCGTGCTGATGCTGGCCACGGCGCGCCGCCGTGGGAAGGCGCTCACCAGCCTCGGGGTCTCGGCGCTGCTGGTCGGCGCCGCCGGCTGGGCGGGTATCGAGGTCGCCGGCCGCCATGTCGGCGACGTGCTCAACCGCACCACCGACGAGATCCGCCGCATCGCCGAGGTGATGGTCGGCCACGCCGAGGCGGGCCTGCACGAATGGCTCAACCTCACGCTGCTCGTGGGCGTCGCGTTGGTGATCGGCGGTGTGCTCGTCGCGATGTTGGGCAGCCTGCGGAAGAAGCCGGCCAGCTAGCCGAACGTGAACGAAAACACTTGCAGCCCACGGCTGACGCGCATGTCGAGCTGGTCGCCGCGCGCCGCCTCATCGGCCACGATCGGGTGCAGTGTGGGCGGCCCGCCGACCGCCGTCGTGGTCGTCGTGCCGTCTTGGGTCACGGTCAGGGTGCCCGTGCCGCCGACGACGACGTAGACGTCCTTGGCGGTGTAGCTCAGCCGGATGCCGGCGTCATCGCCGGGGGCGGTGGCGCCCTGGTCGTCCAGCTTCCATCGGCCGCGCAGCGCGAATGTGTCGCCGGCCAGCTGCGGCGGATAGCTGAACGAGCCCGACCTGTAATCGCCTCCGCCGCCGTAGTTTCGGGCCCGGTCGACCCCAGATACGTCTCGGGCGTGAGCCTGGTGCGTGGTGTGGTGTCCGCCGAATGCGTCGGACCGGGCAACCGGGTGTCGGGCTGGGCGTCGACGAGCAGTTCCCGGATCAGCTTCTCGGTGCCGTCGTAATCGCCCTCACCGAATTTCGTGTGGCGGACCGTTCCGTTGGCATCGATCAGGTATTCCGCCGGCCAGTAAAGGTTTTGGTAGTTGTTCCACGTGGTGTAGTCGTTGTCCAGCGCGACGGGGTAGGTGATGTGCAGCGCGGCGGCCCCACTGGACACATTGGCGGGGACCCGTTCGAAGGCGTACTCGGGGGTGTGCACTCCGAAAACGACAAACCCGGCGTCGTGATACCGGTTGTACCAATCGGTTACGTGCGCGATGGCCCGCTGACAGTTGATGCACGAGTAGGCCCAGAAGTCGATCAGCACCACCTTGCCCCGCAGCGAGGCCAGGTCGACCGGAGCGCCGCCCGGGGTGTTGAGCACCCGGTGATGCCGGCGACAGCGGGCGCCGCCCCACACTGCTCGAGCCGGTCCGCGCCTTCGGTGCAGTCGCCCAGCGCGCCACCGCCCGGGGCGCCGAGCTGCTGGCGGATCTTGTTGGCTCCGAACGCTTTCTGCATCGACGCCGTGTAGTCCGGCACGGCGCGTTGCAACATCGCCGGCAGGTTGACCACCAGCGCCACGGCCAGCACGATCATCGTGATGTCGCCGGCGACCTGGACCATGCGCTGTCGCCGTCGGAACGCGCCGATGCGCTCGGCGACACCCCGACCGGCCAGCGCGAACGCCAACAGCGGCAGGGCGGTGCGATCGCGAACGTGGCGGTGAGGATCAGGATGGGCAGGCCGATCGAGGCGGTGCCGCCCGCGACCACGATCGCGGCCAGCACCGGTCCGGCGCACGGCACATACAGCGCACCCAACGTCAAGCCTAACCCGAAACCTGTACTGCCCGTTCCCATTTGGTGCTGAGGTAGGCGGCCGAACGGCCGTTCGATCAGGTGCTGCAGCGGCGGGAAGATCAGGCCGAGGCCGATGAGTGTCAGCACCGCCAGGGCGGCCCAGCGGATCGCGTCCTGCGGCAGGTGCAGCGCGGACAGGATGGCCGAGCCGGCCAGGGTCACCACGCCGAAGCTGCAGACCAGGCCCGCGATCACCAGGTACGGCCGGGCGGCGGAGGCGCGCGCCCGGGTGCCGTCCGCGCCGGAGAAGAAGACCACGGGAAGCACCGGCAGGATGCACGGCGAGACGCCGGTGATGAGGCCGCCGAGGAATCCGATGAGCGCGATGGTGTGCATAGCTACTAACACCCTTACCGGCCCGGGACGGTTCAATGTGGCCGGGTACAAATCACACGCCGTGCGTTATACAAATCACACGACGTGCGTTACGCTCTGGCGGTGGCGCAACTCACCTTCCAGCGCGCCCGCACCGAGGAGAAAAAGCGCCAACGTGCGGAGGCACTCGTGGAAGCCGCGCGTTCACTGGCGCTCGAGGCCGGCGCCGCGTCGGTCACGCTCACCGCTGTCGCCAGCCGGGCCGGAATTCACTACTCCGCCGTCCGCCGCTACTTCACCTCGCATAAGGAAGTCCTGCTGCGTCTGTCGGCGGAGGGGTGGGTGCGCTGGTCGACCACGGTGTCGGAGAAGCTGGCCGAGGCCGGCCCCAAGTCGCCGTCGCTAATCGCCGAGACACTCGCCAATGCCCTGGCTGAGGACCCGCTGTTCTGCGACCTGCTGGCCAACCTGCACCTGCACCTCGAACACGAGGTGGACGCTGACCGGGTGATCGAAGTCAAGCGGATCAGAACCGCCGCCACGCTCTCGCTCGCCGACTCGATCGAGTGCGCACTGCCGGCGCTTGGGCGTCCGGGATCGCTGGACATCTTGCTGGCCGCGTACTCGCTGGCGGCCACGCTGTGGCAGGTCGCCAACCCGCCGGAGCGCCTCAACGATGCCTATGCCGAGGAGCCGGGAGTGGTCCCCCCGGAGTGGAACCTGGATTTTGCAGCCGCCCTCACTCGCTTGCTGACCGCCACGTGCGTCGGGCTCATCTCGGGGTCGCAATGAACGCAGAGGGGAGGCCGGGGGCTGTGGCTTGGCGGATTGCAACCGGTGAATATCGGGAGGAGTTGGAGCGCTTATGAGGACGATTGAGCCGACGACGGAGCCGCTGATCACGCAGGGCTCCGCGGGTAGGGAGGGCAACGAGGTCGGGCCCCAGCGTGCCAACAAAAAGGGGCTTTTGGCGCGTTTCTGGTTGGTGCTCACGGTCGCGGCTGTCGTCGCGCTCTCGGGATTCGTCGTATACCGATTGCACGGCGTCTTCGGCGTGCACAGCGGTTCGTTCGGTGGTGGCACCTCGGGCGAGGTCCTCGACCAGTTCAACGCCAAGACAATCACGCTCGAGGTCTGGGGCTCACCGGGCAGCACGGCAACCATCAACTACCTCGACGAAAACTCCCATCCGCAGCAGGCACTGAACGTGCCCTTACCCTGGAGCATAGTTTTGAGTTCAACAAAGCCCGGCATCCCGGCAAACCTGTTGGCGCAAGGCGACGGCAGTTGGATCGCTTGCCGATTCGTCGTGAACAACCACGACGGGCACGGTGACGTCATCAAGGCTCCGAATCGCTCACACTCCAACGAAACCGTGAACCCGTTCGTCTACTGCCTGGACAAGTCCGCATGAGCGAGCCAGGCGAGGCCCCGCCGCGCGTCGATCAGCCGCTGATCCCGCCGTTCCTGCCGCGGATGATCCATCGGCTCGCCCTGCCGATCGTCCTGGTGTGGTTGGGCATCGTGTTCGTCACCAATACCGTGGCCCCGCAGCTGGAGGTCGTCTCCAAGCATCAAGCGGTGTCGCAGAGTCCGACGGATGCGCCCTCGTTCCAATCGATGATGCACGTCGGATCGACGTTCAAGGAATTCAACTCCGATGCCTCGGCCATGATCGTGCTGGAGGGCAACCAGCCGCTGGGGGCCGAAGCGCACCGCTACTACGACGAAATCGTCAAGCGGGTCGAGCAAGACACCAAGCACGTTCAGCACGTCCAGGATTTCTGGAGTGATCCGCTGACCGCCGCGGGCTCCCAGAGCCACGACCAAAAGGCGGCGTACGTCCAGGTTTACCTTTCCGGCAGGATGGGCGGCAGCCTGGCCTCCGAGTCGGCCGAAGCCGTTCGGAAGATTGTGGACTCGGTGCCCGCGCCACCCGGGATCAAGGCCTATGTCACCGGGGCCGGTCCGCTGATCGCCGATCAGTCGCACGCGGGTGAAAAAGGTATCGCAATAGTCACCATGGTGACGATCCTGGTGATCATCGTGATGCTGCTGATCGTGTACCGGTCGGTGAGCACGGTGATGATCATGCTGGCCATGGTCTTCATCGAGTTGGCTGCGGCACGGGGCGTCGTCGCGACGCTGGGAAATTATGGGATCATGGGGCTGTCCACCTTCGCCAACAATATGCTGGTGTTGTTGGCGATCGCTGCCAGCACCGACTACGCGATCTTTATCGTAGGCCGCTACCACGAGGCACGCGGGCTGGGAGAGACGCGTGAAGAAGCGTTCTACACCATGTTTCACGGCACTGCGCATGTGGTGCTGGGTTCGGGCCTGACCATCGCCGGCGCGATGTACTGCTTGAGCTTCTGCCGGTTGCCGTACTTCCAAACTATGGGCGTGCCCTGCGCCGTCGGAATGCTGGTCGCGGTCTTCGGTGCGTTGACTTTGGGCCCGGCGGTGCTCACCGTTGCCACTTTCTTCAAGCTGATGGACCCGAAGCGAAAGCTGCAGACCCGGGGCTGGCGCCGAATCGGCACCGCAGTCGTGCGGTGGCCCGCTCCCATCCTGGCGGTGACGATCGGGATCGCCCTCGTCGGTCTGATAGCTCTGCCCGGCTATAAGACGGACTACGACACCCGCCACTTTCTCCCGCCGGATACTCCGGCCAACGTCGGCTATGCGGCAGCCGACCGGCACTTCAACCAGGCCCGGCTCAATCCCGAGCTGTTGATGATCGAGACCGATCATGACTTGCGTAACCCGGCTGACTTCCTGGTCCTGGAAAAGGTCGCCAAGGCGGTCTTCCACATCCCCGGCATCGGCCGGGTGCAAACCATCACCCGGCCGCTGGGCACGCCGCTCGACCACAGCACCCTCGGGTTTCAGATGAGTGCCCAGGCCGCAGGGCGGATCCAGACGCAGCACTATCAGGACGAGCAGGCGGCGAACCTGCTCAAGCAGGCGGACGAGCTGCGCAAGACGATGGCAACGCTGCATGAGCAGATGCAGGTCACACAGGACCTCACCAACACCACGCATGAGACCACCAAGCTAACGAAGGAAACCGTGAAGATAACCGAGGAGTTGCGCGACGAGATCGCCAACTTCGACGACTTCTTCCGGCCGATCCGCAGCTATTTCTACTGGGAAAGGCACTGCTATGACGTTCCGGCCTGCTGGGCGCTGCGGTCCCTCTTCGACGCGCTCGACGGTATCGACGCGGTGAGCGACAACATCGAGAAGCTCAGCGCGAATCTGGACAAACTGGATCAGATTCAACCCAAGCTTGTGGAGCTGATACCGCCGCAGATCGAAAGCCAGCAGCGCAACCTCGACACCGTCATGTCGAACTACGCGACCACAAGGGGTCTCAACGACCAGGCCAAAGCGCAGTCTGACAACGCCACCGCCCAGGGCGACGCCTTCGACAGAGCAAAAAACGACGACACGTTCTATCTGCCGCCGGAGGCGTTCAAGAGCCCGGATTTCGCACGGGGTCTCAAACAATTCATCTCGCCGGACGGGCACGCCGTCCGGCTGATCATCTCGCATGAGGGCGACCCGGCTACACCCGAGGGTGTCAACCACATCGACCCGATCAAGCAGGCCGTGCACGAGGCGATCAAGGGCACCCCGTGGGAGGGCGCCAAGGTTTACCTGGGCGGCACCGCCGCAACGTACAAGGACATGCGTGACGGATCCAACATGGACCTGATGATCGCCGGAATCGCCGCGACCACGTTGATTTTCATCATCATGTTGGTCATCACCCGAAGCTTGGTCGCGGCGTTCGTGATAGTAGGAACCGTTCTGCTGTCGCTGGGCGCATCGTTCGGGCTCTCCGTGCTGCTATGGCAGTACATCCTGGGCATCAACCTGCACTGGATGGTGCTGGCGATGGCGATCATCCTGCTGTTGGCGGTCGGGTCCGACTACAATCTGCTGCTGATATCGAGGTTCAAAGAAGAGATTCACGCCGGACTCAGGACGGGCATCATCCGCGCCGTGGCCGGTTCGGGCTCGGTGGTGACCTCTGCCGGGCTGGTGTTTGCCGCGACGATGGCCACATTTGCGTTCAGCCCGTTGCGGGTCATGGCCCAGGTAGGTACGACGATCGCGCTGGGCTTGTTGTTCGACACCTTGATCGTGCGGTCGTTCATGACGCCGTCGCTGGCCACCTTGCTCGGGCGCTGGTTCTGGTGGCCGCAGCACGTGCGTCCACGGCCGGCCAGCACAATGCTGCGACCGTACGGCCCGCGTCCCGCCGTGCGCGATTTGCTCCTCAAGAACGTCGAGGAGCACCCCCCGGGCGGAGTGGTACAGCCGCGCTGATCCGAGCGTCACACAAAGAAATCCGCGCGCCCCTTCCTCGGGGACGCGCGGATTTCTTTAGGCGCTCAGGCCCAGTTCCACACCGACATATCGCCGGGCGGGTACTGGGCGCACGCGTCGGTCGCCTTGGCGACGACGCCCTTGTTGTTGAAGAAGAGCTTCATGTGGTTGGGCCACGCGTACCACAGCGGGTCGTTGTTGTAGAAGTTCTCCGAATACGTCCGGCGGTCCTCCGGCGACAACGAGTAGAACCAGTGGACCTTGTCGATCGTCGCCTGCTGGACGTTCGGGTGGTTGTTGAAGTCGATCATGTACCGCTGGTAGTACACCGGGCTGGTGTCGCGGGTGGCCGCCATGATCTGCTCGGCGTCGCAGGTGGTGTTGATCATCCTGCGCGGAATCGGGAAGTCCTCCGTGGAATCGGCTACGGCGGTTTTCGGGAACGCCGTAGCGGCGATACCCAAAGCGAAGACAGCGACGCCTGCACGCAGGCCAGAACTCAGCCGGGACATAGTTGTTAACGGTAACACTTTTTGGGCGGCGGCGGACAAGTTCCTAGTTCATCTCAGCATTGGCCGCGATCAGGCACGATGACGTGCGCGGGGTCGGGCCGCAGCTCCGGCGGGGCCTGGCTGTAGTCCCCGAAGGGACCGTCGCGGCGCTCGACCGCGGCCCGAACGCCCTGGGTTTCGGCGGTCTTGATGAAGTCCAGCGCGTCGGGGGTGTTGCGCATCAGGCCGTCGAGGATGCCGCCGAGCGTCTGGGTGGACGCCAACCCCATGTTCTCGTAGGCCTGATTGACGATCAGCTTCTGCGCCTGCAGCTGCGACAGCGGAATCCGGGCCAGCTCGGCGGCGATCTCGGCGACCCGGGCCTCGAGGCGCTCGAACGGCACCGCCTCGTTGATCAGCTCGACCTCGGCCGCTTGCACGCCGGTCAGCGGCCGTCCGGTCAGCGAATGCCACTTGGCCTTGGCGAAGCTGAGCCGGTAGAGCCACATCCCGCTCAGGTATGCGCCCCACATCCTGCTGTACGGGGTACCGATCACCGCGTCGTTGCTGGCGATGACCAGGTCGGCGCACAGCGCGTAGTCGCTGGCCCCGCCCACGCACCAGCCATGGACCTGGGCGATGACCGGCTTGGATGCCCGCCAGATGGCCATGAACTTATTTGTGGGCCCGGTCTCGCGGGAGGTGACCATCGCGAAGTCCTTGCCGGGATCCCACTTGCCGTCGGTCATCATCGACTCGCCCCAGTGCGCGAAGCCGCCGCCGAAGTCGTAGCCGCCGGAGAACGCCCGGCCGGCGCCGCGCAGCACGATGACCTTGACGGCCGGGTCGCGCTCCGCCAGCCCGACGGCCGCCTCGATCTCGTCGGGCATGGGCGGCACGATCGTGTTGAGCTGCTCCGGACGGTTCAGCGTGATGGTGGCCACCGGGCCGGCCGTCGTGTACAGGAGCGTCTCGAAGTCGCTGGTCGGCATGGCTTCCTTACGGGTCGGGCTGACGGTTTTCCGGTGACGACGCGTAGATGCGGTCGCCGATCTTCAGATACGGCGTCGTCAGGTAAGCCGACATGACGACGAGGCCGGAGAAGATCACCGCCACGCAGACGGCGTTCGGCCAGAGCCGGCCCGTGCCGGCCGCGAAGCAGACGGTGCCGATGATCGCGGTCGCCCAGTAGAACCGACGGCCGGCGCGGCGGTCACCGATGAAGCGGTAGCGTGCCTGCGCCGCCGAGACCAGGACGAAGATCAATCCGGTCGCCAGCAGGGTGAGTTCGATGCGTTGGGTCGCTGACACGCCGACGATCTTATGGTCCGGTCTTGGGGCCTGCCAGCATCCGCCACAGGAACGAGTAGGTCAGCGCCGACTTGAACGCGACCTGTTGGTTGTCGGCCGCCCCGGCGTGGCCCCCCTCGATGTTCTCGTAGTAGTAGACCCGGTGACCCGCCGCCTCCAGCGCGGCCGTCATCTTGCGGGCGTGGCCCGGATGCACCCGATCGTCGCGGGTGGACGTGGTCATCAGCACCGGAGGATAGTGGCGCGTGGCCGAAATGTTCTGGTAGGGCGAGTAGTCGGAGATGAACGCCCAGTCGTCCGGGTTGTCGGGGTCGCCATACTCGGCCATCCACGAGGCGCCCGCGAGCAGCAGGTGGTAGCGCTTCATGTCCAGCAGCGGCACGCTGCAGACCAGCGCGCCGAACCTGTCGGGGTACTGGGTCAGCATGATGCCCATCAGCAGGCCGCCGTTGCTGCCGCCCTGCGCACCGAGCTGGTCGACGGTGGTAATGCCGCGATTCACCAAATCGGTTGCCACCGCGGCGAAGTCCTCGGCCACTTTGTGCCGGTTCTCGCGCATGGCCTGGGTGTGCCAGCCGGGCCCGTACTCCCCGCCACCGCGGATGTTGGCCAGCACGTAGGTGCCACCGCGGGCCAGCCACAACCGGCCGAGCACGCCGCTGTAGGCGGGGGTGTTGGCCGATTCGAAGCCGCCGTAGCCGTACAGCATGGTCGGCCCCGGGCCCCGCGCATCGGCGGGCCGCACCACGAAGTACGGGATCGGCGTGCCGTCCTGCGACGCCACGAAATGCTGGGCGACGGCTATGTTGCCGGCGTCGAAGAAGGCCGGCGCGGACTTGATCTGGTCGAGCGGGCCGGCACCGTTGCCGCGCATGAGCCGCGACGGGGTGACGAATCCACTGGAATCGAGAAAGAACTCGTCGCCGGTGTCGTCGGCGGCGACGACGACGGTGTTGGTCGCGTCGGGGATGCCGGCGACCGGCTCGCGCCGCCAGGTGCCCCGTGACGGGTCGTCACGTGAGGGCGGTGACGATCGCAAGCGCGGCGAAGCCGGGCGCTGCGGGTCGTCACGTGAGGGCGGTGTGACGATCTCCACCCGGCTGGCCACGTCGGCGAGCGTGACCATCAACAGGCGGTCGCGCGTCCACGCGTAGTGGTTCAGCGCGGTGTGCTCGTCGGGCTCGAACACCACACTCAATTCGGCTGTACCCGAGAGGAATTCGTCATAGTCTGCGGCCAGCAGGGAGCCGGCGGGATAGCTCTGAGCGCCGTAGAACCAATCGGTGCGCAGCTCGATCAGCAGCCACTCCCGGTGTATCGACAAGCTGGCGTCGGTGGGCGCGTCGATCCGGATCAGCTCGGGGCCGCGCAGCTCGTAGACCTCTTCGTTCCAGAAGTCCAGGGCCCGCCCCAGCAGGGTGCGCTCGAAGCCGGGGGTGCGGTCCACCGAGGCGGACACGCGGACGTCGGTGCGGGCTCCCTCGAACACGGTCTCCGCGTCGGCCAGCGGGGTGCCCCGTCGCCACCGCTTGATCACCCGCGGGTAGCCCGAGTCGGTGAGCGAGTCGGCGCCGAAGTCCGTGCCCACCAGGACGGTGTCGGGATCCGCCCAGGCCAGTTGCGACTTGGCCTCCGGCAGTGCAAATCCGTCGGTGACGAATTCTCTTGTGGCCATGTCGAATTCGCGCACGATGGAGGCGTCCGAGCCGCCCCTGGACAGCGCGACCAGGGCGCGCGTGTACTCCGGGTCGATGACGCCGGCGCCGGCCCACACCCACTTCTCGTCCTCGGCCCGGCCCAACTCGTCGACATCGATCAGCACGTCCCACTCGGGGGCATCGGTCCGATAGCTCTGAAGCGTCGTGCGCCGCCACAGCCCGCGCGGGTTGTCGGCGTCGCGCCAGAAGTTGTAGAGGTACTCGCCGCGGCGGACCACGTACGGGATGCGGGCGTCGGTGTCGAGCACCTCGAGCGCCTCGGTGCGCATTCGCTCGAACTCCGCGTCGCGGAATGTGGCCAGTGTCGGTTCGTTGCGCGCCCGCACCCAATCCAGCGCCTCGTCGCCGGTGACTTCCTCGAGCCACAGGTAGGGGTCACGGTCGTCGTCGGGGGCTTGCGATGTCATGACCGCCATTGTGGCCTCCGGCGGTAGTGTGAGGTGTATTACACAGGCGAGCGAGGAGCCGAGAAGATGACTGTTTTCGCACGTCCAGGTTCCGCTGGGGCGTTGATGTCGTATGAAGCCCGCTACGACAACTTCATCGGGGGCGAATGGGTCCGGCCAGCGCAGGGGCGCTATTTCGAGAACCCGACACCGGTGACCGGCCAGCCGTTCTGCGAGGTGGCCCGGTCCGACGAGGCCGATGTCGAGAAGGCGCTCGACGCGGCCCACGGGGCGGCAGGGGCGTGGGGCAAGACCCCACCGGCCGAACGGGCGGCGATCCTGAACAAGATCGCCGACCGGATCGAGGAGAACAAGGCCGCGCTGGCGGTGGCCGAGGTGTGGGACAACGGTAAACCGATCCGCGAGGCGCTGGGCGCCGACATCACGCTGGCGGTCGACCATTTCCGGTACTTCGCCGGGGCGATCCGCGCGCAGGAGGGCTCGCTGTCCCAGATCGACGAGGACACCGTCGCCTACCACTTCCACGAGCCGCTCGGCGTGGTCGGGCAGATCATTCCGTGGAACTTCCCGATCCTGATGGCCACCTGGAAGCTGGCGCCCGCGCTGGCGGCCGGCAACGCGGTGGTGCTCAAACCCGCCGAGCAGACACCGGTTTCGGTGCTCTACCTGATGTCGCTGATCGGTGACCTGCTGCCGGCGGGCGTGGTCAACGTCGTCAACGGGTTCGGCGCCGAGGCGGGCAAGCCGCTGGCGTCGAGCAACCGGATCGCCAAGATCGCGTTCACCGGTGAGACGACCACTGGACGGCTGATCATGCAGTACGCGTCGCAGAACCTTATCCCGGTCACGCTGGAGCTCGGCGGCAAGAGCCCCAACATCTTCTTCTCCGACGTGATGGCCAAGGGTGACGACTTCCAGGACAAGGCGCTCGAGGGGTTCACCATGTTCGCCCTCAACCAGGGCGAGGTGTGCACCTGCCCGTCTCGCAGCCTGGTCCAGTCCGACATCTACGACGAGTTCCTGGAGCTCGCCGCCATCCGGACGAAGGCGGTGCGGCAGGGCGATCCGCTGGACACCGAGACGATGCTGGGTTCGCAGGCATCCAACGACCAGCTGGAAAAGGTGTTGTCCTACATCGAGATCGGCAAGGACGAGGGCGCCAAGGTCATCACCGGCGGGGAGCGCGCCGAGCTGGGCGGCGACCTGTCCGGCGGTTACTACATGCAGCCGACGATCTTCGCCGGCAACAACAAGATGCGGATCTTCCAGGAGGAGATCTTCGGCCCGGTGGTGGCGGTGACGTCGTTCTCCGACTACGACGACGCGATCTCGATCGCCAACGACACCCTCTACGGTCTGGGCGCCGGGGTGTGGAGCCGCGACGGCAACACCGCCTACCGGGCCGGGCGTGACATCCAGGCCGGTCGGGTGTGGGTCAACTGCTACCACGTGTATCCCGCCCACGCCGCGTTCGGCGGCTACAAGCAATCGGGCATCGGCCGGGAGAACCACAAGATGATGCTCGACCACTACCAGCAGACCAAGAACCTGATGGTGTCCTACTCCGATAAGGCCCAGGGCTTCTTCTGATGGTCCCGGCCCCTCCACCGGGTGTCGTCATCACCGCGGGCGCCGCCGAACTGTTGGAGCGACTGCAGGACCGGCACGGCCCGGTGATGTTCCACCAGTCCGGCGGCTGCTGCGACGGGTCGTCGCCGATGTGCTACCCACTCGGTGACTTCCTCGTCGGCGACCGCGACGTGTTGCTCGGGGTGCTCGACGTCGGCACGGACGGGGTGCCGGTGTGGATCTCGGGCCCGCAGTATCAGACCTGGAAGCACACCCAGCTCGTCATCGACGTGGTCCCGGGCCGGGGCGGCGGGTTCAGCCTGGAGGCGCCCGAAGGGGTGCGGTTCCTGTCCCGCGGCCGCGTCTTCACCGACGACGAACAGGCCGGGCTGCGGGACGCCCGGGTCATCACCGGCGCCGACTACGAACGTGGCGAACGCCCTTGCGCGCGCGGTCAGGTGGTGACCGACGCGGCATTCCGAACGTGCCCTCCCGGTCGGTGACCGCAGTAATGTCGAAATCGTGATCCCCCTTCCGCGTCCGCGGTTGTTGGCCGGCGCCATGCTGATCGGTGTCGCGGTCGGGTTACTCGCGGGGGTGGGATTCGCCGTGGCCATCCAGCTGAGCCTCCGCCCGGCCTTCGCCATCGCCGCGGTGGCCGCGATTCCCAGCTTGGCCGGGCTGCTGACGATCCTCTTTTCCGGACGTCGGTGGGTGACAATGCTCGGCGCGTTCGTCCTGGCGGTGGCTCCCGGCTGGTTCGGTGTGCTCGTCGCCCTCCAGGTGACCTCCCATGGCTGACGACGACACCCCGTCGAGTCCGGGCACCCAGTCCTGGGTGCCCGACTTCTCCGATTCCGACGAGGACACCGGCACCCAATCGTGGGTGCCGGATTTCTCGGACGACTCCGAGGACGCCGGCGAGCAGCCCGCCGCCGCGAAGGGCGAACCGGAGGCCTCGGAGCCGGCCGCATCCGAACAGGGTGCGGACGCCGAATCCGCTGTGGCGCCGGTGCAACCCGTCACCGTTCCCGGGCGCTACCTCTACCTGAAGTGGTGGAAGCTGCTGCTGGTGACCCTCGGCGTGTGGTGTGTGGCGGCCGTCGTCGGGTTCGGCCTGTTCTATTGGTGGTTTCACTCGATCGACCAGACCGCGGCGCTCTTCGCGGTCCTGGTGTACGTCGTGGCGTGCGCAGTCGGTGGCGTGCTGCTCGCGATGGTCGAGGGCAAGCCGCTGGTCTCGGCGCTGTCGCTGGCGGTGATGTCGGGGCCGTTCGCCTCGCTGGCCGCCGCGGCGCCCCTGCACGGCTATTACCACTGCGCGCGGGTGGGCCACTGCCTCCTCGGCCTCATTCCGTATTAACGCCTCGCCCGGGCGGCCACTAGGGTAGGGGCCGTGACCCATTTTGACGTCGTCGTCCTCGGGGCCGGTCCCGGCGGATATGTCGCAGCCATTCGTGCCGCACAGCTCGGCCTGAACACCGCAGTCGTGGAACCGAAGTACTGGGGCGGAGTCTGCCTCAACGTCGGCTGCATTCCGTCCAAGGCGTTGCTGCGCAACGCCGAGCTGGTGCAGATCTTCACCAAAGAAGCCAAGACTTTCGGGATGAACGGCGAGGCGACGTTCGATTACGGCGCCGCCTTCGATCGCAGCCGCAAGGTGGCCGAGGGCCGGGTCGCGGGCGTGCACTTCCTGATGAAGAAGAACAAGATCACCGAGATCAACGGGTACGGCCGGTTCACCGACGCCAACACGTTGTCGGTAGACCTCAACGACGGCGGGACCGAGACCGTTACGTTCGACAACGCCATCATCGCCACCGGCAGCAGCACCCGGCTGGTGCCCGGGACGTCGCTGTCGGCCAACGTGGTGACCTACGAGGAACAGATCCTCTCGCGCGAGTTGCCCGAGTCGATCGTCATCGCCGGTGCCGGCGCGATCGGCATGGAGTTCGGCTACGTCATGAAGAACTACGGCGTGGACGTGACCATCGTGGAGTTCCTGCCGCGCGCGCTGCCCAACGAGGACGCCGACGTCTCCAAGGAGATCGAGAAGCAGTTCAAGAAGCTGGGCATCAAGATCCTCACCGGGACCAAGGTCGAGTCAATCGACGACAACGGCGCCGAGGTGACCGTCGTGGTCAGCAAGGACGGTAATTCTGAGGAAATCAAGGCCGCAAAGGTGTTGCAGGCCATCGGTTTTGCGCCGAACGTCGAGGGGTATGGCCTGGAGAAGGCCGGCGTCGCGCTGACCGACCGCAAGGCCATCGGTATCAACGAATACATGATCACCAGCGTGCCGCACATCTACGCCATCGGTGACGTCACCGGGAAATTGATGCTGGCCCACGTCGCGGAGGCCATGGGTGTGGTGGCGGCCGAAACCATTGCCGGCGCAGAGACTTTGGCGCTGGGCGACTACCGGATGTTGCCGCGGGCCACGTTCTGCCAGCCCCAGGTGGCCAGCTTCGGGCTGACCGAGCAGCAGGCCCGCGACGAAGGCCACGATGTCGTGGTGGCGAAGTTCCCGTTCACGGCCAACGGCAAGGCGCACGGCCTAGGCGACCCCAGCGGCTTCGTCAAGCTGGTCGCCGACGCGAAGCATCTCGAACTGCTCGGCGGGCACCTGGTCGGCCACGACGTGTCCGAGCTGCTGCCCGAGCTGACGCTGGCGCAGAAATGGGACCTGACCGCCAACGAGCTGGCGCGCAACGTGCACACGCATCCGACCCTGTCGGAGGCGCTGCAGGAGTGCTTCCACGGCCTGGTCGGCCACATGATCAACTTCTAAAGCCAGATGCGCAGCGACATCGTTCTGGGGGCCGTCGGCGGTCTCGCCGCGGGTTATGTCCTGTGGTTAGCGGCCTTTTCGATCGCCGACGACAACGCGGCGGTGGGGCAGTGGGCCCCGACGGTGTTGCTGCTGTCGCTAGCGCTGGCGGTCTGCGCCACGATGTGGGCGTCGTTGCTGCGCCGGCGCAGGAAATACGCCTGGTCGGGGTTCGGGTTCGGGCTCTCCGTGCCGCCGCTGCTGCTGACGCTGGCCGTGCTCGCCAGCGTCTACCTCTGACGGGCGCGGGTCTAGCGCGGGTTGTCCAGCGGGATGTCCAGGGCCGCCATCGTCGCGGCCAGGCCGTCGTATTGGCTTGCCAGCAAGCAGAATTCGATCAGCTGACGCCGGTCCAGGTGCTCCGCGAGCTGCTGCCACGTGGCATCGGTGATGGTGCGGTCCCGGACGAACTCGTCGGTGGCCGTCAGCAGTGCCTGCTGGCGCACGGTCAGGCGCGCCTCGACGGGGTCCAGCCGCTCGGGCCACGCGAAGATGGCGGCCTGCAGGTCGGCGTCGAGCCCCTGCTTGGCGGCCATCCGGCGATGGTGCTGCAGTTCGTATTCGCAACCGCGCACGTGCGCGACCCGCAGGATCACCAGCTCGGTATCGACCGCCGGCAGCCGGCCCCGCAGCACGCGGCCGCTGTAAATGCTCCACGCCAAGAACAGCAGGCGGTGCTGACCCAGCGTGGTGAACAGATGCATCTCGGGCGCCCGGACCGTGCGCGCGGCCAGCTTCGCGAGAACCCAGTTGACCGGGCCCAGTTCGCGGAACCGTCCCGACGGGATGCGGCCGTTCGGAGCGCCGGTCACGGTTGCTTCACCAGGTACGGGGAGACCGTGCTGCGGTGCTCATCGAGATCCAGGGCGCGCCCCAAGGCCGGGAACGCCCGCTGCGGGCAGTTGTCGCGTTCGCAGACCCGGCAGCCCGCGCCGATCGGTGTGGCCACTGTTCCTGAATCTCCCGAGACGTCGAGTCCTTCCGAGTAGACGAGCCGGTGCGCATGGCGCAGCTCGCAGCCCAGCCCGATCGCGAAGGTTTTACCCGGCTGACCATACCGGGCGGCCCGTCGCTCCACGGTCCGGGCCACCCACATGTAGTTGCGTCCGTCGGGCATCTGGGCGATCTGGACCAGGATCTTGCCCGGGTTGGCGAACGTTTCATACACGTTCCACAGCGGGCAGGTGCCGCCGCTGGATGAGAAGTGAAACCCGGTGGCGGACTGGCGTTTTGACATGTTGCCGGCACGGTCGACGCGGACGAACGAGAACGGCACGCCGCGCATCGACGGCCGTTGCATCGTCGAAAGCCGGTGCGCGATGGTCTCGTAGCTCACCGAGTAGAAGGAGGACAACCGCTCGACGTCGTACCGGAAATTCTCCGAGACGTCGTGGAATTGGCGATAGGGCAGCACCGCGGCCGCGGCGAAGTAGTTGGCCAGCCCCAGCCGGGCCAGCGTGTGCGACTCGTCGCTGGTGAACTTGCCCTCCTCCACCAGGTGATCGATGAGGTCGCCGTACTCCAGGTAGGCCAATTCGGCGGCCATCTTGAACACCTGCTGACCGAGCGATAGGTGGTTGCTGATCTCCAGCGTCTTGGTCCCGGGGTCGTACCGGTGCAACACGGTGTCGCCGAGGTCGATCCGCCGGGTGATGTGCACGCCGTGCACCTCGGTCAGCCGACGGTTCAGCTCGCGGGCGAGGTCGCCATGGTGCATCCGCATCTGGATCGTGAGATCTTCGGCGGCGGTGTCCAGCTCGTGCAGGTAGTTCTGGCGTTGGTAGAAGTAGTCGCGCACCTCCTCGTGCGGCATGGTGATCGAGCCGCTGCCGCTGCCGTCGGAGAACCGCTCCTCGGTCGCGGCGGCCAGTTGCGCCGTGGTGATCCGGTAGCGCCGGTGCAGGTTGACCACCGCGCGGGCCAGGGTGGGGTGGGCGCTGACCATCTCGGCCACCTCGGTCGAGTCGACGTCGATGTCCAGGTCGCGATCCATGGTCACCTCGCGCAGCTCGGCGACCAGCCGGGTGTCGTCCTGCGAGGCGAAGAACGTCGCATCCACGCCGAACACCTCGGTGATCCGCAGCAGCACCGCCACCGTCAGGGGACGCACGTCGTGCTCGATCTGGTTCAGGTAGCTCGGGGAGATCTCCAGCATCTGGGCCAGGGCGGCTTGGGAGAAACCGCGCTCGTGGCGCAACTGGCGGACCCGGGAGCCGACGAAGGTCTTGGACACTTCACCCAGGGTACCGGGTTGCTAAGCGGAAGTTGGCAGAGTTCGCAGCGGCTCCGGTCGCATCGCGATTGGTTTTTGTCCCTGGGCGTTGGCATGATTCGCAACGAAGGCCCCAGGGTTGTCCTGGGGTGCCTACGAGGAGGAAACGGGAGCTCAGCCGTGAGCCTGGACAAAGAAATGATGCCGGTTCCCGACGGCCACCCCGATGTGTTCGATCGCGAATGGCCGCTGCGGGTGGCCGACATCGACCGCACGGGCCGGCTGCGGCTCGACGCAGCGTGCCGGCACATCCAGGACATCGGCCAGGACCAGCTGCGTGAAATGGGTTTCGAGGAAACCCACCCGCTGTGGATCGTTCGCCGCACGATGCTCGACCTGATCCGTCCGATCGAATTCCAGGACATGCTGCGCTGTCGCCGGTGGTGTTCGGGCACCTCGAACCGGTGGTGCGAGATGCGGGTTCGCGTCGACGGGCGCAAGGGCGGCCTGATTGAGTCCGAGGCCTTCTGGATCAACATCAACCGGGAAACCCAGATGCCGTCGCGCATCTCCGACGACTTCCTGGCGGGCTTGCACAAGACCACGTCCATCGACCGCCTGCGGTGGAAGGGTTACCTGAAGCCGGGCAGCCGCGACGACGCGCAGGAGATCCACGAATTTCCCGTCCGCGTCACCGACATCGACCTGTTCGACCACATGAACAACTCCGTGTACTGGAGTGTCGTCGAGGACTACCTGGCATCGCACCTGGCGCTGATGGCGCGGCCGCTGCGCATCACGATCGAGCACGAGGCGCCGGTGGCGCTGGGCGACAAACTGGAGATCATCTCGCACATCCATCCGGCCGGTTCGACCGACCAGTTTGGTCCCGGACTGGTCGACCGCCCTGTTACAACGCTCACATATGCGGTCGGCGACGAGACCAAAGCGGTCGCCGCGCTCTTCAACCGCTAAACCGGACAAGCGTCCCGCTAAATTGCCGCTGACCTGCGGATATTGGGTTACTGATCGGTAGTTTCTGAAACGGTTAAGTTCCCGTTCATCTTCGCAATATTTGCAAATCGAGGGCCAGTCGTTGCGGAAATTGGCAAATGAAACGGCTGGACCTGCGTGAATAGCTGTGCCATCTTCGAGTTAGCACACCAGCGAAGTTGAGCCGTAGCTGCCGCCGGTGAAGCGTTTCATCAACCCAGTAGTGAAGATTCGTTAAGGAGCATGCCCAATGTCTGTCGTTGGCACCCCCAAGAGCCCGGAACAGATCCAGAAGGACTGGGACACCAACCCGCGTTGGAAGGGTGTTACCCGCACCTACAGCGCCGAGGACGTCGTCGCCCTGCAGGGCACTGTGGTCGAGGAGCACACGCTGGCTCGCCGCGGCGCCGAGGTGCTGTGGGAGCAGCTGCACGACCTGGAGTGGATCAACGCGCTCGGCGCGCTGACCGGCAACATGGCCGTCCAGCAGGTCCGCGCCGGCCTGAAGGCGATCTACCTGTCGGGCTGGCAGGTCGCCGGCGACGCCAACCTGTCCGGCCACACCTACCCCGACCAGAGCCTGTACCCCGCCAACTCGGTGCCGCAGGTGGTGCGTCGCATCAACAACGCGCTGCTGCGCGCCGACGAGATCGCCCGGGTCGAGGGCGACACCTCGGTGGAGAACTGGCTGGCCCCGATCGTGGCCGACGGTGAGGCGGGCTTCGGCGGTGCGCTGAACGTCTACGAGCTGCAGAAGGCGATGATCGCGGCGGGTGTCGCGGGCTCGCACTGGGAGGACCAGCTCGCGTCGGAGAAGAAGTGCGGCCACCTCGGCGGCAAGGTGCTCATCCCGACCCAGCAGCACATCCGGACGCTGACCTCCGCCCGCCTGGCGGCCGACGTCTGCGACGTGCCGACCGTGGTCATCGCCCGGACCGATGCCGAGGCGGCGACCCTGATCACTTCGGACGTCGACGAGCGTGACCAGCCGTTCATCACCGGTGAGCGGACCAAGGAAGGCTTCTACCGGGTGCGCAACGGCCTGGAACCCTGCATCGCCCGGGCCAAGGCCTACGCACCGTTCTCCGACCTGATCTGGATGGAGACCGGAACTCCGGACCTCGAGCTCGCCGCCAAGTTCGCCGAGGGCGTCAAGTCCGAGTTCCCAGACCAGATGCTGGCCTACAACTGCTCGCCGTCGTTCAACTGGAAGAAGCACCTTGACGACTCCACCATCGCGAAGTTCCAAAAGGAGCTCGCGGCAATGGGATTCAAGTTCCAGTTCATCACGCTGGCCGGCTTCCACGCCCTGAACTACTCGATGTTCGATCTGGCCTACGGTTACGCCCGCAACCAGATGAGCGCGTACGTGGAGCTGCAGGAGCGCGAGTTCGCCGCCGAGGAGCGCGGTTACACCGCGACCAAGCACCAGCGCGAGGTCGGTGCCGGTTACTTCGACCGCATCGCCACCACGGTTGACCCCACCTCGTCGACCACCGCGCTGACCGGCTCCACCGAAGAGGGTCAGTTTCACTGAGGACGAGCGGGCTCGGCCCGCGAGGACGAAGTGAAACCGGCGGCTTGAGGCACTGAGGACGAGCGGGCTCGGCCCGCGAGGACGAAGTGAAACCGGCGGCTTGAGGCACTGAGGACGAGCGGGCTCGGCCCGCGAGGACGAAGTGAAACCGACGGCTTGAGGCACTGAGGACGAGCGGGCTCGGCCCGCGAGGAGAGCAGAGCGGATCTGCACGGCTGTGATCCAGATTGTGCGAATGTGCCCCTGTTCACCGTGAAGTAGCATTGGCCCCGCCCAGCGATCCTGGGCGGGGCCTATTGCGGTGCAAGACGATACGAAACCGAAAGAGATGACAGTGAGCGACGCAGCGATTCAACGGGTAGGGGTTGTCGGGGCCGGCCAGATGGGATCCGGCATCGCCGAAGTCTCGGTCCGCGCCGGCGTCGACGTGACGGTGTTCGAAACCACTGACGCCCTGATCACGGCCGGACGCAACCGCATCGTCAAGTCGCTGGAGCGCGGCGTCAGCGCGGGCAAGGTCACCGAGCGGGAGCGTGACCGCGCGCTGAGCAAACTCACCTTCACCACCGACCTGAAGGACCTGGCCGACCGCCAACTGGTCATCGAGGCGATCATCGAGGACGAGGCCGTCAAGGCGGACATCTTCGCCGAACTCGACCGCGCCATCAGCGATCCCGACGCGGTGCTGGCATCCAATACGTCCAGCATCCCGATCATGAAGATTGCCGCGGCGACCAAGAACCCGCAGCGTGTGCTGGGCCTGCACTTCTTCAACCCCGTGCCGGTGCTGCCGCTGGTCGAGTTGGTCAGCACGCTGGTCACCGACGAAGCCGCCGCCGCGCGCACCGAGGAGTTCGCGAGCGCGGTGCTGGGCAAGCAGGTGGTGCGCTGCTCCGACCGGTCCGGCTTTGTCGTGAACGCGCTGCTGGTTCCCTACCTGTTGTCGGCAATTCGCATGGTGGAGGCCGGATTTGCCACCATCGAAGACGTCGACAAAGCGGTTGTCGCCGGGCTGTCGCACCCGATGGGCCCGCTGCGGCTGTCCGACCTGGTGGGCCTGGACACCCTGAAACTGATCGCGGACAAGATGTTCGAGGAATTCAAGGAACCGCAGTACGCCCCGCCGCCGCTGTTGCTGCGCATGGTGGAGGCGGGCCGGCTCGGCAAGAAGACCGGCCGGGGCTTCTACACGTACTGACGGCTGAGCCCGATTATGGGCTACTTCTTCTCCAGGGTGAACTGGTCGACGTCGGTGTAGCCCTGGCGGAACAGCTTCGCGCAGCCGGTCAGGTACTTCATGTACCGGTCGTAGACCTCTCTGGACTGGATGGCGATGGCCTCCTCGCGATTGGCCGACAGTGCGGCCGCCCACGTCTCCAGGGTCCTCGCGTAGTGCAGCTGCAGCGAGTGGACCCGGGTCAGTTCGAAGCCGGCGGTGACCGCGTACTCTCCGACGGTCTGCGGTGTCGGCAGCCAGCCCCCGGGGAAGATTTCGGTCAGGATGAACTGCGAGAAGTGCACGATCTCGTGGGTCAGGGTCATGCCCCGCGCCCGGGCGTCCTTGAAGGACGGGCGAACGATGGTGTGCAGCAACATCGCTCCGTCGGACGGCAGCGCCTGATACGCCATCTTGAAGAAGCGGCCGTAGCGCTGGCGGCCGAAGTGCTCGAAGGCGCCGATGGAGACGATGCGGTCGACGGGCTCGTGAAACTTCTCCCACCCCTCCAGCAGGACCCGCCGGGTCCGGGGGGTGTCGAGCTCGTCGAACATGGCTTGCACGTGCTTGGCCTGGTTCTCCGACAACGTCAGGCCCACGACGTTGACGTCGTACTTCTCGATCGCCCGCCGCATGGTGGCGCCCCAGCCGCAGCCGATGTCCAGCAACGTCATCCCCGGCTCGAGCCTCAGCTTGCCGAGCGCCAGGTCGATCTTGGCGAGCTGCGCGTCTTCCAGGGTCATGTCGTCACGCTCGAAGTAGGCGCAGCTGTATGTCTGAGTGGGGTCCAGGAACAGCCGGAAGAAGTCGTCGGACAGGTCGTAGTGGGCTTGCACGTTTCCAAAATGCGGCGTGAGCTGCACGGACATGTCGAGTAGAGCCTTTCATTATGCGGAGCCGGGGGCGGCCGACCGGCACGACGCACCCTCGCGTCACCCCCCATGCATCCCTGCATGCTAGTCGCTGCGGCTATGCGAGTCATCCGGCCGAGCGAGTCATAAGCGTCACACGGGACGGGTGGCATTGACAAAAGACGGCCGGGGACGCCGGGTCCGGAAGGCGCCTAGTACTGCAGCCGTAGTTTGAGGCCAGTGGTCTTGGGCGTGTCTGCGCTGGTCAGAGCGGTGACCGCGGCATCGTTCAGAGTTTGTGAAGACAACCGAATTGGCCGCGGTCGCCGCGGTT
>NZ_JACKUR010000031.1:0-109697 GCF_025822865.1 Mycobacterium paraffinicum | reverse complement strand
TGGTGTTTGATTTTGGGGCGCTTCCGCCGGAGGTTAATTCGGCGCGGATTTACGCCGGTCCAGGGTCGGGGTCGTTGATGACCGCGGCGTCGGCGTGGAATGCGATTGCCGCGGAGTTGCAGTCGGCGGCGTTGAGCTATCAGAACGTGGTGACTCAGCTTGCCAGTGAGGAGTGGGCGGGCACGGCCTCGGCGACGATGGCGGCCGCGGCGACGCCGTATGCGGAGTGGCTGGCCACCACGGCGGCCCAGGCTGAGCAGGCGGCCGTGCAGGCCAGCTCGGCGGCGGCGGCCTATGAGGCGGCGTTTTCCGCGGTGGTGCCGCCGCCGGTGATCGCGGCCAACCGTGCGCTGGTGCAGCAGTTACAGGCGACCAACGTGATCGGGCAGAACACCGGGGCGATCGCGCAGTTGGAGGCCCAGTACGGCGAGTTTTGGGCGCAGGATGCCGGCGCGATGGCCAACTACTCGGTGCAGTCCACGGCGGCGACCAAGGGCATCACGCAGTTCCAGGCCGCGCCCAAGGTCACCAACGATGCGGGCACGGCCACCCAGTCCAGCACGGTGGCCAACGCGGCGGCCAACACCTCGGCCAGCAACACGGCCAACACCGTGCAAAAGGCGGCCACCACCGCCACCACGACCGCGGCCCCACAGGCCGCGGCGGCCGCGACGACGACCGACCCGCTGCAAGAGCTGTGGTTCCTGCTGACCGGCCAAACCACCATCCCGACCAACCTGGGAGCGGCCGTCAACGGCTACAGCCCGTTCGCCAGCCTGTTCTATAACACCGAGGGTCTGCCCTACTTCAGTACCGGTATGGCCAACACCTTCACCCAGATCTCCAAGACGGTGGGGTTGATCGGCGGTGCGGCTCCCGCGGCGGCCAAGGCCCTGCCCGGCCTGGGTGGACTCGGTGGCCTGCTCGGCGGCGGTGCCGGCGCGGTGCACCCGGCCGCCGCCATCGGCGGCGCGGCCTCCATCGGTGGCAAGTTGTCAGTGCCGGTGGCCTGGACCGGCGGCCCGGCCGTGCCGGCCATGGGACACACCGCCATCCCGGTCAGCGCCATCAGCGCCGCCCCCGAAGGAGCCGGNGCGCGGCCTCCATCGGTGGCAAGTTGTCAGTGCCGGTGGCCTGGACCGGCGGCCCGGCCGTGCCGGCCATGGGACACACCGCCATCCCGGTCAGCGCCATCAGCGCCGCCCCCGAAGGAGCCGGNGGCCCGGGCAACCTGCTCGGCGGCATGCCCCTGGCCGGCATGGGCACCGGCACCCACGCCGGCGCCGGACCCCGCTACGGCTTCCGCCCCACCGTCATGGCCCGACCCCCCTTCGCCGGATAGATCACACGCGGTGGAACCACGGAGCCGGCGTAAGCGACGAATGGACATGGACGCAGTCACGCCCCGCGGTACCGCTCGCCGCCCGCCCATCCCGGCCGAGAGGACCTAATGCCTCCGCTCAAGGGACTCAAAACCCTTTCGGAGAGGCCCGGTCGTCGTGGATGCTGTAGGCGGTCGCCGACCGTGTGGAAGGAGTTTGCGAGCAACGAGATCTTATTGCGAACCGCGGTGCCACAGCGGCTGGGAAAGGTCCACCAGCAACTTTGCCTGCCGGGTCCGTCACAGTTTGCTGTGACGCGACCGAAAGGTGCTGCGATCCAGGTCAGGCGCTGTTACTGTGGCGTTACCAAAAATGAATTCGCCGTACCGTCAAGTGAACAGTTGCAAACAGGCGGCTTCCGAAAGAGCTTCAGGGGTCGCGGTCATCTACTCTCTGCAGAGTCGGGGATTGAACTAGGAGGGAACCAAGTATGTCGTTCGTGACCACACAGCCCGAGGCTCTGGCTGCGGCGGCCGGAAACTTGCAGGCCATTGGCTCAACGCTGAGCGCTCAGAACGCGGCTGCCGCCGCCCCCACGACCGGGGTGGTGCCCGCTGCTGCCGACGAGGTGTCGGCGCTGACGGCGGCGCAGTTCGCGGCGCACGCGCAGATGTACCAGGCGGTTAGCGCGCAGGCCGCCGCCATTCACGAGGCATTCGTGAACACGCTGTCGACAAGTTCTGGCTCGTACGCTGCGACCGAGGCAATCAACGCAGCTGCCACGGGCTAGTCGGTTGGCGGTTGACGGTCTGGGACAGGACGTCTTCGACGTGGAATCCCACCTGACCGCCCAGCTACCGATGATCTCGGGGGCTGACGGCCGGACAACTCAAACGCCGGAGTTCGGGTTTGACGTCCGTCTCACCGTGTTAGTGCAACCGGTGGCCGCCGGCTGACGGGAAGGGGGGATCATCCTTTTGCATTCGGCTCGGCGGCTCGCCAGCGCGTGACCGGTCCGGCCATCGTCGTAACCACCGCAATTATCTGAGTACTCACTTAAAAAGGAGACAGCCACATGGCAACACGTTTTATGACTGACCCGCACGAAATGCGGGCGATGGCGGGCCTGTGGGCGTCCTCGATGAACATCGCCGGCTCCGGCTGGAGCGGTCAGGCCCAGGCCACCTCGTACGACACCATGGGTCAGGTCAACCAGGCCTTCCGCAACATCGTCAACATGCTGCACGGAGTCCGGGACGGACTGATCCGCGACGCGAACAACTACGAGCAGCAAGAGCAGGCCTCGCAGCAAATCCTCGGCAGCTAGCGTTTAAAACCGCGGCTGCGTACCATTCCAGACATTAGGAGAACACCGTTATGACAATCAATTACCAGTTCGGCGATGTCGACGCCCACGGTGCCTTGATCCGCGCCCAGGCCGCGTCTCTGGAGGCTGAGCACCAGGCCATCGTTCGCGATGTGCTTGCTGCGGGTGATCACCCAGTTGGGTCGCAACTTCCAGGTGATCTACGAGCAGGCCAACGCCCACGGGCAGAAGGTGCAGAGCGCCGGCAGCAACATGGCCAGCACCGACAGCGCCGTTGGGTCCAGCTGGGCCTAACCCCAACTTCAGGCGCGGCAGCACACCACAGATCGGTGTGCTGCCGCGTCCTGCGGTTACCGTGCACTTTGAACCCTTGAGGTATTGATGGATCAGCAGACCGCCCGCACCGACATCACCGTTAACGTCGACGGTTTCTGGATGCTCCAGGCCCTCCTGGACATCCGGCACGTCGCGCCCGAATTGCGGTGCCGGCCATTTGTCTCTACCGACTCGAGCGACTGGCTCAACGAGCATCCCGGCATGGCGGTGATGCGCGAGCAGGGCATCGTCGAAAACGATCAGGTGAACGAACATGTGGCCGCTCGGATGAGGGTGCTGGCCGCGCCGGACCTCGAGGTCATCGCCCTGCTGTCGCGGGGCAAGCTGCTTTACGGCGTGGTCGACGACGAGAATCAGCCACCCGGGTCGCGCGACATCCCCGACAACGAGTTCCGGGTGGTGCTGGCCCGACGCGGCCAGCACTGGGTGTCCGCGGTGCGCGTTGGCGGCGACATCACCGTCGACGACGTCGCGATCGCGGACAGCGCCTCGATCGCGTCCCTGGTGCTGGACGCGCTCGAGTCGATACACCACGCCGAGCCCGCGGCGATCAATGCGGTCAATGTGCCGCTGGAGGAAATGCTGGAAGCCACGAAGTCGTGGCAGGAGTCCGGCTTCAACGTGTTTTCCGGCGGCGACCTGCGACGGATGGGCATCAGTGCCGCCACCGTGGCCGCGCTGGGACAGGCCCTTTCCGATCCCGCGGCCGAGGTCGCGGTGTACGCGCGTCAGTACCGGGACGACGCGAAGGGCCCCAGCGCGTCGGTGCTGTCGCTCAAAGACGGTTCCGGCGGCCGCATCGCGCTGTACCAGCAGGCGCGGACGGCCGGGTCGGGGGAGGCCTGGCTGGCCATCTGCCCGGCGACCCCCCAATTGGTGCAGGTGGGCGTCAAGACGGTGCTGGACACCCTTCCCTACGGCGAGTGGAAAACCCACAGCAGGGTCTGACATTCGACGAAACATAAAGTTCACCAATGTCTTTGCACTCAACATGCGGTTGAGAAGCCAACACGGCATACTTCTCTAAGAGATTCAGCAAATCTCAAACCACTGTCACCAAGGTTTTAATCGCGAGGCGGGGTAGATGGAATTCGGATTGGTCGAGCTGCACTTTCCCGGCGGCGGCAGCGCCCCGGAAAGCGGGCCGGCGCAGGCTCCCGCCCGGCTGGCGGCACGGGGTTACACATTCACGACGGTAAGGGGTTCAGGGCGATGACTGCGGTAGTTGAAGCGCTACAGCCTGACGTTGAGGGAATTTCGCAACCTCGGGCGGTCGTGGTCGGCGTTATGGCCGGGGCGGGCGTACAGATCGGCGTCCTGCTGGACGCCAACGCCCCCGTCTCGGTGATGACCGAGCCGCTGCTGAAGGTGGTGAACGGCCGACTCAGGGAGCTCGGCGAGACCCCGCTGGAGGCCACGGGCCGCGGCAGGTGGGCGCTCTGCCTGGTGGACGGCAGCCCGTTGCGGGCCACCCAGTCCCTGACCGAACAGGACGTCTACGACGGCGACCGGCTGTGGATCCGGTTCATCCAGGACACCGAGCATCGCTCGCAGGTCATCGAGCACATCTCCACCGCGGTCGCGGCAAACCTGAGCAAGCGGTTCGCCGCGATCGATCCCGTCGTTGCGGTGCAGGTCGGTGCGTCGATGGTGGCGGCCGGGGTTACGGCCGCGTCCGGCTTGTTGCTCTGGTACCGCTGGCACCACAACTCCTGGCTGCCGACGGCGTACTCCGCGGTGATCGCCGCGGTGGTGCTGGGCGTCTCCCTGATGCTGCAGATGCGGGCCCGCACCCAGCAGGATCGCCGCATCGCCGACATCATGCTGGTGAGCGGCCTGGCGCCGCTCACCGTCGCCGCCGCGGCGGCGCCGCCCGGTGGAGTGGGGTCCCCACACGCGGTGTTGGCCTTCGGCGTGCTCACCATCGCCGCGATGCTCGCCCTGCGTTTCACCGGCCGCCGGCTGGGGCTCTACACCGCGCTCATCACCATCAGCCTGGTCACGGCGATCGCGGCCCTGGCGCGAATGGTCGCGATGACCAGTGCGGTGACGCTGCTGACCAGCGCCGTTCTCGTGTGCGTGCTGGTCTATCACACCGCGCCGGCGCTTTCGCGCCGCCTGGCCGGCATTCGTCTGCCGGTGTTCCCGTCGGCGACCAGCCGGTGGGTGTTCGAGGCCCGGCCGGACCTGCCGACCACCGTGGTGCGCTCCGACGGCGGCCCGCCGGTCCTGGAGGGACCCGCATCCGTGCGCGACGTCTTGGTGCAGGCCGAACGCGCCCGCTCCTTCTTGACCGGCCTGCTGGTCGGGCTGGGCGTCTTGATGATCGTCTCGCTGGCGGCCTTGTCGGATCCGCACACCGGCCAACGCTGGCTGCCGCTGTTGCTGGCCGGCTTCAGCGCCGGGTTCCTGATGCTGCGCGGACGTTCCTACGTCGACCGCTGGCAGGCGATCACCCTGGCCGTGACGGCCGTCCTCATCGTGGGTGCCGTGGTGGCGCGGTACGCGCTCGTGTTGCAGTCGCCCCTGGCCGTGTCGATCAGCGCGGCGATCCTGGTCCTACTGCCGGCGGCCGGCCTCACGTCCGCGGCCGTGGTGCCCAACACCATCTACAGCCCGCTGTTCCGCAAGTTCGTGGAATGGATCGAATACCTCTGCCTGATGCCGATTTTCCCGCTGGCATTGTGGTTGATGAATGTCTATGCAGCAATCCGCTACCGGTAGTAGCAAGGTGTGGCGAGGGCGCGCTTCCGCTGCGGCCCTCGCCGCAATCTTGCTCGCCTCAGGAGCATTGGCCGGGTTACCACCCGCTTATGCGATTTCGCCGCCGACGATTGATCCCGGCGCGGTGCCGCCCGACGGTCCGCCCGGGCCGTCGGCGCCGATGAAGCAGAATTCATACTGCACCGAGGTCGGCGTGCTGCCCGGCACAGATTTCCGGTTGCAGCCGAAGTACATGGACATGCTGAACCTGCAGGAGGCATGGCAGTTCGGCCGCGGCGCCGGCATCAAGGTGGCCGTCATCGACACCGGTGTAAGCCCCCACCCGCGGTTTCCGCGCCTGATCCCCGGCGGTGACTACGTCATGGGCGGCGACGGGCTGTCGGACTGCGACGCCCACGGCACGATCGTGGCCTCGATGATCGGCGCCGCGCCGGCCAACGGCGCCGGAGTGCCACCGGCCGCGCCGCGCCGGCCCGTCACCATCCCCACCACTGAACCGCCACCGAAAGCGCCGCCGCCCCAGACGGTGACGTTGTCGCCCTTGCCCCAGACCGTCACGATGGTTCCGCCTTCGCCGACTGAGCAACAGCCGGCTCCGGGACCGTTCGGGCTGCCACCGCCGCCGCCCGCGCCCGCAGGTCCACCGCCGGGACCGCCGCAGGGCGGCCAGGCCCCGGCCGGCAACCACGGTGGCGGCACGGTGACCATACCCAGCTACTCCGGTGGGAGCCACGTGGTCGGTGTCGACAACTCGCGCGGCCCGCGCCCGCTGGATCCGCCGCCCAGCCCGCCACCTCCACCGCCGGCACCGCCGGCACCGCCCTCGGCTGGTCCGGACGCCTTCAGCGGTGTCGCCCCGGATGTGGACATCATCGGGATCCGCCAGTCGAGCCAGGCCTTCGGCCTCAAGGACGCCTACACCGGCGACGAAGATCCGCAGACTCGCGCGAAGATCGACGGCGTCCAGACGATGGCCCGGGCGATCGTGCACGCCGCCAACATGGGCGCGCAGATCATCAACATCTCGGACGTGACCTGCATGAGCGCGCGCAACATCGTCGACCAGCGCGCGCTGGGTGCCGCGGTGCGTTATGCGGCGGTCGACAAGAACGCCGTGATCGTGGCCGCGGCCGGTGACACGAGCAAGAAGGACTGCAAGCAGAACCCGGCGCATGATCCGTTGCAGCCCAACGATCCTCGCAACTGGAATTCCGTCACCACCGTCGTGACGCCGTCCTGGTTCAGCGACTATGTCCTGACAGTGGGCGCGGTCGACGAGGATGGCCGGCCGATGACCCAGGGCAACCAGGGGCAGGCATCGACGAGCGTGGCCGGTCCCTGGGTGGGCATCGCCGCGCCCGGTACCGACGTCATCGGGCTATCCCCCCGGGACGACGGCGTCATCAACGCGATCGACGGGCCGGACAACACGCTGCTGGTCCCATCCGGCACCAGCTTCTCGGCCGCGATCGTGTCCGGCGTCGCCGCCCTCGTTCGCGCGAAGTTCCCCCAGCTGTCGGCGTACCAGGTCATCAACCGGCTGACCCGAACCGCCCGCGCGCCGGCGCGCGGCGTGGATAACCAGATCGGGCACGGCGTCGTCGACCCGGTGGCGGCACTGACGTGGGACGTCCCCGAAGGGCCGTTGAAGCCGCCGCAGCAACTTTCGGCGCCGCTGAACATACCGAAGCCCGTCCCACCGCGGGATATGGTGCCAGTGTGGGTGGCCGCCGGAGGCTTGCTCGGGGCGTTACTGATCGGTGGGGGCGTGTTTGGAACGGCGATGCTGATGAAGCGATCGCGGAAGCAGCAATAAGGGCGGAGCAGCAACTGTCATGAAAGCTCAGCGCAGGTTCGGTTTGTCATTGTCGTGGCCGCGGGTCACCGCGGTCCTCCTGGTCGACGTCGCCATCTTGGTGGTGGCCAGCCACTGCCCGGAGTCCTGGCAGGGCACCTATCGCATCGCGTTCTGGGTGGGCGTCGGGCTCGCGGCGTTGATCGCCCTGTTCTCGCTGATCACCTACCACGGCGTGACGGTGACATCGGCATTGGCCACCTGGCTGTGGGATTGGTCCGCCGACCCCGGCACCGCGCTGGGCGCCGGCTGCACGCCGGCGCTCGACTACCAGCGCCGCTTCGGGCGCGACAAGGTGGGCGTGCGCGAATACGAGGGCCAGCTGGTCTCGGTCGTCGCGGTGAACGGGGACGACGACGACCAGTCGTCGCGCCACCGGCACCGGACCTCGCCGCCCACCCTGCTGGTGCAGGCGGTGGCTGATGGCTTGCGGCAGTTCGACATTCACCTCGACAACATCGACATCGTGTCGGTGAAGGTGCGCCGCGGCGGCAACGCCGCCGAGCTGTCGAAGCTCGACGACTGGGGCCCCGAGGAGTGGGAGGTGGCGAACGGAGAGCCTTCCTCGTACGTTCGCCGCACCTGGCTGGTGTTGCGGATGAACCCGCAACGCAACATCGCCGCTGTGGCGGTCCGCGATTCGCTGGCTTCGACTTTGGTGGCGGCCACCGAGCGGCTGGCACAGGATCTCGATGGACTCACTTGTGCCGCAAGGCCGTTGACCGCCGAGGAGATCACCGAGGTCGACCGCGCGGTGCTGGCCGACCTGGAGCCCACCTGGAGCCGGCCCGGCTGGCGCCACCTCAAACACTTCAACGGCTTCACCACCAGCTTCTGGGTGACGCCCGCCGACATCACCACCGACACGCTCGACGAGCTGTGGCAGGCGGACACCGTCGCCACCGTGCTGACGGTCCGGCTCACCGCTCGCGCGGGCCGGCCGCAGGTCTCGGCCTGGGTGCGCTACCACACCGAGAGGCGGCTGCCCCGGAACGTTTCGTCCGGCCTGAATCGCCTCACCGGGCGCCAGTTGGCCGCGGTCCGCGCCAGCCTGCCCGCCCCGGCGACGCACGCCTCGCTTGTCTTGCCGTGCCGCGCCGTGCGTGACGACGACGAGCTCACCCTGTCGGTCGGTCAGCTGCGGGAGAGCCCGGCGGGCGTGCCTGTGGCGCAATGACACGGCCCCAATCGACCGCTGAGGGCGCCCGCAACGCGATGGTCGCCGGCCTGCTGGCATCGGGGATATCGGTCAATGGGCTCCAGCCCAGTCACAACCCGCAGGTGGCCTCGCAGATGTTCGCCACGGCCAGCAACCTGGACCCCGGGATGTGTGATGCCTGGCTGGCGCGGTTGCTGGCGGGGGAGCGGAGCATCGAGGTGCTCGCCGGTGCGTGGGCGTCGATCCGCACGTTCGGATGGGAGACCCGCCGGCTAGGGGTCACCGAGTTGCACTTCCGTCCCCAGGTCTCGGATGGCTTGTTCCTGCAGCTGGCCGTCACCAGCGTCGAGTCACTGGCGTGCGCTTACGCGGCCGTGCTGGCCGAGGCCAAACGCTACGAGGAGGCGGCGGAACTACTCGACGGGGTCGAGCCGCGCCAACCCTTCGAGCAGGAGCTGGTCGACTATGTGCGGGGCATCCTGTATTTCCGCACCGGGCGGTGGCCGGATCTGCTCAACCAATTCCCTGAGGGCAAGGTCTGGCGTCAGCCCGAACTGAAGGCCGCTGGAGCGGCCATGGCGACGACGGCGCTGGCGTCGCTCGGCGTCTTCGAGGAGGCGATCCGACGGGGCCAGGACGCGATTGAAGGGGACCGCGTTCCGGGAGCGGCCAATATCGCCCTCTACACCCAGGGGATGTGCTTGCGGCACCTGGGCCGCGAAGAAGAGGCCGTCGAGCTGTTGCGCCGGGTGTATTCGCGGGATCCGAAGTTCAGCCCGGCCCGCGAAGCGCTGGATAACCCGAACTATCGCCTGGTCCTGACCGACCCGGAAACCATTGAGGCGCGCACAGATCCGTGGGACGCGGACAGCGCGCCGACCCGGGAGGAGACGGAGGCCGCGCGCCACGCCGAGGAGGCCGCTAGGTACCTGGCCGAGGGCGACGCCGAGCTCAACGCGATGCTGGGCATGGAACGCGCCAAGCGGGAAATCAAGCTCATCAAGGCGACGACGAAGGTGAACCTGGCCCGCGCCAAGATGGGCCTTCCGGTGCCGGTGACCTCGCGCCACACACTGCTGCTGGGTCCGCCCGGGACCGGTAAGACCTCCGTGGCGCGGGCCTTCAGCAAACAGTTGTGCGGCTTGACGGTGCTGCGTAAACCGGTGGTGGTCGAAACCAGCCGCACCAAGTTGCTGGGCCGGTACATGGCCGACGCGGAGAAGAACACCGAGGAGATGCTCGAGGAAGCCCTCGGCGGGGCGGTCTTCTTCGACGAGATGCACACGTTGCACGAGAAGGGCTACCAGCAAGGTGACCCGTACGGCAACGCGATCATCAACACGTTGCTGTTGTACATGGAGAACCATCGCGACGAGCTCGTCGTCTTCGGTGCCGGTTACGCGAAGGCGATGGAGAAGATGCTGGACGTGAATCAGGGTCTGCGGCGGCGGTTTTCGACCGTGATCGAGTTCTTCAGCTATACGCCCGACGAGCTGGTCGCGTTGACCCGGTTGATGGGCCAGGAGAACGAGGACGTCATCACCGAGGAAGCGGCGCATTCCCTATTGCCTTCGTACACCAGGTTTTATCTCGACGAGAGCTACTCCGAAGACGGCGACCTGATCCGCGGCATCGATACGCTCGGCAATGCCGGTTTCGTGCGCAATGTGGTCGAAAAGGCCCGCGATCACCGCAGTTTCCGTCTGGACGACGACGACCTGGATGCGGTGCTGGCGAGCGACGTCACCGAGTTCAGCGAACGCCAGCTCCTGCGGTTCAAGGAACTGACCCAGGAGGACCTGGCCGAGGGCCTCAGCGCGGCGGTCGCCGAGAACAAGACGACATAGGTCGCGCGGCGAAATCACCTCGGCTTGTTGCTGCCCGGGCCGCGACTGACGCCGAATCAGCCTTCCGCAGGGTTCTGCGGCGGTGTCCGGTTTAGCCGGGTTTCTCCGCCGTGAGCAACCGGCGCGGCAGTGGACCGCGATACGGATGCCATCCGCCCACCCGGCTCGGTGACGGTGGCCCTCCACCGGTTTTCTACTGCAAACTGCCTTTGAAGAAGAGGGCACGTTCAGCAACGTCATAGCCGACGCAGCGGAGTCTCCAAGCGTCGCCCAAACCGTCGATGACCAGGCCAACAGGGCCTCCCAGGAAACTGCCAGCAGCTAATCAGCGGCGCGGCAGAGTAGCCCATCTACCCTTCGTGTGGGTGAACAGTAGGGGAACGCCATGACAATCGGCTATCAGTTCGGCGCAGGTGGGCGTGCAGCCACTTGGCGTCCAGGCGGCGTCGCTGGTGACCGAGCGTCACCCTCGTTCGCGGCGTACCGGCGGCGCGAGGCTGCCGCGACGGTGCGGGCCCGGTGGGCCGCCCCGGTTGGGTCGCAGCTTCGGGGTGATCCAGCAACGGCCAGTGCCTCACGGGCAAACGTTCTCGACCACCGGCAGCAACGCGGCCAGCACCGACAACGCCGTCGGTTTCGGTTGGGCGCAGTTGTGTCCCGATCGGGCTGACACGCTTGCTCTGAGCTTGCTGGTTTAATACGCGGCCGACATCGCGCATATGCTCCATATGCGTATTTCTGCTGTCTTGCCATATGGCGATAGGAGGGATTCAGCGCTTCCAATCCATCCTGCATTCCACTGGAAATCAATTTAGCGCGATCGACAATAACGTCGATCCGGAGGACTTCCATTGCCAGAATTGGCGGTTTGCGCGTGGCGCTAAACCGTTGCCTAGCTGTGCCTTAACGTCGACTACCTGGGTGTATGCAAAATCACATACAGATAGCTGTGCCTTGGAGTTCTCACAACAGCCGATGGCGGCGTGACATTTGCTTTTTACAGTTTGTTACGCGGAGGGAACGCGGCCCGAAATGCGTCACCGACACAATGCTCCTATATTCATGGCGGGTTGAGGCGCGCAATCTTCGCGGGAATTTCAGTTCGGGAAGGAATGGTCTGTTGTTTGAAGTATGTGGAATGAGCTCGTGGCTTCAAAAACGGATCTGATGGATTTCATTAGAACCTTGCCGCGGTTGCGGCCGAGGCAGCAAAGCCGCGCCTACCCTGGCGGCCACCTGAGGGAGGGGAGGTAGTCGATGTTGGACTTCGGAGCGCTTCCGCCGGAGATCAACTCGGGGCGGATGTACGTCGGTGCGGGGTCGGGTCCGCTGCTGGCCGCTGCGGCGGCGTGGGACGAATTGGCCGCGGAGCTGCAGGCCACCAGCGCCTCGTACGGGTCGACCATCGAGACGCTGGCGTCGGGGCCATGGACGGGTCCGTCGTCGATAGCAATGGCCGCCGCCGCCGCGCCATACGTCGCGTGGATGAACGCCACCGGCGCTCAGGCGGAGGAGGCCGGTGCCCAGGCCAAGCTGGCCGCGGGCGCCTACGAGACGGCGTTCGCGGCCACGGTGCCGCCACCGGTGATCGCGGCCAATCGCGCACTGCTGGCAACGCTCATCGCCACCAACATCCTCGGCCAGAACACCCCGGCGATCGCCGCCACCGAAGCCCAATACATGGAGATGTGGGCCCAGGACGCCGCCGCGATGTACGGCTATGCCGCGTCATCGGCGACCGCATCCCAACTGACACCGTTCGCCGAGCCGCCGAGGACCACCAACGAGTCGGCCGGCCCGATGCAGGCGGCCGCAGTCACGCAGTCGGGTGCGCAATCCAGCTCCAATACGGCCTCTCAGCTCAGCACGCTGCAACCCCTGCTGAACGCCGGCAACGTCGCGGCGGCCAACCCTACGACGGGGACTGGAATCACCACTGGAATCGGGCAAAACCTCGACTACTGGAACAACATCTGGTCGGTGCTGACGGGCCCGTATTCGCCCCAGTCATGGAGCAGCGTCCCGGGTGGCCCCTTCCTGTCGTTCGGTCAGGCGTACGCCTGGGGCCAGAACGGCCAGAGCGCCGCGGCCTATTTGTCCGGCCCGAAGGCGATCTCCGGGGCGCTGGCGCCGCTGACCAACGGACCCAGCGCTGTTCGCCCCATGCTGAGTTCCGCCGTCGGACCGGTTTCGGGCTCAATGGGCAAAGCGCCCCTGGTCGGCAGCATGTCGGTACCGCAGGGCTGGACGGAGGCGGCGCCGACCATCCGCACCGTCGCCCAGGTGATGCCGACCAACCTGGCTGCCGCCCCGGCCGCTGCGCTGGCCGGCGAAGAGGGCGTCTTCAGCCAAATGGGTCTGTCCAGCTTGCTCGGGCGGGCCGTCGCCGCGAGCGCAACCCACCCCATGAGCGGAAGTGCCGCCGCAGCGGCCAGCTCGCTGGGCGGTGCCGTAGCCGAGGCCGATCCGGCCGCCGCCACCATCATCGTGATCCCGTGCATCGAGGAGTGACCGCCATGAACACACCGCACCCCGCTCCAGCACCGTCCACCCAGTCGCCAGCCACCAGGTAAGGGGTCACAGATGTTTTACGGAGCCTTTCCGCCGGAGTTCAATTCGGGCCGGATGTATGCCGGTCCGGGACCGGAGTCGTTGGTGGCGGCCGCAACCGCGTGGGAGCATCTGGCCGCGGAGTTGCAGTCCGCGGCGTCGGCCTATTCGTCGGTGGTTTCGGGCCTGGCCACCGGGCCATGGGTGGGCCCCTCATCAATTGCCATGGCCTCGGCGGCAGCACCCTATGTGACCTGGATGCAGCAGGCCGCGACCCAGGCCCAGGAAGCCGCCACTCAGGCCAACGCGGCGGTGGCCGCGTACGAGGCGGCGTTCGCCGCGCACGTGCCGCCGCCGGTGATCGCGGAGAACCGTGCCCTCTTGGCGCAGCTGATGGCGACCAACCTGTTCGGGCAGAACACTGCCGCGATCGCGGCCACCGAGACCCAGTACAGCGAGATGTGGGCCCAGGACGCCGTGGCGATGGACAGCTACGCCACCTCGTCGGAGGCGGCCTCGAGGTTTACGCCGTTCTCGGAGCCGCCCGCGACCACGAACACCGCCGGCACGACCATGCAGGCGGCCGCGATCAGCCAAAGTGCCGGCACCTCCGCCGGCAATGCCGGGTCAACGGTCAGCGCGGCAGCCAACTCGCTGACCACGACCGCGACAGCGGGCAACCCGATACTGGCATGGCTCTCGCAGCTCGCCACCCAGTACAACACCACCATCACCACCTTCTTGAAAGGCTTCGGCACAACTCCAGGCGGCACCCCCTTGATCACGGCCATGTACAACGCGGTCAAGGTGCCACTGGGCCTGACCACACAGTTCAACGACGTCGGACTGCTGATCAACTTCCCCCTGTCGCAGTGGCTCAAGTTCGCCCCACCCGCCGCCTACGGCGCGCTACCGAAGGATGCGCTGGGCGCCGGCCTGGGGGCGCTGGGCTTCGGCCGGGGCACGCTCTACGACGCGATCACCCCGACGGCGGGCTTCGCGCGTGGCACGTTGGTGGGGCAGTTGAGCGTTCCGCCCAGCTGGGCCTCGGCCACCCCGGCCATCCGAACGGTTGCCGCCGCACTGTCGGCCGCGGGACCCGAGGCGGTGCCGGCGGCCGCGCTGGGCGAGGGCAGCCTGTTCAGTTCGATGGGAATGGCGGGGATGTTGGGCAGCGCCCTCGGCGCCGGGGGGCCCACCGTGGTGGGCGCCGGCGTGCGCAACCGGATGAAACCCATCAAGGACCTCAAAGACAAGCAATCGCCGGAACAGCTGAAGCGTCTGGTCGCGCAGATTTCGGAGAAACCCGAAACCGTGCAGCACCACAACGTCGACCAGGAAGGTCTCGACGCCCTGCTCGAGCAGCTGGCGAAGAAACCCGGCATCCACGCCGTGCACCTGAAAAAGGGCGACAAGTCCAAAGTCCTGCCCGCTGATGCCCAATTGGGTTAGCGACCAACATGATTCAACCCTCTGCAGCTACGCGCAAGGAAGGCGAGCAATGAAACGGTTACTGGTTCTACTGGGCTTCCCCGTCATGATCGGCCTGGCAGCACCGGCATACGCCGATCCTCCACCCGTGCCGGACGGCGATGACGGGGCGTTCCTCGCCGCCCTGCATACGGCCGGCTTCGGCTTCGCAAGTCCGGATGCGGCCGTCGGGGCGGGCCGGGCGGTGTGTTCGTGCCTGAACAATGGGGAATCGGGCTTGGAGCTGGTCCATGATGTGAAGATGCACAATCCGGGCATGGACATGGAGATGGCTTCCAACTTCGCCATGATCTCCGCGAAATACTACTGCCCGCACCAGCTCAGCAAGGCCTGATCGGGGCGGGGCCCCCGGCTGTATTGCACTGGACAACAAGCTATTTCGCTAAGACGAGCCAGTGCTGCAGTCGGCGTCACGCCATGAGACAATCACCGGTTATGAGGTTGCTGCTGGCGCTGATCGCCGTTCCGGCCGCGATCATGCTCGCCGCGCCCGCGCACGGCGAGCCGGATGCGGGCGGCGTCGACGAGGCGAGCTTTCTCGCGTCGCTGCGAAGCGCGGGCATCACCTACAAGACGCCGGAGGCGGCGGTCCAGTTCGCCCAAGCGGTGTGCACTGCAATGGGCAACGGCGAGTACGGCCCCCAGATGGTCAACGATTTGAAGGGCCAAAATCCCGGGCTCACTACGGAACACGCCACGTCGTTCCTGGGGATCGCCGCGAAATTCTACTGTCCCCAGCAACTGAACAAGAGCTAGCCTGGCGTCGGCCATAACGGGAACCGTTTGGCGGCGCACGGGTTTCGCACGCATGGACGCAACGCATCCGGTTCGGCTCGGGGCCACCTGCCGTTCACCTGAGAGTGATTAGCTCCGCCGGTGCTGACCCGGGGGAAGGAGTGCCGATGGAGACCACGCTGAGCGTCGCCGACTTCGCGCTTCGGCTGGCCGTCGGCGTGGGATGTGGCGCCCTCATCGGCCTGGAGCGGCAATGGCGGGCGCGCCGGGCCGGCCTGCGCACCAACGCGCTGGTCGCCGGCGGCGCGACGCTGTTCGTCCTCTATGCCGCCGCCACCGCGGACACCAGCCCAACCAGGGTCGCGTCGTACGTGGTGTCCGGCATCGGATTCCTCGGCGGTGGCGTGATCCTGCGCGAGGGCGTCAACGTCCGGGGCCTCAACACCGCGGCCACCCTGTGGTGTTCTGCGGCGATCGGCGTCCTGGCGGCGTCGGGACACCTGGTGTTCGCGCTGATCGGCACCGGGACCGTCATCGCCATTCACGTGTTCGGGCGCCCCCTCGGCCGGCTGATCGACCGCGACAACACCGGCGACGAAGACGAAAGTTTGCGGCCCTACCTGGTGCAGGTGGTCTCCCGCCCGAAACACGAGCAGTACGCGCGCGCTCAGATCGTGCAGCACGCGAGCGGCAACGACATCACGCTGCGCGGCATCCATACCGGGCGGTCCGGCGACGACGAGGTCACGTTGTCCGCGCACCTACTCATGGACGGCGACGCCCCGTCCCGGCTGGAGCGGTTGGTGGCGGAGCTGTCGCTGCAGCCGGGGGTTCGCGCGGTGCAGTGGTACGCCGGCGACGAAGCGCAATCGGACCGTTAGGGGCGTGACTGCAGCTCCGGCGCGGCCGCGGCCAGGAGGTCGGCACGGTTCCCGGTCAGCGGCGGGTAGATGCGCCGGGTGTTGATCGTCCGCTTCGTGGCCTTGGCCCGTTCGCCACTTGACACCAGCAGCCGATCCCAACCTTCGGTGTAAACCGCGCCGGCCGGTCCGAGGTCGAGAACCGTTACATACCAAGGGATTCGGAGAGCCAGCAGCGGCTCGCCGAACAGGTCGCTGATCACGTTGTAGCCGGCGTAGCGTCCCATCGGGCGGCCGTGTTGACACGACATCACCGACAGGTGGTCGTCGTCCATACGGGCGGCGGCGACGTCGCCCGCGGCAAAAATTGCGGGGACGCCGATGACCCGCAGAAAGTCGTCGACGGGCAGCCGCCCCAGGCGGTCGCGCGCCACCGGCAGCTGCTCGGTCAGCGAGCTGGCACACATGCCGGCACACCACACCACCGTGGCCGCCGCCAGGTGTTCACCCGAGCTCAGCGACACGCCGCGCTCGCTGATCGCGGCGACGCCCACGCCCGCCCGGGTCTCGACGCCGTTGGCCTGTAGCGCGGATTCGATCACCGGACGCGCCGAGGTGCCCATGTCGGAACCGATGCGGCTTCGATCCAACAGCACGACTCGGGGAGTGACGTTGCTCCCAGCGAACAGCCGCCGCAACCTGTCCGGTAGCTCGCACGCCACTTCGATGCCGGTCAGACCCGCCCCGACCACGACGACGGTACCCGCCGCTGCCGTCGGGGAACCGTCGGCGAGCCGAAGCAGATGGTCCCGCAACGCGACGGCACCGTCATAGGTGTCGACGTCGAAGCCGAACTCCCGCAGACCCGGTAGAGCGGGTTTGCGGACCTGACTGCCCGAGGCCAGCACCAGGCGGTCGTAGTCGTACGTCACGCCACCCGCTGTGGCGACGGTGCGAGCGTCGGTGTCGATCGCGGTCACCTCGGTGGCGACATGTGCCACACCGACGGGGTCGAGCAGTCCGGCGAGCGGGATGCGGCATGGGCGCAGGTCGGCCTCGTAATTGCGCACGCGGACGTCGTGGAAGGGTTGGGTGGCCAACACGGTGATGGCGACCGCGCCCGTCGGGATCGCCAGCTCGTCGAGGCGGCGGGCTGCGCCGAGCGCCGCCCATAATCCGGCAAAGCCCGAGCCGATCACCACCACAGCGGTCAACTGCTCAACACCTCGCGTCGTTCGGCCCCGTCACCCCAGTGTGGGCCGCATGTCGAACCAAGGCGACGCGCCTGTCCGGCGGGTCGTCGTAGTCTTATGCCTGTGAGTGCGCTCTCAGGTTTCGTGTCCGCGCTGCCCCCGCAGATGCGGGATCCCGTGCTGCTCGCCATTCCCTTCTTCCTGTTGCTGTTGACGCTGGAATGGGCCGCGGCCCGAAAGCTGGAGAGCATCGCCGAAAATGCGCGGCCGGTTTCCGGCGCATACCTCACGCGCGACTCGCTGGCCAGCATTTCGATGGGGCTGGTCTCGGTGGGCACCACCGCCGCCTGGAAAACTCTGGCCCTGTTCGGCTACGCCGCGATCTATGCCTATGTGGCGCCCTGGCACCTTTCGGCGGCCCATTGGTACACCTGGGTCATCGCCATCCTCGGGGTTGACCTGCTGTATTACGCCTATCACCGGATCGCGCACCGGGTGCGGCTGATCTGGGCGACGCACCAGGCCCATCACTCCAGCGAATACTTCAATTTCGCGACCGCGCTGCGCCAGAAGTGGAACAACAGCGGCGAAATCCTGATGTGGGTGCCCCTGCCGCTGCTGGGGATCCCGCCCTGGATGGTGTTCTTCAGTTTCTCGATCAGCCTGATCTACCAGTTCTGGGTGCACACCGAGCGGATCGACAAGCTGCCCCGGCCCTTCGAATTCGTCTTCAACACCCCGTCACATCACCGGGTGCACCACGGGATGGACCAGATCTACCTCGACAAGAACTACGGCGGAATCCTCATCATCTGGGACCGGCTGTTCGGCAGCTTCCAGGCCGAGTTGTTCCGCCCGCACTACGGCCTGACCAAGCAGGTCGACACGTTCAACATCTGGAAGCTGCAGACCCGTGAATACGTCGCGATCGCCCACGACTGGCGTTCCGCGACCCGGCTGCGCGACCGTCTGGGCTACGTCTTCGGCCCGCCGGGCTGGGCCCCGCGCACCGCGGACCGCACCGAGGCCGCCGTTTCCCTGGCGACTTCTCCGTAACGCCCGCGGCGGACGCCGCGAAGACTTCTGCGTAACGGAAAGTCACGCCGTAATCTCAAATCGGTCGAGATTCGGCCCCGGACGGATCGGAGTTGATGGTGCGTCGCCTGGCAATGCGAGCGTTCACCGCGTCGATCACCGTGGCCGCGCTCGCGCACTGGATGCCGCCTGCGCCGGCCAAAGCCGACCCCGTCATGGTCTATCCGGGCATGGAGATCCGCCAGGACAATCGCGTCTGCACGCTGGGCTACGTCGACCCCAACCTCAAGATCGCATTCACCGCTGGGCACTGCCGCGGCGGCGCGGGCGTCGTCACCGACCGGGGCGGGGCCGTCATCGGCCGCCTGGCCGCCTTCCGGGACAACACCCCCAGCGGCACGACGGTGGCCACCGACCAGTTGATCACCGACTACGAGGCGATCGTGCTGGACAACGGCGTGATGGCAAACAACGTCCTGCCGGGCGGGCGTCCACTGATCTCGAATCCGGCGGCGGCGCTCGCCCCCGGACAGGCGATCTGCCACTTCGGCGTCAGCACCGGCGAAACCTGCGGGACGGTGGAGAGCGTGAACAACGGCTGGTTCACCATGTCGCACGGCGTGCAGAGCCACAACGGCGATTCGGGCGGCCCGGTGTACCTGCCTTCCAGCGCCGGTCCGGGGTTGCTCGTGGGGATCTTCAACAGCGTGTGGGGGGATTTCCCGGCGGCGGTGTCGTGGCGCGCCACCTCAGAGGAAGTCCGTGAGGACCTCGCTGTGACGCGCGGGGGCGCCCGCTAGGCGATTCAGCGGGCCTCGTCCGCCCCCGACAGGGCGAAAACCGGGATCGTGGGTGCGACGGCGCGGAACTCCTCGTCGGTGCTGTCCGGGGTCAGCCCGGCAACGTAGTCCTTGACCTGCCAGTACCAGCGTTCCAGATAGCGTCGCAGCAGTTCCGGTTTGGCCGTGTCGGCCACCTCGCTGACCCGTGCGCGGCGGCGGCGCCAGCGCGGGCCGGTTTCGACGATGCCCGCAGCCCGGACGTTGCGGGCCCACTGGGTGTTGCCGCGCGGTGAGACCAGGTAATCCACCCCGTCAACGGTCAGCAGATTGATGACGACCGCCCGCGTCTTCCCACTTTTGCGCCCGCGCACCCGCAGCGCATGGGTGCCGGCGATGCTGACACCCATCTCGGCAAGCCAGCGGATCACCGCGTTGGCGGCCCGCACGACCCCGCTCGGTTCTTCGTATCGGGTGGACATGTCGCATCCTCTCTCGCCAATCGTTGAGAGCAGTGCTCTCTCAACCGGGGACGTTGCCACACTCCTGGCCAGAAAGCAAGAGCGGTGATCTCGGTTGTGCCAGACTGACCGCGTGGGCAAACGCCAGGAGACCCGGCAGCAGATCGAGGCGCGCATCATCCAGCTCGGTCGCCAGCAGCTGGTCGACCGCGGTGCGGCCGGGTTGTCCGTGCGTGCGATCGCCCGCGACCTCGGCATGGTGTCGTCGGCCGTGTACCGCTACGTGTCCAGCCGCGACGAGCTGCTGACCTTGCTGCTGGTCGACGCCTACTCGGACCTGGCCGACGCCGTCGATCGCGCCCGCGAGGCGGTCGGGGACCTTTGGAGCGACGATGTCATCGCCATTTCCCGGGCGACACGGGAGTGGGCCGTCGCGCACCCGGCCCGCTGGGCCCTGTTGTACGGCAGCCCCGTGCCCGGTTATCACGCACCGCCCGAGCGCACCGTGGCCGTGGGAACCCGGGTGGTGGCGGCCTTCTTCGACGCCGTGGCGTCCGGCATCGCGACCGGCGACATCAGGCTGACCGATACCGTTGCGCCCCAACCGATGTCGTCGGACTTCGAGCGGATTCGCCAGGAGTTCGGCTTTCCCGGCGATGATCAGGTGGTCGCCAAGTGCTTCCTGTTGTGGGCGGGGGTGCTGGGTGCGATCAGTCTCGAGGTGTTCGGGCAATACGGCGCCGATACCCTGACCGACCCCGAGGCGGTGTTCGACGCGCAGCTTCGGCTGCTGGTGGACGTGTTGAGCCAACATTGACGGCCGGGCACGGCCGCCGGCCGGAATTAGAACATGTTCACCCAGCCCGCGGAGCGCGGAAGCCGCTCGCCATGGCAAAGTTTTCGCGGGCCTTTCTGGCTGCCGAGCAACTGGACTATCCTGCGAGGCGATGACCCTTCCCGTTCAATCGCCAACGCAGATCGCGTGGGTTACCACCGACCTCGATGCGACCGAAACCGCCCTCACCGGCTTGTTAGGAGTGCGCAAATGGGTCCGCATACCCGACGTGCACTTTGCTCCGGAATCCTGCAGCTACCGTGGCAAGCCAGCCGATTGCGTCGCCAGCATCTCGCTGAGCTATCTCGGCGACATGCAGTTGGAACTGATCCAACCCATCCGCGGGGAGAACATCTATAGTGACTTTCTGCGCGAATCCGGGCCCGGTCTGCACCACATTTGCGTGGAGGCCGAGAACCCCGGTCAGTTCGACGCGGTGTTGGCCGAGGCCGTGGAATTCGGCGCCGCGGTCGTGCAGCAAGGCGTGATGCCCGGCGGGATTCAGTTCGCCTATGTGTCAGCGCCGGAGGCGGCGGTGCCGTTTGTTGAGATCGCCTACATCCCGCCCGAAATGAGGGCGTTTTACGACTACATCAAACAGGAGCAGCGATGAGCCGTCCCAGCGACGATGCAGCACGCAGCGATGAAAAGGAGTGGCGCCAGTGAGCACGGAGATACCGGCAACGGTCAGCGCGGACGACGTGACGTCGTGGTCAGATGACGTCGACGTGGTGGTGATCGGCTTCGGCATTGCGGGCGGCTGCGCCGCCGTCAGTGCGGCGGCCGCCGGGGCGAAGGTGCTCGTCCTGGAGCGCGCCGCGGCGGCGGGCGGCACGACTTCGCTTGCCGGGGGCCACTTCTATTTGGGTGGAGGAACGGCGGTTCAGGAGGCCACGGGCCACGCCGACTCTCCGGAGGAGATGTACAAGTACCTGGTCGCCGTGTCCCGGCAGCCGGATCACGACAAGATCCGCGCCTACTGCGAGGGCAGCGTCGAGCACTTCAATTGGCTGGAAGACTTGGGTTTTCAATTCGAGCGCAGCTACTTTCCGGGCAAGGCGGTCATCCAGCCCAACACCGAGGGCTTGATGTTCACCGGCAACGAGAAGGTCTGGCCCTTCTTGGAGCAGGCGGCGCCGGCGCCGCGCGGCCACAAGGTGCCCGTGCCCGGCGACACCGGTGGCGCCAGCATGGTGATCGATCTGCTGCTGAAGCGCGCCGCGAACCTGGGCGTGCAGATCCGGTACGAGACGGGCGCGACCGAACTCATCGTCGACGGTTCGGGCGCGGTGAGCGGTGTCATGTGGAAGCAATTCTCCGAAACCGGTGCGATCAAGGCAAAGTCGGTGATCGTCGCTGCCGGGGGATTCGTGATGAACCCGGAGATGGTAGCCAAGTACACCCCCAAGCTGGCCGAGAAACCGTTCGTGCTGGGCAACACCTACGACGACGGGCTGGGCATCCGCTTGGGCGTATCGGCCGGCGGCGCAACCGAGCACATGGACCAGATTTTCATCACGGCTCCGCCGTACCCGCCGTCGATCCTGTTGACGGGCATCATCGTGAACAAACTGGGACAGCGCTTCGTCGCCGAGGATTCCTACCATTCCAGGACTTCCGGGTTCATCATGGATCAGCCGGACAGCGCGGCGTTCCTCATCGTCGACGAGGCGCACCTGGAGCACCCCAAGATGCCGCTGGTCCCGCTGATCGACGGATGGGAGACCGTCCCGGAAATGGAAGCCGCACTTGGCATTCCGGAGGGCAACCTGGTCGCGACGCTGGACCGTTACAACGCCAACGCCGCCCGCGGCGAGGACCCCGACTTTCACAAGCAGCCCGAATTCCTTGCGGCGCAGGATCACGGGCCGTGGGGGGCGTTCGACATGTCATTGGGTAAGGCGATGTACGCCGGTTTCACCATCGGCGGGCTCGCCACATCCGTGGACGGCGAGGTGCTGCGCGAGGACGGCACCGTCGTGCCGGGCCTGTACGCGGCCGGGGCGTGCGCGTCCAACATCGCCCAGGACGGTAAGGGCTACGCCAGCGGCACGCAGCTGGGGGAGGGCTCGTTCTTCGGGCGCCGCGCCGGAGCGCACGCGGCCCGAGGGGCTGCGGGAGTGTAGGCGCGCTAAGACCCAGCGCCGGAGCGCACGCGGCCCGGAACCGCTAGACGCGCGCGGGTTCCTTCTTCTCCTCCACGGGTCCCAGCCGCCACGGCCCGCCGCCGAGCAATTGCAGCTCTTGTTCGTGGTGCTGCTCGACGGTGGGCCGATGACTGACGCTGACCACCACACAGTCCGGCAGCTCGGTCCGCACCAGCTGGTACAAGGCGAATTCCAGACCCTCGTCCAGCGCGGAGGTGGCCTCGTCCAGGAAGACCGCTTTGGGTTTGGTGAGCAGGATGCGCGCGAAGGCGACACGTTGCTGCTCGCCCGGGGACAGCACCTTGGCCCAATCCCGCTCTTCGTCGAGCCGGTCCAGCAGTGGCGCCAGCGCGACTTTGGTGAGCACCTCTCGCAGCTCGGCATCGGAGACCTCGTCCGGCGAGTTCGGGTAGCACACCACGGTGCGCAGGCTGCCCAGCGGCACGTACGGCAGCTGCGACAGGAACATCGTCGCGTTGTCGCCCTGCGGACGGCAGAGCGTCCCGGACGCGTACGGCCACAACTCGGCCAGACTGCGCAGCAGCGTGGTCTTGCCGGCACCGGAACGCCCGGTGATCACCAGCGAATCGCCCTCGGCGAGTTGAACATCGAGCGGGTCGATCAGCCGATCGCCGGCGGGCGTGCGCACCTCGATGTCGCGAAGCTCGACGGGCGCCTCCTCGCTCGGCTTGACCAGGATGGTCGGCAGCGCGCGGCCCTTATCGTTGGCGTCGACCAGCCCGTGCAACCGGATGATCGACGCGCGGAAGGCCGCGAACGCGTCGTAGTTGTTGCGGAAGAACGACAGCGAATCCTGAATATTGCCGAAGGCCGTCGCGCTTTGCCCAACGTCGCCGAAATCGATCCGGCCGGCGAACAGGCGCGGCGCCTGAATCACCCACGGCAGCGGAACGATTGCCTGCGACACCGACCAGTTCCAGCCGTTGAAGATGATGGTCCGGCGGACGAACTTGCGGTAGTTGTCGATGATCGGAGTGAAGCGCCGCCACAGTTGCGCGCGCTCCACTCGCTCGCCGCGGTAGAAGCCCACGGCCTCTGCGGCATCGCGCAATCGAACCAGGGCGTACCGGAACGCGGCGTTCAGCTTCTCGTTGTTGAAGCTGAGCCAGATCAGCGGATGGCCGAGCCAGATCGCCACCAGCGTGGCGATCAGCACGTAGATCAGGACGGTCCAGAACATCGCCCGCGGGAGCTCGACGCCCAACACGTTCAGGTTGCCGGACAGATTCCACAGGATCGCCGCGAAGGAGATCACCGAGGCCACCGCGTTCACGGCCCCGAACAGCAGGGTGCTGCCCGTCCCGTTCGAGGGGATGTTCGGCGTACCGCCCGCATTCGCGGTGAAGATGTCGATGTCCTGCTGGATGCGCTGGTCGGGGTTGTCGATGGTGTGGTCGATGAACAGGTCCCGGTAGTAAGCCCGGCCGGCGAGCCAGTCGTCGGTGAGATTGGCCGTCAGCCACATGCGCCAGGCGATGATGAACCGCTGCGTCAGGTAGATGTCCACCATGAACCGGATGACGTACAAGACCGCCAGCACGCTGAAGATCGCGATCGACATCCAAAAGCCGTGTATCCCGGACTGTTTGACGTTTTCGTCGTCGGCCGCGAGGCCCTGCACCGCCTTTTGTACCGCGGTGTACAGGTCGTTGCCCTGGTAGCTGAGCAACACCATCAGCCGCACGGACAGGAGTACGGACAGCAACAGCACGGCCAGCATCGCCCACACCCGCACGCTGTGCGCGCCGACGAAGTAACCGCGCGTGATCCGCCAGAACTGCTGGCCCCAGGGCGTGAGGTACCTGAAGGCGACCAGCACGATGAACAGCACCACCGCGCTGACGACCCACGCGATGGCTACCCACCGCAGGGAATCCACGGTGGCCGTCGACCAGTCGATCGACGGCTTGAACGGCTTCGGGCCCATGGTCGCTATCTCCTCGGGGTCGAGCTGGTGGACGCTGCCGGAACTTCAAATCCTCCGGCGAAGGTACCCGAAGGATCTGGATAGGCTGCGGTTATGAGCACCGACGCCGTCTCCACACAAACATTGCACGCCGGCCGGCTTATCGCGCGGCGCCTGCGCGCCAGCGGTGTCGACACCGTCTTCACCTTGTCGGGTGGCCACCTGTTTTCCGTTTACGACGGCTGCCGCGAGGAAGGGATTCGGCTGATCGATACCCGTCACGAGCAGACCGCGACCTTCGCCGCGGAAGGGTGGTCGAAAGTGATGAGGGTGCCCGGCGTCGCCGCGCTCACCGCGGGGCCGGGCGTCACCAACGGCATGAGCGCGATGGCGGCGGCTCAGCAGAACCAGTCACCCCTGGTCGTTTTGGGCGGCCGCGCGCCCGCGCAGCGGTGGGGCATGGGCTCGCTGCAGGAGATCGATCACGTGCCGTTCGTGGCGCCGCTGGCCCGCTTCGCCGCCACGGCGCAGTCGGCCGGCGACGCCGGCCGGCTCGTCGACGAGGCGTTGCTGGCGGCGGTCGGCGCCCCGTCGGGCGTCGGCTTCGTCGACTTCCCCATGGACCACGTGTTTTCCATGTCCGAGGATCACGGCCGCCCCGGCGCCCTCACCGACCTGGCACCGGGGCCCACTCCCGACGGCGACGCGCTGGGTCGCGCCGCCGGCCTGCTCTCGGCGGCGCAGCGGCCGGTGATCATGGCCGGCACCAACGTCTGGTGGGGACACGGGGAGGCGGCGCTGCTGCGCCTCGCCGAGGAACTGCAGATCCCCGTGCTGATGAACGGCATGGCCCGCGGCGCGGTGCCCGCGGATCACCCGTTGGCCTTCTCCCGGGTGCGCGGAAAAGCGTTGGGGGAGGCCGACGTTGCGCTGATCGTCGGCGTGCCGATGGACTTCCGGCTCGGCTTCGGTGCGGTGTTCGGGCCACAAACCCGGCTCATCGCGGTGGACCGGGCCGAACCCGAGCGCAAACATCCCCGCCCGGTTGAGGCCGAGCTCTACGGCGACCTGCTGTCGACACTTGCGGCGCTGGCCGCCGGCGGCGGGACCGATCACCAAGACTGGATCGACGAACTCCGAACGTCCGAGACGGCGGCACGCGGCAAGGAAAAGGCCGAGCTGGTCGACGACCGCGTCCCGTTGCACCCCATGCGGGTGTATGCGGAGCTGGCGCCGATGCTGGACCGCGATGCGATCGTCGTCATCGACGCCGGCGACTTCGGGTCCTACGCCGGACGGGTGATCGACAGCTACCAACCGGGCTGCTGGCTGGACAGCGGCCCCTTCGGCTGCCTCGGCTCGGGCCCCGGCTACGCCCTGGCCGCCAAGCTCGCCCGCCCGGACCGTCAGGTCGTCCTCCTGCAGGGCGACGGCGCCTTCGGCTTCAGCGGCATGGAATGGGACACCCTGGTTCGGCACAACGTGCCCGTCGTCTCGGTGATCGGCAACAACGGAATCTGGGGGCTGGAAAAGCACCCCATGGAGGCGTTGTACGGCTATTCGGTGGTGGCGGAACTGCGTCCGGGCACCCGCTACGACGAGGTGGTGCGTGCCCTGGGTGGCCACGGCGAGCTGGTCTCCGCGCCGGCCGAGCTGCGGCCCGCGCTGGAACGCGCCTTCACCAGCGGCCTGCCCGCCGTCGTCAACGTCCTCACCGACCCCACCGTCGCCTACCCACGCCGCTCGAACCTGGCCTGAGGGCCGGACGGGCGGCGTGTCGCGCCCCGCGGCGGCGGTCCGCGGTTCGCGTACCGTTGACCTGTGCCAAAGACCTCCCGCGCGCAACCCGGCGGCCTGAGCAGCCGATTTTGGCGACTGCTCGGCGCCAGCACGGAAAAGAACCGCAACCGATCCCTTTCGCAGGTCACCGAGTCGTCCGAGTATGACGAGGAAGCCGCCGGCCTCACCGACGAGCAGCTTCGCAAGGCCGCCGGTCTGCTCAAACTGGGCGATCTCGCGGAGTCCGAGGACATCCCGCAATTCCTCGCGATCGCCAGGGAGGCGGCCGAACGAGCGACCACGCTGCGCCCGTTCGACGTGCAGCTGCTCGGTGCGTTGCGCATGCTCGCCGGCGACGTCATCGAAATGGCCACGGGCGAAGGCAAAACGCTCTCCGGAGCGATCGCGGCTGCGGGCTACGCCCTGGCCGGCCGGCACGTCCACGTGGTGACCATCAACGATTACCTGGCCCGCCGTGACGCGGAGTGGATGGGCTCGCTCATCGAGGCAATGGGGTTGACGGTCGGCTGGATCACGGCCGAGTCGACGAGCGAGGAGCGCCGCGCCGCCTATGGCTGCGACGTCACCTATGCCTCGGTCAACGAGATCGGTTTCGACGTGCTGCGCGATCAACTCGTGGTCGACGTCGACGACCTGGTGTCGCCGAACCCCGACGTGGCCCTGATCGACGAGGCCGACTCGGTGCTCGTCGACGAGGCGTTGGTGCCGCTGGTGCTGGCGGGGACCACGCACCGGGAAACGCCGCGGCTGGAGATCATCAAGCTGGTCGGCCAGCTGAAACCGGACACCGACTTCGAGACCGACGCCGACAGCCGCAACGTCCATCTGACCGACGTCGGGGCGCGCAAGGTCGAGAAGGCGCTCGGCGGCATCGACCTCTACTCCGAGGAGCACGTCGGCACGACCCTAACCGAGGTCAACGTCGCGCTGCACGCGCACGTGCTGCTGCAGCGCGACGTGCACTACATCGTCCGCGATGACGCTGTGCACCTGATCAACGCCGCCCGCGGCCGCATCGCCCAACTGCAGCGCTGGCCGGACGGCCTGCAGGCCGCCGTGGAGGCGAAGGAGGGCATCGAGACCACCGAGACCGGGGAAGTGCTGGACACGATCACGGTGCAGGCACTGATCAACCGCTACGAAACCGTGTGCGGCATGACCGGCACCGCGCTGGCCGCCGGGGAACAGCTGCGTCAGTTCTACAAGCTCGGCGTGTCCCCAATTCCGCCGAATGAGCCCAACATTCGCGAAGACGAGTCCGATCGCGTCTACATCACTGCCGCGGCCAAGAACGACGGAATCGTCGCCCACATCGCCGAGGTGCATGAGACCGGGCAACCGGTACTGGTCGGCACGCGGGACGTGGCCGAATCCGAGGAACTGCACGAACGGCTGCTGCGCCGGGGCGTGCCCGCGGTGGTGCTCAACGCGAAGAACGACGCCGAGGAAGCCGAGGTCATCGCCGAGGCCGGCAAGTACGGGGTGGTGACGGTGTCGACGCAGATGGCGGGGCGCGGCACCGACATTCGGCTCGGCGGCTCGGACGAAGCCGACCACGACAGGGTCGCCGAACTCGGCGGGCTGCACGTGGTCGGCACCGGACGGCATCACACCGAGCGGCTGGACAACCAGTTGCGCGGCCGCGCCGGACGACAGGGCGACCCCGGCTCTTCGGTGTTCTTCTCGAGCTGGGAGGACGACGTCGTGGCGGCCAACCTCGACCACAACAAGCTGCCGATGGAAACCGACGAGGACGGCCGGATCGTCAGCCCCAAGGCGGCCGGGCTGCTCGACCACGCCCAGCGCGTCGCCGAGGGCCGGATGCTCGACGTGCACGCCAATACCTGGCGCTACAACCAGCTGATCGCCCAGCAGCGCGCCATCATCGTCGATCGGCGAAACACGTTGCTGCGCACCGCAAGCGCGCGCGAGGAGCTCGCCGAGCTGGCGCCCAAGCGGTACAAGGAGTTGTCGAAGGACATTCCCGAGGATCGCCTGGAGAGGATCTGCCGGCAGATCATGCTCTATCACCTCGACCGCGGCTGGGCCGATCATCTGGCGTACCTCGCGGATATCCGCGAAAGCATCCACCTGCGGGCGCTGGGCCGGCAGAATCCGCTGGACGAGTTCCACCGGCTGGCGGTCGACGCGTTCGCGTCGCTGGCCGCGGATGCGATCGAGGCCGCGCAGCAGACGTTCGAGACGGCGAACGTCCTCGAGGAGGAACAGGGCCTGGATCTGTCCAAGCTGGCCCGTCCCACCTCGACGTGGACCTACATGGTCAACGACAACCCGTTGTCCGACGACACGCTGTCCACGCTGAGCCTGCCCGGCGTCTTCCGCTAGGTCGTCGACGGCGGGCGCCGAACGTGCGTCCAGCCGCACACCGGGGACCGAGTGTGCGTCCAGCCGCGCACTCGGCGTTCGACTAAGGTCACGGCTTATGGAGCCGGCGCTTCCGCCCAACCGGGTGCTGACGGTCCCCAACGCGCTGAGCGCGATCCGCCTGGTGCTCATCGGAGTGTTCGTCTACGCCCTGCTGGTGGCGCACGCCAATGGGTGGGCGGTCGGGATCTTGATGTTCAGCGGTGCGTCCGACTGGGCCGACGGCAAGATCGCCCGACTGCTCGATCAGTCGTCGCGGCTCGGCGTTCTTCTCGACCCGGCGGTCGACCGCCTCTACATGGTCTGCGTTCCCGTCGTGATGGCGCTGAGCGGGATCGTGCCGTGGTGGTTTGTCGCCATCCTGCTGGTGCGCGACGGGCTGCTGGCCGCGACGCTGCCGCTGCTGTGGAGCCGCGGGCTGTCCGCGCTGCCCGTCACCTACATCGGGAAGGCCGCCACGTTCGCGTTGATGTCCGGTTTTCCGCTGGTGCTGCTCGGGACGTGGGACGCCCTGTGGAGCCGGGTCGTCGGGGCCTGCGGCTGGGCGTTCCTGATCTGGGGCATGTACGGCTACCTGTGGGCGTTCGCGCAGTACGTGGTGCAGATGACGTTGGTGCTGCGCCGGATGCCCCGGGTCAAACACGGCGGACGCCCGCCCGCCGCGCCGAAGGCGGTCGAACATGGCTGACCCGGACCGCCTGCTCGGCGGCTACGACCCCAACGCCGGGCGCAGCGCCCACGTGGCGGCGCGCCCGCAGCTGATCCCGGTGCCGTCCCTGCTGCGCGCCCTACTCTCCGAGCACCTGGACCCCGGGTACGCCGCGGCGGCGGCCAAACGCGGCGACGCCGCGGCGCACGCGCACGGGCGCGACCGCGCCTTCGGCTGGCTGTGGCAGGCGCTGGCGGCGCTGCTGATCGCCATGGTCTTCGCCGCCGCCGTCGCGCAGGCCCGCTCGGTGGCCCCCGGTGTGCGCTCGGCGCAGCAACTGCTGCTCGGCAATGTGCGTTCCACCGAAAAAACTGCGGCCAAACTCGCCCAGCGGCGCACCGAACTGTCCTCCCGGGTGGATGGCGTGCAGCGCCGCGCACTGGCCGACGACGCCGAAGGGCAGCGGCTGCTGGCCCGCCTCGACGCGCTCGGCCTGGCGGCGGCCAGCACGGCGGTCATCGGCCCAGGGCTGAAGGTCACCGTGACCGATCCGGGCGCCAGCCCGAACCTTTCCGACGTTTCCAAGCAGCGGCTCGGCGGCAGCAGGCAGATCATTTTGGACCGGGATCTGCAGCTGGTCGTCAACTCGTTGTGGGCCAGCGGCGCCGAGGCGATTTCGGTCGGTGGGGTCCGCATCGGGCCCAACGTGACCATCCGGCAAGCCGGCGGCGCGATCCTGGTTGACAACAATCCCACCAGCAGCCCGTACACGATTCTCGCGGTGGGGCCGCCCCGCGCGATGCGGGACGTCTTCGACCAGAGCTCCGGCCGACAGCGTCTTAAGCTGCTGGAGGTCTCCTACGGTGTCGTCGTCACCGTGGACGCCGCCGACGGGCTGACGCTGCCCGCGGGATCGATCCGGGATATCAAGTTCGCCAAACAGATTGGGCCACAGTGAGAACAGCCCTCGACAGGCATCTACGGCTTTGCGAGTCGCGGACGGGACGTCAGGCATGATCGGCATCGCGGCGCTGGCGATCGGCATCGTGCTCGGCCTGGTCTTTCACCCCGCCGTGCCCGAGGTCGTCCAGCCCTACCTGCCCATCGCGGTGGTCGCGGCGCTGGACGCGGTGTTCGGCGGGTTGCGCGCCTATCTGGAACGCATCTTCGATCCGAAAGTCTTCGTGATCTCGTTCGTGTTCAACGTTTTCGTGGCCGCACTGATCGTGTACGTCGGCGACCAGCTGGGCGTGGGCACGCAGTTGTCCACCGCGATCATCGTGGTGTTGGGAATCCGCATCTTCGGCAACGCCGCCGCGCTGCGGCGCCGGCTGTTCGGGGCGTGACGGGGCGATGTGGAGGAGCGGCGCCATGACCGGGAGGAGGCCAGCGTGAGCAAGGACCCGCCGGACGGCGCCGCCGAAAGTGGTGACGCGGCAAGCCCTACGCAGCACGGCCGCCACGAACTTCCCGCCAAACGCCCTCGCCCGGAGATCGGGCCGGTGCGCCGCACCGGACTGTCCGCGCTGGTCCGCGGCGGTCGTTCCCGGCTGGCTTTCGGGATGTTGGCGGCCCTGTTGTGTCTGCTGTTGGGCGTCGCCATCGTCACGCAGGTCCGCCAGAACGAGTCGGGCGACTCGCTGGAAACGGCGCGCCCCGCGGACTTGTTGGTGTTGTTGGACTCGCTACGGCAGCGGGAGGCCACCCTCAACGCCGAAGTGAATGAATTGCAGAACACGCTGAATTCGTTGCAGGCGTCCGGCAATAACGACCAGGCCGCGATCCAGGCCGCGCAGGCCAAGCTGGCGGCGCTGTCCATCCTGGCCGGCGCGGTCGGCGCCACCGGGCCGGGCGTCACCGTCACGATCGACGACCCCGGGCCGGGGGTTTCGCCGGAGGTGATACTCGACGTGATCAACGAACTGCGTGCCGCCGGCGCCGAGGCGATCGAAATCAACGACGCGCACCAATCCGTCCGCGTCGGTGTCGACACCTGGGTAGTCGGGATGCCTGGCTCGCTGACGGTCGACACCAAGACGCTGTCGCCCCCGTATTCGATTCTGGCGATTGGCGATCCGCCCACCCTGGCCGCGGCGATGAACATTCCGGGCGGCGCCGAGGACAGCATCAAGCGCGTCGGTGCGCGGATGTCCGTCCGGCAGGCCGACCGGGTGGACGTGACCACCTTGCGACAACCAAAACCGCACCAATACGCTCAGCCCGTCAAGTGAGCAATTCTCCGAACAGAACAGGACGACTTGTGAGCGATATCCCGCCCGATCTGCACTACACCGCCGAACACGAGTGGGTTCGCCGAAGCGGTGAGGACACCGTGCGGGTCGGCATCACCGACTTTGCCCAGTCGGCCCTGGGCGACGTCGTCTTTGTTCAGCTGCCCGAGGTGGGCACCGAAGTGACCGCGGGTGAATCGTTCGGCGAGGTCGAGTCGACGAAATCGGTCTCGGATCTGTACGCCCCGGTGTCGGGCACGGTGTCCGCGGTCAACGCCGATCTGGAAGGCAGCCCGCAGCTGGTCAACTCCGAGCCGTACGGGGGCGGATGGCTGCTGGACGTGCGGGTGTCGGACGTCGCCGCGCTGGAGTCGGCCATTTCGTCGCTGCTTGACGCCGAGGCCTACCGCGGAACGCTGACCGAATGACGATTGCTAATGTGCCTGCCAGCCCCGCGCGGCGACGCGAGCGGTGCGGCGGGCCGACGGGGGGAAGGCGGGCAATCGGTCTTCCGATCGTCGGGTGGGGGGCACATTGCCGACCTATGCGCGGTACCGTCGACACATCGACACTTGAACGCACGAGCCTGAGTAATCGGCAGTACCGGGCGAGAAAACCCAGTGAGCAGCCGGCCGAGCGGCCCGGTCAGACAACGCCACAGCGGCCAGTGAGGAGCAGCGCGTGACGGATATGGACAACGACCAGACCTCTGACGAAGTCACGGTGGAGACGACTTCCGTCTTTCGTGCCGACTTCCTCAACGAACTGGACGCTCCCGCGCAGGCGGGCACCGAGAGCGCGGTCTCCGGGGTGGAAGGCCTCCCGGCAGGCTCCGCGCTGCTGGTCGTCAAACGGGGGCCCAACGCGGGGTCGCGCTTCTTGCTCGACCAGCCCATCACCTCCGCCGGCCGGCATCCCGACAGCGACATTTTTCTGGATGACGTCACCGTCAGTCGCCGCCACGCCGAATTCAGGTTGGAAAACAACGAATTCAGCGTGGTCGATGTCGGTAGCCTGAATGGCACGTACGTCAACCGGGAGCCCGTCGACTCGGCGGTGCTCGCCAACGGCGACGAGGTACAGATCGGCAAGTTCCGCTTGGTATTTTTGACCGGGCCCAAGCAGGGTGAGGACGGAGGATCCGGAGGCTAGTGAGCGCACCCGATAGCCCGGCACTGGCCGGGATGTCGATTGGGGCGGTCCTGGAACTGTTGAGGCCGGACTTTCCCGATGTCACGATCTCCAAGATTCGCTTCCTGGAGGCCGAAGGACTGGTGACGCCGCAGCGCGCCGCGTCGGGCTATCGGAGATTTACCGCATACGACTGCGCCCGGTTGAGGTTCATCCTGACCGCGCAGCGCGATCACTACTTGCCGCTCAAGGTCATCCGGTCGCAGCTGGACGCGCAACCCGACGGCGAACTGCCGCCCTCCGGCTCGCCCTACGCCGGGCCGCGTCTGGTGTCGGTGGCGGGAGTCGGGGAGGTCGGCGCCGAGCCGGGCTCCGGGGCCGGTTCCGACGCGGCCGCGGTGGCGCCGTCGAGCATCCGGCTGAGTCGTGAAGATCTGCTGGAGCGCTCAGGGGTGGCCGACGACCTGTTGACGGCGCTGCTCAAGGCGGGCGTGATCACCACCGGCCCGGGCGGCTTCTTCGACGAACACGCCGTGGTCATCCTGCAATGCGCGCGAGCGTTGTCGGAATACGGTGTGGAGCCGCGGCATCTGCGTGCATTCCGTTCGGCGGCCGACCGGCAATCCGACCTGATCGCCCAAATCGCCGGGCCGCTAGTCAAAGCCGACAAGGCCGGCGCCCGCGATCGCGCCGACGACCTGGCGCGTGAGGTGGCGGCCCTCGCCATCACCTTGCACACGTCGCTGATCAAATCCGCCGTTCGCGACGTTCTGCATCGCTGAGGACTAGACTTCGTCGATAGCTTGGTTTTCAGCGGCATAGCGACGATCCGGCGTCGTCGTTGCGCCAAGAACCGACACGGCGGCATATGCGGAGGGCAGACACAAATGGGTGAAGTTCGTGTTGTCGGCATTCGCGTTGAGCAGCCCCAGAACCAGCCGGTCCTCTTACTGCGCGAGACCGACGGCGACCGATACCTGCCGATCTGGATCGGTCAATCGGAGGCTGCCGCCATCGCGCTAGAGCAGCAAGGCGTCGAGCCTCCCCGCCCCCTGACACACGATCTGATCAGGGATGTCATTGCCGCGCTTGGTCATTCGCTGAAAGAGGTGCGGATCGTCGATCTGCAAGAGGGCACCTTTTACGCCGATCTGGTCTTCGACCGCAACATCACCGTGTCGGCCCGGCCGTCGGATTCGGTGGCGATAGCGCTGCGCGTCGGTGTGCCGATCTACGTCGAGGAGACCGTGCTGGCCCAGGCCGGCCTGCTCATCCCCGACGAGACCGACGAAGAGGGGGGCACCGCCGTCCGCGAGGACGAGGTGGAGAAGTTCAAGGAGTTTCTCGACAGCGTGTCTCCGGACGATTTCAAGGCCACTTAGACAGTTTTAGGGAGCGTCCGAGCGGCTTGGCGCGGCGCGTCGGCCGGGTACTACCCTGGACACCGACATCACGGGTGGATCTCAACTAGCACCGGGATGTCGACACGCCTGGCGGATAGCGCCCTCACTTAGCCCGGCGGCGGCCATACTTTGATCACGACTTAAGGGCGCGGTAGCTATCGAACAGCGTAAGCTCTCTAGCACTCGGGCCTGAGCAAACGTGGCTGCGACGCAGCCAGTGACGCAGCTGGAAACGAAAGCTCGATCGGCGAGAGGAAGCACCGTGAGCGAGCAGCCACGCCAAGAACAGCTGGACCTAGCTGACCACCCGGCCGCCGCACCGGAAGCACCCGTGCAGCCCGGACTGTTCCCCGACGACTCCGTGCCGGACGAGCTGGTCGGGTACCGCGGCCCCAGCGCCTGCCAGATCGCCGGAATCACCTACCGCCAGTTGGACTACTGGGCCCGCACGTCATTGGTGGTGCCCTCGATCCGCAGCGCGGCGGGCTCGGGCAGCCAGCGGCTCTACTCGTTCAAGGACATCCTGGTTCTCAAGATCGTCAAGCGCCTGCTCGACACCGGGATCTCGCTGCACAACATCCGGGTCGCCGTCGATCATCTGCGCCAGCGCGGCGTGCAGGATCTGGCCAACATCACGTTGTTCTCCGACGGCACCACGGTTTACGAATGCACCTCGGCGGAAGAGGTTGTCGACCTACTGCAGGGCGGCCAGGGCGTGTTCGGCATCGCCGTGTCTGGCGCAATGCGCGAGCTGACCGGCGTGATCGCCGACTTCCCCGGTGAGCGGGCCGACGGGGGCGAGTCGATCGCCGCCCCGGAAGACGAGCTGGCGTCCCGGCGCAAGACGCGCGACCGCAAGATCGGTTAAGCGCACTCGCTCGAGCGGGTAAACTGGGTTCCGCATCGCACTCGTGCGGGAGAGTTCCGTGACGGCCAGCCACGGACGCCGAAGGAGCAACACCTCTCCGCTAACCTCTCAGGCACCCGGACCGCCCGAGTTAACGATGCCTCTGGAAAGCGGTGCCGACCCCGGCGGTCGGCACCCGCCGATGGGGAAAGGCGCTCAGACGTCAGCGGGCGCCGAATCTCTCAGGCGCCCGGCGCACGGGTGAAGACAGAGGGAGAGGACCGCTAGTCCTCTCCCTGTCCCTGTCCACCAGGAGTTTCGCCAGTGCCCGAGCAAACAACCTTCGCCGCCCGCCACATCGGCCCGGACGCCCAGGCCGTCGCGGCCATGCTGGCCGTCATCGGAGTCGACTCGCTCGACGAGCTGGCCGCCAAGGCCGTCCCGGCGGGCATCCTCGACAAGCCCACCGGCGGCGGTGCGGCACCCGGTCTGGACGAATTGCCCCCAGCCGTCACCGAGACCGAGGCGCTGGCGGAGCTGCGGGCGCTCGCCGACGCCAACACCGTGGCCGTCTCGATGATCGGGCAGGGCTACTACGACACGCTCACCCCGCCGGTGCTGCTGCGCAACGTGCTGGAAAACCCGGCCTGGTACACCGCCTACACGCCGTACCAGCCCGAGATCAGCCAGGGCCGGCTGGAGGCGCTGCTGAATTTCCAGACCATGGTTGCCGACCTGACCGGACTGGAAGTCGCCAACGCCTCGATGCTCGATGAGGGCACCGCGGCCGCCGAGGCCATGTCGCTGATGCACCGCGCGACCCGCGGCACGTCGAACCGGCTGGCCGTCGACGCCGACCTGTTCGCCCAGACCGCTGCCGTGTTGGCGACGCGGGCCCAGCCGTTGGGCATCGAGATCGTCACCGCCGACCTGCGCGAGGGCCTGCCCGAGGGCGAGTTCTTCGGCGTCATCACCCAGCTGCCCGGCGCCAGCGGCCGCATCACCGACTGGGCCGCCCTGGTGGAGCAGGCCCACGAACGTGGCGCACTGGTCGCGGTCGGCGCCGACCTGCTGGCGTGCACACTGATCACCCCACCCGGCGACATCGGTGCCGACGTCGCGTTCGGAACGACCCAACGATTCGGTGTGCCAATGGGATTCGGCGGTCCGCACGCCGGATACCTCTCGGTGCACTCCAAGCACGCGCGCCAGCTGCCTGGCCGGCTGGTCGGTGTGTCGCTGGACGCCGACGGGTCCCCGGCCTACCGGCTGGCCCTGCAGACGCGCGAGCAGCACATCCGCCGGGACAAGGCGACCAGCAACATATGCACGGCGCAGGTGCTGCTGGCGGTGATGGCCGCGATGTACGCCAGCTACCACGGCGCCGACGGGCTGGTGCAGATCGCCCGCCGCGTGCACGCGCACGCCGCGGCGATTGCCGCCGCACTGGGTGATGCCCTGGTGCACGACGCGTTCTTCGACACCGTGCTGGCGCGGGTTCCGGGACGCGCCGACGAGGTGGTGGCCGCGGCCAAGGCGAACGGCGTCAACGTGTGGCGCGTCGACGCCGACCACGTGTCGGTCGCCTGCGACGAAGCCACCACGGACGCGCACGTGGCGGCGGTTCTGGAAGCCTTCGCCAGGTCGGCGGCCGGCGCCGTCGCGAGCGATATCAAGGACATCGCGACCCGCACCTCGGAATTCCTTTCCCACCCGGCGTTCACGCAGTACCGGACCGAAACGGCGATGATGCGCTATCTGCGCACGCTGGCGGACAAGGATATCGCCTTGGACCGCAGCATGATTCCCCTCGGCTCGTGCACGATGAAGCTCAATGCCGCCGCGGAGATGGAACCGATCACCTGGCCGGAATTCGCGCGTCAGCATCCGTTCGCCCCGGCGTCGGACACCCCCGGCCTGCGCCGGCTCATCAGTGACCTGGAGGGCTGGCTGGTGCAGATCACCGGCTACGACGCCGTCTCGCTGCAGCCCAACGCCGGTTCGCAGGGCGAGTATGCCGGGCTGCTGGCCATCCACGACTACCACGCCAGCCGGGGCGAGCCCCACCGCAACATCTGCCTCATCCCGTCCAGCGCGCACGGCACCAACGCGGCGTCGGCGGCGCTGGCCGGCATGCGGGTGGTGGTGGTGGCCTGCCACGACAACGGGGACGTCGACCTCGACGACCTGCGCGCCAAGGTCGCCGAGCACGGCGACGCGTTGTCGACGCTGATGATCACCTATCCGTCCACCCACGGCGTCTATGAACACGACATCACCGAGATCTGCGCGGCTGTGCACGACGCCGGCGGCCAGGTGTACGTCGACGGCGCCAACCTCAACGCGCTCGTCGGCCTGGCCCGGCCGGGGAAGTTCGGCGGCGACGTCAGCCACCTGAACCTGCACAAGACGTTCTGCATCCCGCATGGGGGCGGAGGACCGGGGGTGGGACCCGTGGCGGTGCGTTCGCACCTGGCGCCGTTCCTGCCCGGGCACCCGCATGCCCCCGAGCTGCCCGAAGGTCATCCGGTGTCGTCGGCGCCCTACGGGTCCGCCTCGATCCTGCCGATCAGCTGGGCCTACATCAGGATGATGGGCGCCGACGGCCTGCGGGCGGCGTCGCTGACCGCGATCGCGTCGGCCAACTACATCGCCCGCCGGCTCGACGAGTACTTCCCCGTGCTCTACACCGGCGAGAACGGCATGGTCGCCCACGAGTGCATCCTGGATCTGCGGCCGATCACCAAGTCGACCGGAGTCACCGTCGACGATGTCGCAAAGCGCTTGGCCGACTATGGTTTTCACGCGCCGACGATGAGCTTCCCGGTGGCCGGCACGCTCATGGTGGAGCCCACCGAGAGCGAGACCCTGACCGAGGTCGACGCCTTCTGCGAAGCCATGATCGCCATCCGCGGGGAGATCGACCGGGTGGGTGCGGGGGAGTGGCCGGTTGACGACAACCCGCTGCGGGGCGCGCCGCACACCGCCGAGTGCCTGTTGGTCGCCGACTGGCAGCACCCGTACACGCGGGAAGAGGCCGCCTATCCGCTCGGGAAGAACTTCCGGCCGAAGGTGTGGCCGCCGGTGCGGCGCATCGACGGCGCCTACGGCGACCGCCACCTGGTCTGCTCGTGCCCGCCCGTAGAGGCGTTCGCTTAACGGGACGCTTGTCAGCCGAAGCGCTCGATGATCGCCGCGGCGATCTGGTCCGGTGCATCCTCCTGGATGAAGTGCTTGGCATGGGGCAGCTCGACGAGGACGTGGTCGGGAAAGGCCGCGCGCATGCGCGGGAGCGTGGGGCCGGGCCGGAACGCGAAATCCTTCATGCCCCAAACGAACAGGGCCGGTTTGGCGCCCAGCTTGGCCGGCACTTCCCGGGCGAGTCGCGCCAGCAGGGGGCCGGCGGCCACGATCTGCTTGGGCATCTCGGCGACGCCTTTGCGGGCCTCGGGGCTGGGCTGCACCGCCCGGTAGTGCCGCATCACCGCGTCGCTCGGGCGGTGCTCGGTCCCGGCGGGGACGAGACGCTCGACGAAGAAATTGCGGTGCAGGATCGCGTATTGCATCGGGGGACTGGACATCACCCGGCTGAACATTTTCGTCGTGAATTCGTCGGTCGGCCAGAACCAGGTGTTGCCCAGGATGACGCCGCGCACCCGCTCGGCGCGCTCCACCGCGACCGCCATGCTGATCGGCCCACCCCAGTCCTGGCCCATCGTCAGGAAGTTCTCGAGGCCGAGATGGTCGACGAACTCACCGACCACCCGGGCGTGCTCCTCGATGGTGTATCCGAACGCAGCGGGGCGGTCCGACAGCCCGAACCCGAGGTAATCCGGTGCGATGCAACGGAACCTGTCGCGCAGCGCGATGACGATGTTGCGATAGAGGAAGCTCCACGTCGGGTTGCCATGGCACAGCAGGATCGGCGGGCCTTCGAACCCGGCGGGGCCTTCGTCGATGTAGTGCATGCGCCCCTGCGAGCTGTCGAACCAGCGCGACTGGAACGGATAGAGCCGGGGGTCCGGCGTGAAGTCGATGCTCATTGCGCTCCTTTCGGTAGCGCCCATGATGCTAGGTCCGGAGTGTGACAACACCGAGCCGGTGCGCGCGGTCGCGTACCAGTACCGGCCGAGGGCCGCGCGTCAGCTCAAGAAGGCGTTCATGGCCGCGGCGAGGTCCGGGGACGCCGATGTGGCGAGGTTCTGGTAGCCGCCACCGCTGAGCTGGGCGACCGCTTCCCACGTCGCGCGGTCCGGGTCGCCGCCGAAGTCGATGACGTTTACCGCGATGGGCTTGGCCGGGTCGGCGCTCTTGCGGATGAAATCCTGCAACCCGGGGCCGTCCAGGCTCTGGTCGGTGTGCGGACCCGCCGTGATGACCAATATCGAATTGGTCTGGCCGGGGTGGTAATTGGCCTGCAGCTCTTGGTAGATCATGCGCAGCGTGGTGAACGACACGGCGCCACCCGGCGACGAGTACTGCTTGTCCAACGCTGCGGTCAGCGCCGCCGAACGCGGCTGGCCGTTCACCGGGTCGCCCAGCGGACCGCCGGGCACCTCCGACCGTCCCTCGTGGCCGTCGAACGTCCACAGCCCCACCACTGAGGTGGGTGGCAGCGCCCTGATCTTGTCCTGCAGTGCGGCGATCACGTTCGCCAGGCGGGACTTCCCGCCCTCCTGGCCGGGCATCGACTGGTCGAGCATGATGGTCGCGGCCAGCCCGCTCGACGGGCTGGCCATCGCCTCGGCCAGGGTCGCGCGCATCGCGTCGTCACCCACCGACACCGTCGCCGGCAGCGCCGGGAACGTGGTGACCGGGCTGCTCGGTGGCTTGACTCCGTTGACCCGGAACCCGGCCTTGGCCAGCTTGGCGAGTTGGTCGGGCTTGTGCATGAAGCGGGCGAACTCGCTGGCCGCCGAGGTCTGGTCCTTCGTCAGCCACGAGCCGCTGAGCAGCACCGTGGGGTAGTCGGCGACCGGCACCGGCCCGGACGGTAGCCAGGACCCCAACATGCCCTTCGCGTCGGGCAACGATTGGCCGCGCTGGAACAGCTGCTGCTCGGTGGTGATCACCGCATGCACTGGGGCGTTTGCCGCATCAGGGGGTCCGAGCAGCGCGTCCATCGCCTCGGTCAGCGACTTGTTCGCCAGTTTGGGTTGCGCGCTCAGCAAGGCGCGCACCGCTCCGGTGCCCTGGGTCGCCGGCGCGCCGGGAGGTGTCGACGCGGCCGCCACCGCTTCTCCGGCCAGGAACGCCGCGTCACCGTTGCCGTTCATCGGCAGGGCCAACCGCAGCGACCCCCACGCCGGCAGATTCACGCCGGCCAAGCCGTTCGGGTTGGTCTGCAGCCCGGGCAGCGCCCCCCAGTTCTGGTTGCCGAGCGCCCGCTGCAGTTCCGGCCGGACGGCAAGCACCACGGGCGACGTCACCAGCGAGCGGCTGTCGGTGATCGTCTTCTGCGCCGTGGCCCCGGCCAGCCGCGCCGCGGAGACCGAGCTGCCCGGAATCCATAACGCTGGCTGCCCGCCCAGCTCGGCGGGCCACTTGCCGATGAAGCCGTTCAGCACCGCGTCGGAGCCGGCCGGCTTGACGCTGACCTCCACGCAGTGGTCGCCGATGGGACCGGCCGAGGAGTTGTAGCTCTCCGCGAACTGCTGCACCGAGTCGGCGATCGACGGGTCGGCGACGACGGCGACCGTTTCCTTACCGCCCACGCAGCGCCCGGCCGCCTGGTGCGAACGGTTGGACAACGCATCGCCGAAGAAGCTCCACAGGATGACGCTGCCCACCACCACGACGACGGCGACGAGGGCCACGATGACGCCGATGCTGACTCCGCGGCGGCCGCCCTCGCTGCGATGGCCGCCCCGCCAATCGCCGAGGCCGCGGTGGCCGCGGCCGAACAGCGACGGCGACGAGGCCGGCGGCTCCGCGCTCGGCGGCCCGGGCTGGCGCGGCGGGAATTCCGGGTAGTCGTCGGCGGTGCCGGCCTCGAACGCGTCCTCGGCGGCGTAGGGGTCTTCGTCGGCGTCGAAGTCGTCCTCGAGCGGATAGTCACCCTCGTCGGCGTAGTTCTCGCTGACGGCGTCCCGGTGACGGTCGTCGGTGTCGCCGTTTTCGTATGGCTCGTCGACGGAGTCCCCAGGGTCGGGCAAACTGTGCCTACCCATAGCGGTGTCCGTCGCCTCTCCGTCGATCCATCCGACTAGTTGTGAACCCGCCGCTGATCTTAGTCGTCAGCGGCACCGATGCTCCGCGAGCCCGATTAAGGCACGAGCTCAATTTGATTGCGCCGCGCGGGCCTTAACTTCGCGCCGGCGGCGATGCAGGATCGGCTCGGTGTAGCCGTTGGGCTGCTGCGTCCCGGTCAGGATCAGGTCCTGGGCGGCCAGGAACGCAATGCTGTCATCGAAGTTGGGTGCCATCGGCAGGTACGCCGCGTCCTTGGCGTTCTGCGCGTCCACCAGTGGCGCCATCCGCTCCAGGCTGGCCCGCACGTCCTCCTCGGTGATCACCCCGTGGCGCAGCCAGTTGGCCAGCAGCTGGCTCGAAATCCGCAGCGTGGCACGGTCTTCCATGAGCGCCACGTCGTGGATGTCGGGCACCTTCGAGCAGCCGACGCCCTGGGCGACCCACCGCACCACGTAGCCGAGGATGGACTGGCAGTTGTTGTCGACCTCCTCGCGGATCTCCTCGGGGGCCCAGGCCAGTTCCTTGGCCAGCGGGACGGTCAACAGTTCCTCGATGGTGGTGCGCTTCTGGCCCGCCAGCTCCTCCTGCACGGCACCCACATCGACGTAGTGGTAGTGCATCGCGTGCAGGGTGGCCGCCGTCGGCGACGGCACCCACGCGGTGGTCGCGCCCGCCTTGGGTTGGCCGATCTTCTGCTCGACCATGTCGGCCATCAGCTCGGTCATCGCCCACATGCCCTTGCCGATCTGCGCCTTGCCCTTGAAGCCGGCGGCCAGGCCGGTGTCGACGTTGGCGTCCTCGTAGGCCTTGATCCACGTGGTGTTCTTCATCGCACCCTTGCGGATCATCGGACCGGCCTCCATCGACGTGTGGATCTCATCGCCGGTGCGGTCCAGGAAGCCGGTGTTGATGAACACCACCCGGTCGGCCGCGGCCTTGATGCACGCCTTGAGGTTGACGGTGGTGCGCCGCTCCTCGTCCATGATGCCGACCTTGAGGGTGGCCTGCGGCAGGCCCAGGACGTCCTCGACGCGGCTGAACAGCTCGCAGGTGAACGCGACCTCGTCGGGCCCGTGCATCTTGGGCTTGACGATGTAGATCGAGCCGGTGCGGCTGTTGACCAGCGGGCCGTTCGCGTCCCCGGTCTTGAGCCCGTGGATCGCCGTCAGGCCGGTGAACAGCGCGTCCATGATGCCCTCGAACACCTCTGTCTCCTCGTCGCCGTCGCCGACGGAGACGATGGCGTCGTTGGTCATCAGGTGGCCGACGTTACGGACGAACAACAGGCTGCGGCCCGGCAGCGTCAGCTCACCCTCGCCGTCGGGCGTGGTGTAGGTGCGGTCCTGGTTCAGCACACGGGTGAAGGTCTTGCCGCCCTTGGCGACCTCCTCGGAGAGGTCGCCCTTGTTCAGCCCCAGCCAGTTGCGGTAACCGAGCACCTTGTCGTCGGCATCGACGGCGGCCACCGAGTCCTCGAAGTCCATGATCGTGGTGACGGCCGATTCCAGGACAACGTCCTTGATGCCGGCGCGGTCGGTCTTGCCGATGGACGACTCGGGGTCGACGAGGATCTCGATGTGCAGGCCGTGGTTCACCAGAAGCACCGACCAGTCGGGGGAGCCGAGCTCGCCGGTGTAGCCGGCGAACTTCTCCGGGCTGGCCAGGCCGACGGATCCGTCGGCGGTCGCGACCTTCAGCTGGCCGTCCTCGACGGACAATCCCGTCGCGTCGGCCCAGGACCCGGATTCCAGCGGCACCGCCTGGTCGAGGAAGTTGCGCGCATAGGCGATGACCTTGTCACCGCGAATCTTGTTGTAGCTGGTGCCCTTTTCGGCACCGTCGCTCTCGGGGATGACGTCGGTGCCGTACAGGGCGTCGTAGAGCGAGCCCCAGCGCGCGTTCGCGGCGTTGAGCGCGAACCGGGCGTTGAGCACCGGCACCACCAGCTGCGGTCCCGCGGTCGTGGTGATCTCGTCGTCGACGCCGGATGTCGTGATCGTGAAATCCTCGGGTTCGGGCAGCAGGTAACCGATTTCGGTGATGAACTGGCGGTACGCCTCGACGTCGAACGGCTCGATCACGCGTTGGCGGTGCCACTTGTCGATCTGCGCCTGCAGCTCATCGCGGCGGTTCAACAGATCCCGGTTCTTCGGCGTGAGGTCGGTGACGACTTTGTCGACTCCGGCCCAGAAGCTGTCCGGGTCGATGTCGGTGCCGGGCAGGGCCTCGTTGTTCACGAAGTCGTAGAGCACTCGGGCGACGCGCAGGTTCCCCGCCGACACGCGATCAGTCATGTTTCTCCTCCATAATGAAGCCTCACCAAGCCGCTATTGGCTCGGAGTGGCAATGTCTTCAGCGTACCGAGCAGCAGCCTGGTGAGCGTATCCGCCCAAACCTGCCACACCAGGTCAGGCCGCGCTGACAGCTGGAAACCACGCCGCTGCGGCGAGCCCGGGGGTCGAATTCCAGCAACGCATCTGTGCGCCTGGCATCCTGCGCCCGCCAGCACTTTCTTGACTGGTAGCCGTTGAAAATCATACGGGCTCGCTACGGCCCCACTCCGCGACCAGTACCCCTATGCGTCGCGCATCGTGCCGACGAGGTCTTCAACCAGGTCTTCCATGGCCACCATCGCGACCACGTCGCCGCCCGCGCCGGTCACCAGCGCGAGATGGCTGTTGCTGCGGCGCATCCGCGACAAAGCGTCGGCCAGCGGCAGTGACTTGGGCAGCCGCGGCAGCGGCCGCACCATCGCCAGGTCGATCACCGTGCCTGGGTCGTCACCGAGGGTGAGCATGTCCTTGATGTGCAGGTAGCCGATGAAGTCGCCGTTGACATTGGCCACCGGGAACCGCGAGTAGCCGGTCTGGGCCAGGGCCTCTTCGACCGCGCCGACCGTCGGGCCGGTGCCCGCCGCGGCCACCCGCACCGCGTGGACGTCGGCCAGCGGGACCGCCACGTCGCCAACGACGCGGGTGCCGATTTGCAGCGCCCGGGTCAGCCTGGTGTGCTCCTCGCGGTCCAGCAGCCCTTCGGATCGCGATTCGGCGATCATCTCGCTCAATTCGATGGGGGAGACGGTGATCTCGAGCTCTTCCTTGGGTTCCACGCCCAGTGCGCGCACCACCACGCTGGCGCACTTGTTGTAGAACACGATGAACGGCCGCGCGGCGCGCACATAGGCCAGGTAGGGCGGCACCAGCAGCATCGCCGTGCGCTCGGGGCCGGCCAGCGCGATGTTCTTGGGCACCATCTCGCCCAGCAGCACATGCAGCGTCACCACGATCGCCAACGCGATCGCGAACGACAACGTGTGCAGCAGCGTTGGGTGAATGGTGGTCAGGCCCAGCGCCGTACGCAGCAGGTCGGCGACCGCCGATTCGCCGATCCGCCCGAGCAGCAGCGAGGCGGCCGTGACTCCGAGCTGCGCCCCGGCCAGCATGGCCGGCAGCTGCTCTCCGGCGCGCATGACCGTGACCGCCCGGGCCTTGCCCTGTTCGGCCAGCGCTTCGAGGCGGTCGCGCCGGGCCGAGATCAACGAGAATTCCGCCCCGACGAAGAAGGCGTTGACACCGATCAGCAGCATCGCCAGGAACACGCCCATGGTGTCGTTCATCGGGCGCCACCTGCCGCCGGGCTGTCGCCGCGCAGCTCGATCAACTCGAGCAGGTCGATCCGGCGCCCCTCCATCCGGATGACGGTCGCCTGCCAGCGCAGCGAAGTGTCCAGCAACCCGTCCGCGTCCAGGGCCGGCAACTTGACCGTTTCACCGGCCACCGGGATGTGGCCGAATTCACGCAACGCCAGTCCGCCGATGGTCTCGTAGGGTCCCTCGGGCGCGCGGAAGCCGGTCGCGGCGGCCACCTCGTCGATGCGCAGCAACCCCGAGACGCGCCAACCGGTTCCGGCCGCCACCACATCCGGGGTGGCGTCGTCGTGTTCGTCGCGGACATCGCCGACGATCTCTTCGATCAGGTCCTCGACCGTCACCATGCCCGCCGTGCCGCCGTATTCGTCGACGACCATCGCGGTCTGCAGGCTGTTGGCGCGGATCTCGCCCATGACGGCGTCGCCGTCCAGCGTCGACGGCACCACCGGAACCGGCTGCGCGACCGTGATCAGGGGCGTGCCCGCCCGCTCGGCCGCCGGGATGGCCAGCACCTGTTTGACGTGCACGATGCCGACGGTTTCGTCGAGGTCGCCGTCGACGATGGGGAAGCGCGAGTACCCCGACTCCGCCGCCGCGGCCACCAGGTCGGCGACCGTGTCGTCGGTCTGCAGCGCCACGATCTTTGACCTGGGCGTCATCAGTTCCTCGGCGGTCAGGGTGCCGAATTGCAGGGAGCGCCGCACCAGCGAGGCGGTGGCCGCATCCAGGGAGCCGCTGCGCGCCGAAGAACGCACCAGCGACAGCAGCTCCTGCGGCGACCGCGCCGACCGCAGCTCTTCGGCCGGCTCGATTCCCAGCTGGCGCACGATCCAGTTCGCCGCGCCGTTCGTGAGCCGGATCGCCGGGGTGAAAAACAGTGAGAACAGCAGCTGGACGCCCACCACGGCCCGCGCCGTGGACAGCGGTCGGGCGACGGCCAGGTATTTCGGGACCAGCTCGCCGAACACCATCGATACCGAGGTGACGATGACCAACGCCAGGACCGCCATGATCGCGTCGGCCACCCGGTCGGATATCCCGATCGCGTCAAACCACGGGTGCGGCAGGTCGGCCAGCATGGGATCGGTCAGATAGCCGGCCGCCAATGTGGTGGCGGAGATGCCCAGTTGGGCGCCGGATAGCTGGAACGACAACTTGTGGTGGGCGCGCCGGATCGCCCGGTCGCGGCGTCCGCCGCCGCGGGCGTTGGCCTCCACGGCGCTGCGGTCCAGCGTGGTGAGCGAGAACTCGGCGGCGACGAAGATCGCGTTGCCGAAGATCAGCACCGCGATGGCCACGACGCTGAGCAGGGTGACGGTCACGTTCATGGATCACGCCGCCCGTGGGCCGATTGCCCGGTGGGACTCGACGGGGAAGGCTCCGCATCGGGCGGCTCGTCCGACGGCTGCCGCACCCGAAATCCCATGGCCTGCACGGGTGCCTGCGGCACGTCAATCCCTTCGCTGCCTGAATCCGGTGCGGACGCGGTCGCCTCCGTCTTTGCTGACTTATGGTAGCCCGGTCCGTCCCACGTCCGGTCAACCACCGTTTTCGTCGGCGCCACTCCGCTGGCGCGGACCCGACTATGGGTTGCCTAACCTTACTCGGTAGGCTATGCGCACTATGGCGTCCGAAGCCCCTCCCGAAACCCAATCCGCGCAAGTACTTCCGCGCGAGCGCTTCGACATCGCCGACGAGATCGCGCGCATCGGCCCGCCGCCGGTCCCGGCCCTCGAGCCGCCGTTCGCGCTGCGGGTCGCTCGACGCGGGGATGCGGGCATGGTGTCGGAGTGGATGAACCGCCCGCAGCTGGCGGCGGCCTGGGAATACGACTGGCCGGCGCCGCAGTGGGAGCGGCATCTCGGCGCACAACTCGACGGAACGTATTCGCTACCGCTGCTGGGGAGCATCCGCGGAAAGGATTGCGCCTATCTCGAATTGTATTGGGGAGCAAAGGATTTGATCTCCCATTACTACGAGGCCGAGGCCTATGACCTGGGGCTGCACGCCGCCATCGCCGACCGGGACCTGGTGAACCGGGGGCTGGGCCCGATGCTGTTGCCGCGCATCGTGGCCAGCGCCTTTTCCATGGAGCCCCGCTGCCGGCGCATCATGTTCGACCCCGATCACCGCAACACCGCGGCGCGCCGGCTGTGCGAGAACGCCGGATGCACGTTCCTCGGGGAGCACGACGAGAGAAACCGGCGGATGTCGCTGTACGCGCTGCAGCGCCCGAGCATCGAGGGATAGCCCTCGCCGTTCCGGCGGAACGGGTCACCAACCCAACGGCAGCGGATGGCCTTCGGCGAAGCCCGCGGTCGACTGCACCCCGACGACGGCGCGCTCATGCAGCTCCGTCAGGTTGGCGGCGCCGACGTACGTGCACGTGCTGCGCACGCCCGAGGTGATGTGGTCGATCAAATCCTCGACGCCGCCGCGGTCGGGGTCCAGTTCCATCCGCGACGTCGAAATGCCTTCCTCGAACAGCGCTTTGCGCGCACGCTCGAATGCGGTGTCGGCGGCGCTGCGGGCGACCACCGCCCGCTTGGACGCCATGCCGTAGCTCTCCTTATAGGGCTGGTCCTCGCGGTCGCGCATCAGGTCCCCGGGCGATTCGTAGGTGCCTGCGAACCACGATCCGATCATCACGTTGGACGCCCCGGCCACCAGCGCCAGCGCCACGTCCCGCGGATGCCGAACGCCGCCGTCGGCCCAGACATGCGCTCCCAATTGTCTTGCCGCCGAGGCGCATTCAACCACGGCGGAGAATTGCGGGCGGCCCACGGCGGTCATCATCCGGGTGGTACACATCGCCCCCGGCCCGACGCCGACCTTGACGATGTCGGCCCCGGCGCCGAGCAGGTCACGGGTGCCTTCCGCCGAGACGACGTTGCCCGCCACCAGCGGAACGCCCAGGTCGAGCGAGGAAACCGTGCGGATCGCGTCGAGCGTCTTCGCCTGATGCCCGTGTGCGGTATCGATGACGAGCACGTCGACACCCGCCTCGGCCAGGGAGCGCGCCCTGGCCCCCACATCGCCGTTGATGCCGACGGCCGCGCCGATCCGCAGCCGCCCGCGCGCGTCGACCGCGGGGGCGTACAGGCCGGTCCGGACGGCACCGGTGCGGGTCAGCACGCCGGCGAGCGTGCCGTCCGCGTTCGTCACCACGGCAACCCCGATCGGGGCGTGCTCGAGCAGGTCGAAGATCTTGCGCGGCTCGGTGCCGACCGGGGCGGTGACGAAGTCGGTGATCGCGACGTCACGCACCCTGGCGAACCGGTCCACGCCGAGGCAGCACGATTCGCTCACCAGCCCCATCGGGCGGCCCTCGAACGCGACGACGGCGACCCCGTGCGCGCGCTTGTGGATCAGCGCGGTCGCATCCGACACCGAATCGTCGGGCGCCAGGACCACCGGGGTGTCGAGAACGAGGTCACGACTCTTGACGAAATCCAACGTCTGCTGCACGGCGGTGATCGGGAGATCCTGCGGCAGGATCACCAGGCCGCCGCGGCGCGCGACCGTCTCGGCCATCCTGCGCCCGGCCACCGCGGTCATGTTGGCCACCACGACGGGGATGGTGGTGCCCGACCCGTCGTTGGTGGACAGGTCGACGTCGAAGCGCGACTCGACCTCCGACCGGCCCGGCATGACGAAGACGTCGTTGTAGGTCAGGTCGTAGCCGGGCCCATGCCCGTCCAGGAATCTCATCGTCGTCGCCGTGCCCCCTCGTGTCCTCCAGTAGTACCCCGCTAGGCGGGCACTTCGCTGCGGTCCCCGCTCCACAGCGTGTGGAACCGCTTGTCCGGGTCGTCGTCGATCCGGCCGTAGGTGTGCGCGCCGAAGAAGTCCCGCAAGCCCTGGGTCAGCGCGGCGGGCAGCCGCTCGGTGCGCAGGGCGTCGTAGTAGGACAGCGCGGAGGAGAAGCCCGGGATCGGGATGCCCAGCTGCGTGGCGGTCACCACGACGCGACGCCAGCCGTCGATCGCGGCCTCGATCGCGCTGCGGAAGTAGGGCGCGACGATCAGCGTCGGCAGGTCGGGATCTTCGTCGAATGCGTCTTTGATGCGGTTGAGGAACTTCGCCCGGATGATGCAGCCGCCGCGCCAGATGGTGGCCAGGTCGCCCGGCGTGACACCCCAGTCGTATTCGGCGCTGCCGGCCTGAATCTGGTTGAAGCCCTGCGCATAAGCGATGATCTTGGACGCGTACAGGGCCTGACGGACGTCCTCGACGAACTGCTGCGCGTCATCCGGCTTGGTTCCCAGCTCGCCCGAGGCCAGCCCCGTGGTGGCCTTGCGCTGCGTTACCGAACCCGACAGCGCGCGGGCGAACACCGCTTCGGCGATGCCGGTCACCGGCACGCCGAGGTCCAAAGCCGACTTCACCGTCCAGCGGCCGGTGCCCTTCTGCTCGGCCTCGTCGAGGATGACGTCGACGAGCGGCTTGCCCGTCTTGGCGTCCTTCTGCCGCAGCACCTGCGCGGTGATTTCGACCAGGAAGCTGTCCAGGTCGCCCTTGTTCCACTCGTCGAACACGTCGGCGATCTGCTCGGCGGTCTTGCCGAGGGCGTCGCGCAGCAGCTGGTAGGCCTCGCCGATCAGCTGCATGTCGGAGTACTCGATGCCGTTGTGCACCATCTTGACGAAGTGACCGGCGCCGTCGGGCCCGATGTGGGTGCAGCACGGGACGCCGTCGACGTGCGCGGAGATCTCCTCGAGCAGCGGGCCCAGGGACTTGTACGACTCGGCGGGGCCGCCCGGCATGATCGACGGACCGTTGAGCGCGCCTTCCTCCCCGCCGGATATTCCGGCGCCGACGAAGTGCAGTCCCCGGTCGCGCATCGCCTTCTCGCGGCGAATGGTGTCGGTGTAGAGGGCGTTGCCGCCGTCGATGATGATGTCGCCTTCTTCCATGGCGTCGGCGAGCTCGTTGATGACGGCGTCGGTGGGGTCACCGGCCTTGACCATGATGAGCACCCGCCGCGGCTTCTCCAAGGCGTCCAGAAATTCTGCGATGGTCTCCGACCGCACGAACTTGCCCTCGTCACCGTGCTCTTCGAGCAGCGCGTCGGTCTTGGCGACCGACCGGTTGTGCAGCGCCACCGTGTAGCCGTGCCGGGCGAAATTGCGCGCGATGTTCGAGCCCATCACCGCCAGGCCGGTGACGCCGATTTGCGCGGTCGCGGTCTTTGCATCCGACGAACCCATGTCTTTGCCTCTCAAGTCGGAGAACCTGCCCAAAAGCTTTCCGTCACACTGTGGCACAGCGGGCATGCGCCCGCCCGGGGTGATGGCTCCGGCGTCGCCTCAGAGGTTGAACAGGCGCCGCAATTCCGTGAGCCACGGGACCGCCAACGCGACGGTGGGCACCACGAACACCGCTGCCGCGGCGAGGTATGCGGCCGCCGACAGCGCCAGGCTGTTGCCCTCCCCGCACAGCCGGCGCACGCGGACCACCGTGCTGGTGCCGCCCGCGGCCAATGCGCCCGAGGGCGCCCGCCCGGACGCGCACGCAACCAAGGCCCGGGCCAGGGGAGCGCGACCCGCCGCGCGCACGGCGGCGTCGTCGGCGAGCAGCTCGACGAGCAGCTGGACCGCGCCGAGGGCGTTCGCGCTGCGCACCAGCCGCGGGAACGCGGCATGCACCGCGGTGAAGGCTTCGAGAACCAGGTCGTGCCGGGCTCGCAGATGGGCCCGCTCGTGCGTGAGGATCGCCGCGACTTCCGCATCGGCGAGCGTGCTCAGCGCCCCCTCGCTGACCACCACCCGGCTGCGCACGCCGGGCAGGCAGTAGGCGAGCGGCTGCGCAACATCCAAGACGCGGAGGTCGCGGGTGTGGGCGCAGGGTTGGGGGAGCGGCGCGTCGTGGCCGACGCCGACCAAATCGACCACCATGCGGTGGTGGGCGCGCCGTCGCCGGTTGGCGATGGCGACCCGCATCACGGCGACCATCAATCGGGCGCCGACCAGCACGGTCAGCGCGAAAACGCCGACGTATGCCGCCCACAGCGGCCAGCCGAGCCGGCCGGCATCGCCGACGATGCTGGCGGTGGGCCGGCCGTCGGGACCGGGCATGAGCAGCCGAGTGGCGATCGCGATGCCGGCGCTGAATGCGGAGAGGACGGCGGCCAGCGCGACGGCCTGCCACAACACCATGGCGGCGCGGGGAGCGCGCAGCGGCCAGCTCGCGCGTGCCAACAAGGCCGGCACCGGACCGACCAGCAGCACCGCGAGGATGGTGAAGGCCAGCGCGGACACGCTGTCAGTCTCCCTCAGTCCTCCGTCAACGCGCCAGCGGATGGCACGTTGTTGCGTTGATTTGCTTCCAATTCGGCGAGCGCTCGCCGCAGGGCGTCCGCCTCGTCGGCGCCCACCCGCTCGACGAAGTGGACCAGAGCGGCCTGCCGGCCGCCGGAATCCTCGGCCTGGGCCAGCGCGTCGACCATGAGCCCGGCCACCAGCTCGTCGCGGCCGTGCACGGGTGCGTATCGGTGCGCTCGGTCGTCCCGGAGCTGGGAGACCAGATTCTTCTTGGCCAGCCGTTGCAGGACGGTCATGATCGTCGTGTAGGCAAGGTCGCGTCGCGCGGACAACGCGTCGTGGACCTGACGGACCGTTTGCGGTTCCGGCGCGGACCACAAGTGGTCCATCACGGCGCGTTCCAGATCCCCGAGCCGGGTCAGTTTCGCCATAGTGCGTTCTCTCCTGAGCGTCGAGCATCATCCTACTCCGGGTTACTACGGACGGTCGTACCGAAGCTTCCCAGGGCGCCGCCGAATTGGTGCTTGCGAAATTAGGGCAGCCTTGCCTATGCTAACCGAGTCGAGCGAACGACGACCGCGGCGCGTCCTGAGGGCTGCAGTGACCCCCGGTCGCCTCGATCGGCGAGCCCCGTGCCCCAGCGGCACGGGGCTCAGCCGTTTCTTGGGCGGGCGTCCCGCCGCGAGCGTCGACTATCGGCCCATGGTGTAGACACAGAACGTGCCTCAGCCTCCGGAAACGACCTTGCCGCCGGATTTCACCGCGCCCTTCGATCAGGAGATCGGGCTGCAATTCACCGAACTCAGCCCCGACGGCGCCCGCGCGCAGCTCGAGGTCACCCCCAAACTGCTGCAGCCGATGGGCCTCGTGCACGGCGGCGTGTACTGCTCGATCATCGAGAGCATGGCCAGCGTGGCCGCCTACACCTGGCTCGCCACCCGCGGCGGCGGGAATGTCGTGGGAGTCAACAACAACACCGACTTTCTGCGTTCCATCGGCTCGGGCATGGTGTATGGCGCCGCCGAACCGATCCACCGCGGCCGACGCCAACAGTTGTGGCTGGTCACCATCACCGACGCCGACGACCGGGTGGTCGCCCGCGGCCAGGTTCGGCTGCAGAACCTGGAGGCCTAGCCCTATCCGAGGCTCAGGCGACGATCATCGGGGCGTGCTGCGCAGATCGATGAAGTACGTTGCGCCGTAATGTCTTTCGTGCACAAAGCAGCGGCGCCGGTTCGGCTCGGTCGCGACCGTTAGCTCGCCCGCCTGGCGGTCGCCGGGCGCTTGGCCTCCGCGGCCAGCACCGCCAGCTGTTCGAGGCGGGTGCGGGCGAAGGCCTGCTGCTCGGTGATGGTCAGCTGGCCGCGCCGCGTGCTCAGGAAGGTCACCGTCCACGACAGCAGCGTGCTGACCTTGGTCTTGAACCCGACCAGGTAGACCAGGTGCAGCACCAGCCACATCAGCCAGGCGATGAAGCCGCTGAACTCCAGCGGGCCGACCTTGGCCACCGCGGAAAACCGCGAAACGGTGGCCATGGAGCCCTTGTCGAAGTACTGGAACGGTTCGCGCTCCGCCGGATTGGCGCCGCCCAGTTCCGCTTTGATCACGCCGGCAACGTACTTGGCGCCCTGAATCGCGCCCTGGGCCACGCCCGGAACGCCCTCGACGGCGGCCATGTCGCCGATCACGAACACGTTCGGTTGCCCCGGGACCGACAGGTCGGGCAGCACCTTGACCCGCCCGGCACGGTCGAGTTCCACCGACGACTGCTCGGCAAGGTCTCGGCCCAGCCCGCTGGCCTGTACACCCGCGGACCACACCTTGCAGGCGGACTCGATGCGCCGGATGGTGCCGTCGGAGTCCTTGACCGTGATGCCGTTGCGGTCGACGTCGGTGACCATCGCCCCCAACTGAATCTCCACGCCCATCTTCTCCAGCCTGGCGCGCGCCCGCGCGCCCAGTTTGTCGCCGAACGGCGGCAATACAGCGGGGGCCGCGTCGAGCAGGATCACTCGCGCCTTGGTGGAGTCGATGCCGCGGAACGAGCCCTTCAGCGTGTGGGCCGCCAATTCCGCGATCTGCCCAGCCATTTCGACGCCGGTCGGCCCGGCGCCGATGACGGTGAACGTCAGCAGCTTGGCGCGTCGTTCCGGATCACGCGACCGCTCGGCTTGTTCGAACGCGCTCAGGATCCGTCCGCGCACCTCCAGTGCGTCGTCGATCGACTTCATGCCGGGCGCGAATTCGGCGAAGTGGTCGTTCCCGAAGTACGACTGTCCCGCACCCGCGGCGATAATCAGGCTGTCGTAAGGGGTTTCGTAGGTGTGGCCGAGCAAATCGGATACGACGTACTTGCCGGCCAGATCGATATGCGTGACGTCACCGAGCAGCACCTGAACGTTGCGCTGCCTGCGCAGGACGACGCGGGTGGGTGGGGCGATGTCGCCTTCGGAGACGATGCCCGTCGCCACCTGGTACAGCAACGGCTGGAACAGGTGGTGAGTGGTGCGCGCGATCAGTTTGATGTCGACATCGGCGTGCTTGAGTTTCTTTGCCGCGTTAAGCCCACCGAATCCCGAACCGATGATGACCACCTGGTGGCGACGCTCGGTTCCAGCTGTGGTTTCTGGTGGGGGGCTCATGTTTCCGCTGCTCCTGACGGGGGCTTTTGGACACGCGACTGCAGTTAGCCACAACGCTAGTCAGGCGGATACCCGGAAACCTAGTTGATACGCATGTGTTGTTTGCAACACTAACGGTGTTGGGGGCCGAAGTGCCTGGTGGGCATCGGGCGGTGTGGCGCAGTTATCAGCTATCGGCGCGAAGCCGACATCACTGGCTGGAGCCCTCGCCCGCGCAGTGGTCGTGGCCCGCCTGGATCGTTCCGCCGGGGGCACGCTCGAGCGCCTGGGCTTCGGCGTCTTCGCGGGTCGGACCCCAGCCGCCGAAGTATCGGGACTTGGCCGCGTTCAAAACGAGCGCCACGCACCCGCCCTGCCCGCTCGCCAGCAGCCGGCAATCGCTGATGCTCTTGCGGCACGTCTCCATCACCGCTTTCTCGGCCGCGCCCTGGCTGGCAGCTCCGTCGGCGATGTTGATGTGGCCGGTGGAGTCCGAGATCGCCATGGCGATCCAGTTGTTGTCGGCATGCGCGATCGGCGGCGCGGCGAACGCTACACCGGCCGCCACCGCCGCCAGGGCTCGTTTCTTCATGGCCGTCCCGGCCCCTTACTTCTGCGCTGCGCCGTTGTGGCGCAGGTAAACGCTGCTACATGGAGTATTACCGCGGCGGCACCAATCCGCGACCCCACATCAGCGGCGTCGGCGGCTACAGGCCGACGACTGGGCGCAGCGCGTCGCCCACGGCGCTGATCACGCCGGGGGTGTAGAAGGGCAGGTTGATGATCACGCCGTCGATGCCCGCGTCCACCACTTTGGTCTTGATCTGGTCGGCGATCGAGTCGGGCCCGCCCACCACCATGCGCTGCCGCATTTCGGCGGGAATCTGGTCGGCCTTCGCGTTCTCGTCGACCAGCACCGTGGTCAGCGTGCTGGTTTCCAAGGTCGCCGGGTCCCGGCCGATGTCCTCGCACCGCCGCCGCACGACGTCCAATTTGCCTGGCAGCTCATCGAATCCGGCGATCACGTTGAGGTGATCGAAGTGGCGCGCGGCCAGCGGGATCGTCTTCTTCTCGCCGCTGCCGCCGATCATCAGCGGAATGTGTTCGCGGAAGCGCGGATTCGCCATAGCCTCGCGGACCCGGTACCACTTGCCCGAGAAGGTTGGCCGCTCGCCCTTGATCATCGGCAGGATGATCTGCAGCGCCTCCTCGAGCCGGTTGAACCTGTCGGTGAAGGTGCCGAATTCGAAGCCCAGTTGGTCGTGTTCGAGTTCGAACCAGCCGGTGCCGATGCCCAGGATCGCGCGGCCCTGGCTCACCACGTCGAGGGTGGTGATGATCTTCGCCAGTAGCGAGGGGCTGCGGTAGGTGTTGCCGGTTACCAAGGTGCCCAACTGAACTCGATCGGTGGCGGTGGCCAGCGCACCCAGGGCGGTGTAGGCCTCCAGCATCGGCTGGTCGGGATCGCCCAGCATGGGAAGTTGGTAGAAGTGGTCCATTACGAAAACCGAGTCGAAACCAGCCGATTCGGCCTCGCGGGCCTGAGCCAGAACAGTGGGGAAGAGTTGTTCAACCCCGGTGCCGTAGGAGAAGTTGGGAATCTGCAGACCGAGTCGAATAGCCACGCGATCTACCGTAGTGCGGGGCCGGGCGGGACGATACCGGTCGGCGGCGGATTACGCCCTCAGCCGAATTGGGTGAGCGCGCCATGGCTGACGTGCAGCGTCTGGCCGGTGATGTGGCGGGCCGCCGGGGTCGTCAGGAACAGCGCCAACCGGGCCACCTCGCCGGCGACCGACGGGGGCGTGCGGGAGAGGCCGTCGTAACCGGGCTGGGCGCTGCGGCCGCTGGCCACGGCGTTGACCGTGATCCCGCGGGTGCCGAAGATGCCCGCCTGGCCCGCGACCCAATTCGACAGGGTCGCTTTGATGGCGGCGTCAACGCTTCCGGCCGGCGGGTTCTCGGGCACCACGCTGATGATGGAACCACCCGAGCGCAGGTGATCACCCACGGTCTGCACCGTCAACACCGCCGACAGCACAGTTGCGTCCAAGGCATTGCGCCAGGCAGTGGCCGTGTCGCCGATCGAGTAGGTGCGCGGGTCGCCGGCTTCCCAGGAGGGCGCCGGCACGTTGACGATGGTGTCCAGATGATGGGGGAACGAAGCACGGGCCTCGGTCAGGCTTGCCGGGTCGGTGGTGTCGCAGACGATCGCGTCCACGTCCAATTCCTTGGCGGCGACCTCCAGGTCGCTGCGCCGCGCACCCACGAGCGTCACCTTGTGACCGGCATCGCGGAAGCCTTCGGCCACTGTGCGCCCCAGTTCGGTGTCTCCACCGGTGACCAGCACCTCCACTGCCATGACCTCCTCGTGTTCAACGTTGAACCCAGACCCGGGCAGTTCCGTGTGGCCATCCACCGGACGCCGGGGGATCTGCCTGGGATCTCAGCGCGTTATGGCATCAATCTGCCTAGATGTTACTGGACAGTAGCTAGTCGGCGAAATTGTTGACGCCGCGACGCGCGGATCAGTTGCGTAACTGTTCCGCGGGCACTTTTTTGCGACGTTTGGGCCCGCAACCGGGCCGCATCCTCGGCGGGTTAGGGTGCACCATGCGGCGGATCGGGATCTTGGCCGGTGTGGCGATGGTCCTGGCGGCGGGCCTGGCCGGGTGCGGTTCGAAACCGTCCCCGCCGGGTTCGGGAAGGCTGGTGGTATTCGCCGCCGCCTCGCTCAAGCCCGCGTTCACTCAGATCAGCGCGCAGTTCAAGGCCCAAAACGCGGGCGCCGATGTGGAAGTCGACTTCGCCGGATCCTCCGAACTGGCCACCCAATTGACGCAGGGCGCGACCGCCGATGTCTTCGCATCGGCGGACACCGCGCAGATGGACACGGTCGCCAAGGCCGGCCTGCTGACGGGCAACCCGACGAACTTCGCCTCGAACACGCTGGTGATCGTCACCGCGCCGGGCAACCCCAAGAAGGTCGGCTCCTTCGCCGACCTCGCGCGGCCGGGGCTGGGAGTCGTGATCTGCCAGAGACCGGTGCCGTGCGGATCGGCGACCCAGCGGGTCGAAGACGGCACCGGCGTCCACCTCAACCCGGTGAGCGAGGAACCGAGCGTGACGGACGTCCTCAACAAGGTCACCACCGGCCAGGCGGATGCCGGGCTGGTGTACGTGACCGACGCGCACAGCGCTGGCAACAAGGTGACCCCCGTCAGCTTTCCGGAGGCCGCCGGCGCGGTGAACGTCTATCCGATCGCCGTGCTGAAGAACGCCCCGCAACCGGCGTTGGCGCAACGGTTCCTGGCCATGGTGACCGGCGGCACCGGTCAGAACATCCTGGCCCAGTACGGCTTCGCCAAACCCTAGAAGTCAGCGGGGCCGTTCGAAATCGGTTCGGATCTTGTCGATTTGGTCATAGGCGTAGGTCACGATGTCGGCCGTGGTCATCACCTCACCCTTGCGGGCGAGCGATTCGTAGGTTTGGTCGCCGAGGACCTTGCGAAGAACGGCGATCATTTCTCCGAGTTCGGGCAAGGTCGTCGCTGCCATCGGACTGACCGCCGCCAACCCGGCGATGGTGGAAGCTGGTTCGTGGCGTCCTAGCCGGTTGAGGAAGACGGCGAAGACGGCGAGCGCGTTGTACATCATGCCGATGTTGCCCGACTCGTGGTTACTGCGAATGGCCACGGCGAGATGATCCAAGGCCGCCCAGGGGCCCCCTTGCTCGGCCATGAGTCCGGCGGCCCAGTACGGGAATTGGGTCTCGTAGAACCGGTTGCCGCTGTCCCGCGCGACGAGCAGGCTACGGTGCAGCGCCGCCAGGGCGCGACCCGGATCGGTGGTCCGGACGGCGTACCCGTACACGAAAAGTACGTAAGCAAGCACCCATGGATTTCCGTTCGCTTCGGCGGCATCGATGAGGCCATCGGCGATTGCCATCGCCTCGTCAGCCGAACCGCAGACGGCCAAAGCGAATGCCAGGTTCGCCCTGCCGAAGGTGTTGGCGTCGCCGCTGCGCCTCACCTGGGCGCGGCACAGTTCGAGATACCGTTCGGGCCGCCCGACGAACAAATACGCACTGCCGAGAAACGCCTCACCGAAGTACGACACCTTGTCGCTGGCGGCGGCGATAACCGTCTGACCGATTTCGCTGTAGCCCACGGCCTCTTGGTACCGGCCGACAAGAACGGACAGCGATGCCCCCACGCATACGGCCGCCAGCCGCGGGTGTTCGACGGCATGAAGGGGTCCGACCATTTCTTCGGCCCATGCGATGGGTTCGTAGTTCTCGAGAAACGGACCAAGCAAGCCCGTATACGCGGCGATGGCGGCGCCCGCATCCAGGTCGCCGTGGTCGGCGGCCCAACGAAAGGCGATGCGCAGGTTGGCCAGCTCGACCGCGAGCCAGCCGTACGCCTCGCGCTGGCGCGGGCTGTCCCACAGCGCCATGAGGTCGGCTTCCCGTCCGGCGAAGTGTCGCGCGTGGGCGGTCCGCGCCTCGGTCGCGCCACCGCTGGCGACGAGTTGTCCTCGGCGAACTGGCGGATTGTCTCCAGCATCGAGAATCTGGTCCGCCCGGCGGCCCGATCGGCTACCACCAAGGATTTGCGCACCAGAGCGTCGAGCACTTCGAGGATGGCGTACTCGTCGAGGTCATCCGATCCGGCTACCGCGCAGGCGCTTTGCACGTCGAATCCCCCCGCGAAAACCGAACAACGTTCCAGCACAGTCTTTTCGATGTCGTCGAGGAGGTCGTAGGACCACGCCACAGCGTGGCGCAGTGTGTGGTGGCGTTCCAGGCCGCGGCGTGCGCCGACCAGCAGCCTGAACCGGTGATCGAGACGATCACGCATCTCGCCGGCCGTCATCGACGCCATCCGTGAGGCGGCCAGTTCGATGGCCAAGGGAATCCCGTCAAGGCGCTGACAGATCTCGGAAACTGCCGCGGCTTCACCGCCGTCGGCCATCGAGAAGCCCGGCGTAATGGCTTGGGCGCGTTCCACGAACAGGGTCACCGCAGCGGAGTCGACGCCCGCTGCTGCGTCCAGCGAGCGCACCGGCCGTACCTGCTCGTCGGGGAGTCCGAGTCCTTCGCGGCTGGTGGCGAGGATTCGTACGGTCGGCGAGCGCGCGAGGATGGCTTCGATGAGGTCGGCGGCCGCGTCGAGAACGTGCTCGCAGTTGTCGAACACCAACAACCGGACCCGCCCCTCCAACGCCGCGGCCACCGATTCGCTGACGGTCTTGCCCGGTTGCTGGGTGATGCCGAGCACCGCCGCCACCGCGTCGGGTACCGCCGCGGGATCGGTCACCACAGCCAGCTCGAACAGCCAAACCCCGTCCGGGAACACATCGGCCAGTTGCGCCGCAACTTCCACCGCGAGGCGGGTCTTGCCGACTCCGCCCACCCCGGTCAGCGTCACCAACCGATGCGCCTTGACCGCCGCTTCAATGTCGGCGACCGCGGCCTCGCGTCCGATCAAGCTGGTGGCGGCAGGCCGCAGGTTTCCCGGACTCGTGTCGAGCGCCCGCAGCGGCGGAAACTCGGCGCGAAGTCCCGCCGCCTGCACTTGAAACACTTCGACCGGCATCGGCACGTCCCGCAACCGTCGCGGCCCGAGATTGACGAGGTCGACTCCGCTGAGCAGACCCGCCGTCGAGTCGGCCAACAGAATCTGACCGCCATGCCCGGCGGCCATCAGTCGCGCCGCGCGGTTCAGCACCGTGCCGAAGTAGTCGCCGTCGCGCAGCTCGGCCTCGCCGGTCGCCAGCCCCATCCGGACCGGCAAGTCGAGGGCGCGCTGCGCGGCCACAGCGGCGTCCACCGCTGAGCGTGGCGAGGCGAACGCGGCGCACACGCCGTCACCGGTGTGCTTGAACAACCAGCCCCCGTGCGCCTCGATCGCCGTGCGCAAGGCGTCGTCGTGGGCCGCGAGGGCGACCCGCATCCCGTCGGCGTCGGCCTCCCACCGACGCGTCGAACCCTCAACGTCGGTGAACAGAAACGTCACGACACCCGAAGGCGCTGGCACCTCAGCAGAATCTCACAACAGACGCGCTCCGAACCCGCACATCGGCGGAACAGCCGCGCGCCGACCGGTTCCCAACACGCCCAGCGCTAGGTTGAGGCGGTGTAGATCTCCCGACCAGGGTTAGGGGAGCACATATCAGAGAGCCTCGCACCGATCTGCCGCGGTGGGTGTACCTCCCCGCAGCGGTGGGGACCGCGTTCGTCGTGCTGCCGTTGCTGGCCATCGCGATCAAGGTCGACTGGCCGAATTTCTGGTCGCTGATCACCAGCCCGTCGTCACGGACGGCCCTGCTGCTCAGCCTCAAGACCGCCGTGGCCAGCACCCTGCTGTGCGTGCTGCTGGGCGTGCCGATGGCGTTGGTGCTGGCCCGCAGCACGGCGCGGCCGGTGCGGCTGTTGCGGCCGCTGATCCTGCTGCCGCTGGTGCTGCCCCCGGTGGTGGGTGGGATCGCCCTGCTCTACGCGTTCGGCCGGCTCGGATTGCTCGGCCGGTACCTGGAAGCCGCCGGCATCAGCATCGCCTTCAGCACCACCGCCGTGGTGCTGGCGCAGACGTTCGTCTCGCTGCCGTTCCTGGTGATTTCCCTAGAGGGGGCCGCGCGTACGGCCGGCGCCGACTTCGAGATCGTGGCGGCGACCCTCGGGGCGCGTCCCAGCACCGTCTGGTGGCGGGTCACCCTCCCGCTGCTGCTGCCGGGCCTGATGTCGGGGACGGTGCTGGCGTTCGCCCGCTCGCTGGGGGAATTCGGCGCGACGCTGACGTTCGCCGGGTCGCGTCAGGGAGTCACCCGCACGCTGCCGCTGGAGATCTACCTGCAGCGGGTCACCGACGCCGACGCGGCGGTGGCGTTGTCGATCCTGTTGGTGGCCGTAGCGGCGGTGGTGGTGTTGGGGTTGGGCGCCCGCCGCCTTCCCGGCACCGAGACGAGGCAGCCGTGAGTGACCTGCAGCTGCGCGCGGTCGTGGCGGACCGCCAGCTGGACGTCGAGTTCTCCGTGTCGGCGGGCGAAGTGCTGGCGATCCTCGGACCCAACGGCGCGGGCAAGTCGACCGCGTTGCACGTCATCGCCGGGCTGATTCGCCCGGACCGCGGGGTGGTGCGGTTGGGGGACCGGGTGCTGACCGACACCGAGGCCCGAGTGGACGTGCCAACCCATGACCGCCGCGTCGGCCTGCTCCTGCAGGACCCGTTGTTGTTCCCGCACATGAGCGTTGCCGCCAACGTGGCGTTCGGGCCGCACAGCCGTCGTGGCCGGCTCCGCCCGGCCCGGGCCGCGGAGAAGGCAACGGCGACGCGCTGGCTGCGCCACGTGGACGCCGAGGCGCTGGCCGACCGGAAGGCGCGCCAGCTGTCCGGCGGTCAGGCCCAGCGGGTGGCGATCGCGCGGGCGCTGGCCGCCGAGCCCGACGTGTTGCTGCTCGACGAGCCGCTGACGGGCCTCGACGTCGCCGCGGCCGCGGGGATCCGCGCGGTTTTGCGCGGCGCGGTCGGTCGCACCGGCTGCGCGGTCGTGCTGATCACGCACGACCTGCTCGACGTGGTCACCCTCGCCGACCGGGTCCTGGTGCTCGAGGCCGGCAAGATCTCCGAGATCGGCCCGGTCTCCGACGTGCTCACGGCGCCGCGCAGCCACTTCGGGGCGCGCATCGCGGGCATCAACCTGGTCAACGGGACCGTCGGCCCCGACGGCTCACTGCACGCGCGCTCGGGCGCCCGCTGGCACGCGGCCCCCACCATCGAGGGCGGCGACGAGCTCGCCGAGGGACGGAACGCCATCGCGGTCTTCCCGCCGACGGCGGTGGCGGTTTATCGGGAGCAGCCGCACGGCAGCCCGCGCAACACGGTCGCGGTGAACGTGGCGGAGATGGACATTCGCGGGCCGGCGGTGCTGGTGCGTGGCGAACAGCAACCAGATGGTGCCCCCGGGCTGGCCGCGGAGATCACCGTCGACGCCGCCTCGGAGCTGCGGCTGGCACCCGGGGAGCAGGTGTGGTTCTCCGTCAAAGCCCATGAGGTGGCGTTGTATCCGGCGCGCAGTGACGGGGGCAATTGAGCGCCCGGCCGCGCGGCGGGTTGCACATCGGCAACTTCGGCAAAACGGCATCGCAATTGTCCGCAAGGCTCCTTGCGTCACAGCGGTAACACGGTAGGTTCGTCGCCATGGACCAGGTGGAACCCAACTCGACACGTCGCAGAGGCCTGTGGGCGACGCTGGCGATAGCCATGGTGACCAGTGCCGGCGCCGTCACGATCGCTTTGCCGGCCACCTCGTACGCCGACCCGGAAGTACCGACTCCAGTCCCGCCGGCGACGACGACCGCCCCACCTCCCGCGGCAGCCCCGGGCGCTCCCGCAACCAATCCAGCGCCGGCCGGTGCGGCGCCCGGCGCTCCTGCGGCACCGGTCGATCCGAACGCGCCCGTGCCCCCGCCACCGCCGCCGGTCGACCCGAATGCGCCGCCGCCCCCGCCGCCGGCTGACCCGAACGCCGGGCGGATCGCCAACGCCGTGGGGGGCTTCAGCTACGTCCTCCCCCCCGGCTGGGTGGAGTCGGACGCGTCGCACCTCGACTACGGCTCGGCGCTGCTGAGCAAGACGACGGGGCAGCCGCCGCTGCCCGACCAGCCGCCCCCGGTGGCCAACGACACCCGCATCGTGATGGGCCGGCTGGACCAGAAGCTTTACGCCAGTGCCGAAGCCAACAACTCCAAGGCCGCCGTGCGGCTGGGCTCGGACATGGGTGAGTTCTTCCTGCCGTATCCGGGCACCCGAATCAACCAGGAAAGCACCCCGCTCACCGGGGCCAACGGCGTCACCGGCAGCGCGTCGTACTACGAGGTCAAGTTCAGCGACGCCTCCAAGCCCAATGGGCAGATTTGGACCGGCGTCGTCGGGCTGCCCGCCGCGAACACGCCGAACGGCGGACCGCCGCAACGCTGGTTCGTGGTGTGGCTCGGCACGGCAAACGACCCCGTCGACAAGGGCGCGGCCAAGGCGCTGGCGGAGTCCATCCAGCCCTGGGCGGGCCCGCCCGCGCCGGCCGCTGGTGCCCAGCCGGCCCCGGGCGCCCAACCCGCCCCGGCACCCGCTCCGGCTCCGGGAGCCCCGGCGCCCTCACCGGCTCCGGCACCGGCGGCGGCGGGAGAGGTCAGCCCCGCCCCAGCGCCGGCACCACAGCGGACGCAATCGACCTGACGTGCGATCGGCGCGTCAGAATGATGCGCTAACCGTCTCCGAAACGGAACCTTTTCCGTTACGCAAAGCGGGTATACCGAGATGATGGCCCAGCATCTCGCTGGGCTTTGCCAGCGATTGCAAGGAGACCCGCATGGACGTCATGGCAGCTACCGAATATCTGGCCCGCTCAACAACGTTCACGAGCGTCGGCATCATTGGATACATCATCATCGGTGGTCTGGCGGGTGCGCTCGCCAGCAAGATCATCAGGGGCAGTGGCGCCGGCATCCTGATGGACATCGTGATCGGCATCATCGGCGCCTTGATCGGCGGCTTCATCCTGAGCTTCTTCGTCAACACCGCGGGTGGTGGCCTGATATTCACCTTCCTCACCGCGCTGCTCGGGTCGCTGATCCTGCTCTGGATCGTCGGCATGGTGCGGCGGACCTGATCAGTTAGCACGTTGCGGCCGTGGTGGTTAGCGGCATGATGGACGAATGGTTCCACCGCTGACCACCACGACCATGCGCGCGTGGCGGGTGCGCCGGCCCGGTCCGATGGACACCGGCCCGCTGGAGCAAATCACCACCGACGTCCCGCGCCCCGGCCCGGCGGAGTTGCTGGTCGCCGTGCGGGCCTGTGGGGTGTGCCGCACCGACCTGCACGTCACCGAGGGCGACCTGCCCGTACACCGCGACCACGTCACGCCCGGCCACGAGGTGGTGGGCGAAGTCGTCGAGGTTGGCCCCGAGGCGGGCGACGGATTTCAGGTGGGCGACCGGGTGGGTATCGCCTGGCTGCGCCACACCTGCGGCGTGTGCAAGTACTGCCGTCGCGGCGACGAGAACCTCTGCCCTCAATCTCGCTACACCGGCTGGGACGCCGACGGCGGCTACGCCGAATTCGCCACGGTTCCAGCCGATTTCGCGCACCCACTGCCGGGCGGTTACAGCGACAGCCAGTTGGCGCCGTTGCTGTGCGCCGGCATCATCGGCTATCGCTCCCTGCTCCGCGCCGACCTGCCCCCGGGCGGACGGCTGGGGCTTTACGGCTTCGGCGGCAGCGCCCACATCACCGCGCAGGTCGCGTTGGCGCAGGGCGCCGAGGTGCACGTGATGACGCGGGGAGCCGAGGCGCGTGAACTGGCGATGCAGCTCGGCGCGGCGTCGGCGCAGGGCGCGGCCGACCCACCTCCGGTTCCGCTGGATGCGGCCATCCTGTTCGCCCCGGTGGGCGAGCTGGTGCTGCCCGCGCTGGAAGCGTTGGACCGCGGCGGCACCCTGGCGATCGCCGGTATCCACCTGTCCGATATCCCGGTGCTCAACTACCAGCGTCACCTGTTCCAGGAACGGCAGGTTCGTTCGGTCACCTCCAACACCCGTGCCGACGCGCGGGCGTTCCTCGACTTCGCGGGTCGGCATCACATCGAGGTGACCACGCCGGAATACCCGCTGGGCCAGGCGGATCGGGCGTTGGCCGATCTCAGCGCCGGCCGTATCGCCGGCGCGGCGGTGCTGCTGGTGTGACCGGCCTCAGGCCGTCAGGTGCCAGACCAGGGCGGCGGCCAGCGCCCCGAGGCCGTTCAGCGACCAGTGCAGCGCGATCGGCGCGATCAGGCTGCCGCTGCGACGGCGCAACCAGCTGAAGACGAATCCCGCCGCTCCGGTGGCCAGCACGGCGCCGGTCACCCCGGCCAGCATCCCGAGGAAGCCGCCGCCGAGAATTCGGGTGAAGCCGACGTTGCTGCTGGTAAGCCCGAGCGACGTCGCGACGTGCCACAGCCCGAACAGCAACGACCCCGCCAGCGCGACGCCGCGGAACCCCCACGCCCGATGCAGCGCGCCGTGCAGCACGCCGCGAAACGCCAGCTCCTCCGGGATCACGGTCTGCAGCGGGATGATGACCATCGAGGCGATCAGGGCGCCGGAGACCGTCGCGTAGCGGTGGTTCAGGAACATCGGCCGGGTCATGGGGAGCAGCACCCCGACGGCGATCACCGCGGCCACGACCAGCACCGCGGCCACCGCGTAGCCCAGCCCCGACTTCCAGTGTTCGCGACCCAAGCCCAGATCGGCCCAGTCCAGACCGTTGGCGCGCATCAGGATTACCAGGCCGACGGCGGCGGCGGGAACGACGGCGATGCCGGCCCACGGGGTGGTGAAGTGCGCGACCAGGTTGGTCAGCACCAAGACCGCGACGACGACGGCGATGTCGAGGTGGATGCGAACCCGGTGCAGCGCCGAGAGCTGCGAGATCACCGGATGGTGAATGTCGGGCGTCTCGGCGGCGTCAAGCATTCATCCAGCTTACCGGTGGCCTGCGCCGCGGCGGCTCAACGAGATTGCCGTCACGGTTGTGATGGGCGCCCCAAGGGCAGCCCTGACGGCAATCTCGCCGCTCACGTCAGCAGGACTCCCCGCCTGATCGGTCGCCTCGCTCCCCATCACTCACTACGTTCGTTCTGCTCGCTCGACTCCCCGCCTGATCGGTCGCCTCGCTCCCATCACTCACTACGTTCGTTCTGCTCGCTCGACTCCCCGCCTGATCGGTCGCCTCGCTCCCATCACTCACTACGTTCGTTCTGCTCGCTCGACTCCCAGGTCCAGCCGGCGATCTGCGGGTCATCCTCGCCATGCTCACGGGTGTAGATGCGCGCGGCGAGCCGGGCGTCGACCATCCGCTGGCGCAGCTCGGCCGCCCGGCTGGCCAGCCCTTCGACCCGGTCGATGACGTCCATCACCAAATGGAAGCGGTCCAGATCGTTCAGCATCACCATGTCGAACGGCGTCGTGGTGGTGCCCCGCTCTTTGAACCCGCGCACGTGGACGTGCGGGTGGTTGGTGCGGCGGTAGGTGAGCCGGTGGATCAGCCAGGGGTAGCCGTGGTAGGCGAAGATGACCGGCTTGTCGCGGGTGAACAGCGCGTCGAACTCCTTGTCCGGCAGGCCGTGCGGGTGCTCGGAATCCGGCTGCAGCCGCATCAGGTCGACGACGTTGACCACCCGGACCGCCAACTCCGGCAGTTCGCGGCGCAGGATGTCGGCGGCGGCCAGGGTCTCCAGCGTCGGGATGTCCCCGGCGCAGGCCAGCACCACGTCGGGTTCCCCGGTGGCGGTGCTCGCCCACGGCCAAATGCCCACGCCGCGCGCGCAGTGCGCGATCGCCTGATCCATGTCCAGGTAGGCCAGCGCCGGCTGCTTGCCGGCGACGATGACGTTGATGTAGTCGCGGCTGCGCAGGCAATGGTCGGCCACCGACAGCAGCGTGTTGCCGTCCGGCGGCAGGTACACCCGGGTCAATTCGGCCCGCTTGTTGGCCACCAGGTCGATGAAGCCGGGATCTTGGTGTGACGCGCCGTTGTGGTCCTGGCGCCACACGTGCGAGGACAGCAGATAGTTCAGCGACGCGATCGGCCGCCGCCACGGCAGCTCGAGGCTGGTGGCGAGCCACTTGGCGTGCTGGTTGAGCATCGAGTCGACGATGTGCACGAACGCCTCGTAGCAGTTGAACAGGCCGTGCCGGCCCGTCAGCAGGTAGCCCTCCAGCCAGCCCTGGCACAAGTGCTCGGAGAGCACCTCCATCACCCGCCCGTCGGCGGCGAGGTTCTCGTCGTCGGCCCCGACCTCGGAAAGCCAGACCTTGGCCGTCGCCCCGTAGACGGCGTCCAGCCGGTTCGAGGCCGTCTCGTCGGGACCCATCAGGCGGAACCGGTCGGAGTTGCGCGCGATCACGTCCCGCAGGAACGTGCCCAGCACCCGAGTGGCCTCGTGCGTCACCGCGGCCGGCCGCGACACCGTGACCGCGTAGTCGCGGAAGTCCGGCAGGTCGAGGTCGTGCAGCAGCAGGCCGCCGTTGGCGTGCGGGTTGGCGCTCATCCGGCGGTCGCCGCGGGGCGCCAGCGCCCGCAGCTCGGCGCGCAGCTTGCCGTCGCCGCCGAAAAGCTCCTCAGGCCGGTAGCTGCGCAGCCACTCCTCGAGCTGCGCCCGGTGCTGGGGATTGTCGTGCGTCTCGGCCAGCGGAACCTGATGCGCTCGCCAGGTGCCCTCGACCTTCTTGCCGTCCACCACCTTCGGGCCCGTCCACCCCTTGGGCGTGCGCAGCACGATCATCGGCCAGACGGGCCGTTCCACCCGGTTCCCGTGCCGCGCGGCGTCCTGGATGGCCGCGATGTCGTCGAAGGCGTCGTCGAGCGCGGCGGCCAGCTGCTGGTGCACGTCGGCCGGGTCGTCACCGGCGACCGTGATGGGCCGGTAGCCGTAGCCGCGCAGCAGCGCCTCGAGTTCGGCGTGGGGGATGCGCGCGAGCACCGTCGGGTTGGCGATCTTGTAGCCGTTGAGCTGCAGGATGGGCAGCACCGCGCCGTCCGTGACCGGGTTGAGGAATTTGTTGGAATGCCAGCTGGCGGCCAGCGGCCCGGTCTCGGCCTCGCCGTCGCCGATCACGCAGGCCACCACCAGATCGGGGTTGTCGAAGGCCGCGCCGTAAGCGTGCACCAGCGCATAGCCGAGTTCACCGCCCTCGTGGATGGAGCCGGGCGTCTGGGCGGCGACGTGGCTGGGGATGCCGCCGGGAAAAGAGAACTGCCGGAACAGCTTTCGCAGCCCTTCGGCGTCCTCCTCGATGCCGGTGTACACCTCGCTGTAGGTGCCTTCGAGATAGGCATTCGCGACCAGCGCGGGGCCGCCGTGGCCGGGCCCGGTGACGTAGATGACGCTGGCGTCCCGGTCGCGGATGATCCGATTCAGGTGCGCATAGATCAGGTTCAGCGCCGGGGTGGTGCCCCAATGGCCCAGCAGCCGCGGTTTGACGTGCTCGGGCGACAGCGGTTCGGTCAGCAGCGGGTTGTCCAGCAGGTAGATCTGTCCGACCGACAGATAGTTGGCGGCGCGCCAGTATGCGTTGATCAGGTCGAGTTCGTCGTCGGCAAGGGGAGCGGTTGTCTGGGTTTCTAGGCTCACCCCGCCGATTGTCCGCGCCCGCGGTGAACGGCGCCCCACGCGGTGCTCACTCCTGATGGCGGCGACCCGCTTCGCCCGGCTCCGCCGCGCTCGCGATCGCCGACTACTCCTCGCCGCGCGCCCGCGACTCGTAGGCCCTGCGCTTTTCGGGGTCGACGTCGTCGGTGAAGACGTGCTCGCCGCCGAGCGCGCGGTTCAGCCCCTCGGACAGTGCACGAGGCATGAACTTCTGCGATGCGATGATCGCGCCGGCCGTCTTCGTGACCCGCACCCGCGGCCGGGGATGCGCCACCAGTTTGACGATCGCCTCCGCGATGTCGGCCGGTTCGGCGTTCTTGATCCCCTTGGCCCCCGAGGTGCCGGCGATCAATTCGGTGTTCACGAAGGTCGGCATGACCACCGAGAACTTCACGCCCGCCGTTCGGCATTCGAGCCGGGCGGTATCGGTGAAGCCGATCACCGCGTGCTTGCTGGCGCAGTAGGTCGCCGCCCCGGCGATGTAGGTCTCCCCGGCGAGCGACGCGACGTTGATGACGTGTCCGGACCGCCGGGGGACCATGCGCTGGGCGGCCAGCTTGCTGCCCAGGATGACGCCGTAGACGTTGATGTCGAGGACCCGGCGGGTGACGGCGTCCGGCTCGTCGACCATCCGGCCGAGCGGCATGATGCCGGCGTTGTTGACCAGCACGTCGATCGGGCCGAGTTGGCGCTCGACCTCGTCCAAGAAGTCCGCGAACGAGTGTGGGTCGGTGACGTCGAGCTTGCCGTACACGTCGAGGCCCAGCGCGGCGCCGGATTCCTTCACCCGCACCTCGTCGATGTCACCGATGGCCACCTTGGCGCCCAGATTGTGCAACGCGGTCGCGGTGGCCAACCCGATGCCCCGGGCGCCGCCGGTGATCACGATTACCTTGCCGCGGACCTTCAGCCCAACGGACGCCGCGTCTGCCATTTTTCCTACCCTCCGGAGGTCTTGACGGGTGTCAACTATGCAATCTGACCCCAGATCGTCGAATACTGCAACGATGACCCAGGTGCGGGCGGCGGTGCCGGCGGACGCCTACGAGGTGGCCTGTTTGCACGTGCGGTCATGGCGGTCGGCCTACCGGGGGCTCATCGCCCGGGACGACCTGGACAGCCTCAACCCGGAGGCATTGGTCGACCGCTACAGCTTCGGCCGCGTGGGGTTGCGGATGCCGTCCACCTTGGTGGCGGTCGACGGGTCCGCGATCCGCGGCTTCGCCACCACGGGCCTGTGCCGCGACAGCGACCCGCCGAACGTCGGTGAGCTGATGGCGCTGTATGTCGACCCGGCCCATCAGGGTGCTGGGGTGGGGAGCTCGCTGATGGCAGCCGCCCGGGCGCGGCTGCGGCAAGTCGGTGTGCCGGGGGCCGTGCTTTGGGCGCTGGAGGGCAACACCGACGCCCGACGATTCTACGAACGTGACGGTTGGCGGCCCGACGGGGCTTGCCGCCCAGCGGTTTTCGGCAATGACACGCGGCGCTTGGTCCGTTACCGGATAGAGCCGGTATAGCGGCGCCATCACCAACCCGTCGAGCCGGGAACGCCTTTGAACGGGCCGGTCACCCAGCTGGTGATCCAGCCGCCGTAGAAGCCCCCGGGTTGGGGCGTGACGACTTCTCCGTTGACCGTGCAGCGGTCGACGTTGGCGGCCATCACCGCGACCGCCCCGGCGATGGCTTCGAATCCGGGCGTCGGACTCAGATAGCTCCAAGCCGATTTCGGGGCGACGACGCCGCCGCCGAACAGGTCGTAATACGTTGCCCGGCCTTTCCATTCACACCAGGAGCTGCCGGACGTCTCACGCAGGGCCGCTTCGGTAAAGGCGTCGCGCGGCAGATAATAGGTCGGCGGATGACTGGTCTCGAGCACCCGCCAGGCCCGACGGGTGGATGCGATGACGACACCGCCCAACTCGACGGTGATGCGACCGGTGAACGGTTCGACGCGGGGCGGGCGCGGATAGTCCCACACCGACTCCTGGCGTGGTCCGGCGCCTTCAGATCCGGAGCGGCTCATGCGCGTTGCCTCGACTCGTCGGTTACTTCGTACCTCCAGCCAGGCTAGGGCCTGTCTAAGGCCAGTATTCGTGCCGATCGTCAACGACAACGTCAGCTGATGGCGAGCCAGACCAGGCTGGCGCCGCCGGCCAGGGCGCAGTAGATGGCAAATGGTGTGAGGGTGCGGGTTTGGAAGTACTGCGTTAAAAACCGCACGGCGAGGTAGGCGCACACGAAGGAGGCGATGCTGCCGGCCAGCACCTGGCCGCCTATCCCGGCCGCTTGGGGTCCGAACAACTCCGGGATCTTGTACACCCCGGCGGCCAGGATGATCGGCGTCGCCAACAAGAAGGAGAACCGGGCGGCGTCCTCGTGGGACAAGCCGCGCCACAGGCCGGCCACCATGGTGATGCCCGAACGGCTGATGCCCGGCAGCAGCGCCAGGATCTGCGCGGCGCCGATCAGGATGCCGCGGCGCAGGGGGAGCTGGGCCAGGCGGTTGTCCACAGCCTCCCCGGTGTGCGCGGGTTGTTCGCCGGCCGGCCGCTTTTGGTCGGGCGCGGGCGCGACGCGCCGGCGAAGAACTTCGCCCGCGTAGAGTGCGATGCCGTTGAGCAGCAGGAAAATCGCCGCCGGGATGGGCTTGCCGAGCGTGGTGCGGAACGTCTTTTCCAGGACCAGCCCCGCCAGCCCGACCGGAATGGTGGCCCCCACGATGAGCCAGGCGAGCCGTTCGTCGGGGGTGTTGATCCGGCGATGCCGCAATGACGACGCAAATCCGGCCACAATGCGCACCCAGTCCCGCCAGAAGAACACCAGCAACGCGGCGGCGGTGGCCACATGCAGGCCGACGATGAACGCCAGGTAGGGCGATTCGGGGGCCGAGACGCTCAGATCTTCGGCCCACCGGCCGCCGACCACCGCGGGCACCAACACCGCATGCCCGAGGCTGGAAACCGGGAACAACTCGGTGACGCCCTGGAACGCGCCGACCACCACCGCCTCGATGTAGGTCAAGTGCGCGCTCATATCAGATGCCTCCGTCGGATCGTTTCGCCCGTGGCCTCGCCGATCGGCCTGTGACGATAGCCGACCGCGAGTTCGCCCTCCCAATCAGCTTGCCTGGTTGGCTTTTTGGCTGGTGGGGCGACCGTCCGCACCGGCGGGTACGGTGTGCTGATGTCCGACGGGTTGCTCGACGCCGTGCGGGTCCTCGACTTGTCGAGCGGCAACGGCGACGCGGTGACGCGCCTGTTCGCCGACCTGGGCGCCGACGTGCTCAAGGTCGAACCCCCCACCGGAAGCCCGGCGCGCGATGCGCGGCCGACGCTGGCCGGTACGAGTATCCCGTTTGCCGTGCACAACGCGAACAAGCGCAGCGTTGTGCTGGACCCGTTCGACGAGGACGACTGCGGCGTGTTCCTCGACCTGGCTGCCCAGGCCGACATCGTCGTCGACGACGGCTTCTACGGGGAGGCGCCGACCTTCGGGACGTCGGTGGAGGAACTGGCCGCCCAGCACCCGCATCTGGTGGTGCTCTCGATCACCGACTTCGGCGCGACGGGGCCGCGGTCGCTGTGGCGGGCCACCGATCCGGTGTTGTACGCGATGTGCGGCTCCCTGTCACGATCTGGCCCCACCACCGGCACCCCCGTGTTGCCCCCGGACGGTATCGCGTCGGCCACCGCCGCCGCCCAGGCGGCGTGGGCAACCCTGGTGGCGTATTACAACCGATTACGTTCCGGCACAGGCGAATACATAGACTTCTCGCGTTTCGACGCCGTGGTCATGTCGCTCGACCCCGCATTCGGTGCGCATGGCCAGGTCGCCGCCGGCATCCGCCGTACCGGGCAGTGGCGGGGCCGCCCTAAGAACCAGGACGCGTACCCGATCTACCCCTGCCAGGACGGTTACGTCCGGCTGTGCGTGATGGCGCCGCGCCAATGGCGGGGCCTGCGTCGCTGGCTGGGCGAACCGGACGATTTCCAGGACCCGAAATACGACGTGATCGGCGCACGCTTCGCCGCGTGGCCCCAGATCAGCGAGCTGGTCCAGGCGCTGTTCGCCGGACAGACCATGAAGGATCTGGTGGCCGCGGGGCAGGCTCATGGCGTGCCGATCGCCGCCGTGCTGACGCCGTCGTGGGCGATGAATTCCGAGCATTTCCAGGCGGTGGGCGCGATCACCGAGGCCGAGCTCGTCCCGGGGGTGCGGACGAGCGTGCCGACCGGCTATTTCGTCGTCGACGGGAGGCACGCGGGTTTCCGCAGCCCGGCCCCGGCCGCGGGGCGGGACGGACCGGGCTGGCGGGGTAACCCGGCCGTCGTGCAATCGCCCTCCGGCCGCGTCGGCGACTATCCCTTTGCGGGCCTTCGCATTCTGGATCTGGGGATCATCGTCGCCGGCGGCGAGCTGAGCCGGCTCTTCGGCGACCTGGGCGCCGAGGTCATCAAAGTCGAAAGCGCCGAATACCCGGACGGGTTGCGGCAGGCCCGTGTCGGGGAGGCCATGAGCGAGTCGTTCGCCTGGACACATCGCAACAACCTGGCGATGGGCCTGGATCTGCGCAGCCCCGCGGGCAAGCAGATCTTCACCCGGCTCGTCGCGGAGTCCGACGCCGTCTTCGCCAACTTCAAGCCGGGAACGCTTACCGCGCTTGGCTTTTCCTACCACGATCTGCGTGCCGTCAACCCGAGGATCGTGCTCGCCGAGAGCAGCGCCTACGGCGACCAGGGCCCGTGGAGCACCAGGATGGGCTACGGGCCCCTGGTGCGCGCCGCGACCGGTGTCACCCGGTTGTGGACGTCCGACGAACCCGAGGACCGGAATCACGCTGGGCGGCATGCGTTTTACGACGCGACGACCATCTTTCCCGACCACGTCGTCGGGCGGATCACCGCGATCGCGGCGCTGGCCGCGCTGATCCACCGCCACCGGACGGGCGGTGGGGCGCACGTGCACATCTCGCAAGCCGAAGCCGTCATCAACCAGCTCGACACCTTGTACGTCACCCAGGCCGCCCTGGCCGGGGGCGTGCCGAGAATCTCCGAGGCCAGCAGCCTGCACGCCGTCTATCCGTGCGCGGGCGACGACGAATGGTGCGTCATCTCGATCGAATCCGACGACGAGTGGCGGTGCGCTGCAGGCGTTTTCCATCACCCGGAATGGGCGGACGATCCGCGCTTCGCGACCGGCGAGGCGCGCCTGGCGAACCGGCGGGAGTTGGTGGAATTGGTGTCGGCCTGGACCCGCACGCGCACCCCGGTCCGGGCCGCCCAGCTGCTGCAATCCTCCGGGGTTGCGGCCGGGCCGATGAACCGGCCGCCGGACATCTTGGAGGACCCCCAGCTGGTCGAGCGGAAACTCTATGCCGAGATGCTGCACCCCCTCGTCGAGCGTCCGCTGCCGGCCGAGACGGGCCCGGCGCCGTTCCAGCACATCCCGCGGGCGCCCCAGCGGCCTGCGCCGCTGCCCGGCCAGGACACCGTCGACGTCTGCCGCAGGCTGCTCGGCATGAGCCCGCCGGATATCGACCGCCTCATCAGCGACGGCGTGCTGTTCGGTCCCCCATAACGCGCGCCGAATCCGGCCCGCGCGACCAGACGGATCGATAGCCACGCTAAATTCGTCCCTATGACCGTGCACCCCAGGACACCGGTGTTGATCGGCTTCGGCCAGGTCAACCACCGCGACGAGATCGACCCGGAGAAGCGGTCCGTCGAGCCGGTGGACCTGATGGCGGCCGCCGCCCGGCGAGCCGCCGATTCGCGGGTGATCGAGGCCGTGGATTCGATCCGCGTGGTGAACATCCTGTCGGCGCACTACCGGGACCCCGGGCTGCTGCTCGGCCAGCGGATCGGGGCGACGGACTTCACCACGTTGTACAGCCCCGTCGGCGGGAACGTGCCGCAGTCGCTGGTCAACCAGGCGTGCCTGGACATCCAGCGGGGCCGCGCCCAGGTGGTCCTGCTGGCCGGCGCCGAGACGTGGCGCACCCGCCGGGGCCTGCGGGCCAAGGGCGGCAAACTCGAGTGGACCGTTCAGGACGAGTCCGTCCCGATGGCCGAGGTCAGCGGCGACGACGTCGCGATGGCCGGCGACGCGGAGATCAGGATCCGGCTGGACCGGCCGGCCTTCGTCTACCCGCTCTTCGAGCAGGCCCTGCGGATTGCGAACGGCGAATCGGTTGAGCACCACCGCAAGCGCATCGGCGAACTGTGGGCCCGCTTCAACGCCGTCGCGGTCGACAATCCGCAGGCATGGATCCGCAAACCGGTGACCGCCGAGCAGATCTGCGAGCCCGGTCCGCAGAACCGGATGATCAGCTGGCCGTACACCAAGCTGATGAACTCCAACAACATGGTCGATCAGGGCGCCGCGCTCGTCTTGACCTCGGTGGAGCAGGCCAGGCGCCTGCAGATCCCCGCCGATCGCTGGATCTACCCGCATGCGGGCACCGACGCGCATGACACTTCCGCCATCGCCGAGCGTGACGAGCTGCATCGCTCTCCGGCCATCCGGATCGGCGGAGCCCGGGCGCTGGAGCTGGCGGGCCTGGGCATCGACGAAGTCGACTACGTCGACCTGTATTCCTGCTTTCCCTCGGCCGTTCAGGTGGCGGCGGCCGAACTGGGCCTGCCCGTCGACGATCCCGCCCGCCCGCTCACCGTCACCGGCGGTTTGACGTTCGCAGGCGGCCCGTGGAGCAACTACGTGATGCACTCGATCGCCACCATGGCGGAGTTGCTGGCGGCCAATCCGGGGCGGCGCGGCCTGATCACCGCCAACGGCGGCTTCCTGACCAAGCACAGCTTCGGCGTTTACAGCACCGAGCCGCCCGCCGAGTTCCGTTGGGAGGACGTGCAACCGGTCGTCGACCGGGAGCCCACCCGGGACGGATTGGTGGAGTGGGAAGGCGTCGGCACGGTGGAAGCGTGGACGACGCCGTTCGATCGCGACGGGCGACCGGAAAAGGCCTTCTTGGCCGTGCGCACGCCCGACGGGGCGCGGACCCTCGCCCTGATCACGGACGGCGCGGCGGCGCAGGTAACCGTTCGCGAAGACATCGGCGGCGCCAAGGTTGCCGTCGCCGCGGACGGCAGCGCCACGCTGCAATAACCCGGCGTAACTTTCCCGCCAGCTCGGGGTGCCGTTTGCCCGGTAACGGTCGCTAGGTCATGCCGTCTTGCCTATTGTTTAGTTTGAGGTCGGGGAGGTGAGACCCAGGTGCAGATCCTGGTTACCGACGCCACCGGCGCACTTGGGCGGCTGGTCGCACGGCAGTTGATGGCTGCCGGGCACACGGTCAGCGGCATTGCTGAGAGGCCGCATCCCTGCCTGGACCGCAACGTCGACCTTGTTTGCGCGTCGCTGCGCAACCCGGTCCTGCGGGAGCTCGCCGACGAAGCCGACGCGGTGATCCACCTCGCCCCCATCGACACCACGGCACCCGGCAGCGCCGATATCGAGGGCCTCGCGCAGGTGACGGATGTGGCCGCCCGCGCCGGCGCCCGGCTGCTGTTCGTGTCCCAGGCAGCGGGACGGCCGGAGCTGTACAAGCCGGCCGAGGAACTGGTGTCCACCAGTTGGGGGCCCAGCCTGGTCGTCCGGATCGCCCCGCCGGTGGGCCGGCAGCTTGACTGGATGGTGTGCCGCACCGTGGCCACGCTGCTGCGCACCAAGGTTTCGGCCGAGCCGATCCGGGTGCTGCACGTCGACGATTTGGTGCGCTTCCTGGTTTCGGCGCTGAACACCGACCGCTCCGGTGTGGTGGACCTCGCCTCCCCGGACACCGTCAACGTGATCACGGCGTGGCGGATGCTGCGATCCGCCGACCCTCGGTCCCGGCTGAATCGGGTGCGCAGCTGGCCCCGGCTCATTCCGGACATAGATATCGCTGCGGTGCAAGAGGATTGGGCATTCGAGTTCGGCTGGCAGGCGCTCGAGGCAGTGGCCGACACCGCCCGGGGCCTGGTCGGCCGCCAGATCACCGCCGTGGGTGCCACCGGCCACGGGCGCCGACTGGCGCTCCCGGTCGAGGTCGCCCCACGCCCCGATCCCTCCGGCGAGGAGCACAGCGCGGCGCCCGAGGGCGTCGAGGGCGAATTCGACGACCGGGTCGATCCGCGCTTTCCGATTTTCAGTGCGGGCAACCTCGGCGAGGCGCTGCCCGGGCCGCTCACCCCGATCACGCTGGACGTTCAGCTGAGCGGATTGCGCGCCGCGAACCGCGTGCTCAGTCACGTGCTGGCGCTGGGCGACGTGGTAGGCGAGGAGTGGGGCAACAGGGCCGTCGCCGTGTTCGGTCATCGGGCCTATGTCGGGGTGTCGGTCAACATGGTTGCTGCCGCGCAGCTGCCCGGCTGGGACCAGGATGCCGTCGCCCGCAACGCTTTCGTCGGCCGGCCGCACGTCGGAGACCCCCTGCCGTTCGGTGAGCCCGCGCTGGCGGGCGGTGCCCTCGGCTACGTTGCAAAAGCCGTCGTCGCGGGGCGGTCGCTGGCCCTGTTGCGCCATCTCAATTCCGACACGCGGGCGTACGGCGCGGCAGCCGAAACCGAACACCTCGACGCGACGCAGTTGGGGTCGCTGCCCGACGCCGGCCTGGAAGTCCGAATTCGCTTGCTGCGGGACCGCATTCACCAAGGCTGGATCCTCACCGCGTTGTGGCTGATCGACTCCGGCGTCACCGCGGCGGCGCTGGAGCGCAGCAAGGCGGCGCGCAGCGTGCCCGGGGTGGACATGATCATGGACAGCACCGTGGTCGCGACCGAGACCGCCGAGCTGGCCGCGGTGCTGCGGGCCGACCCGCCGTTGTGTGCGCTCGCCCAGGAAGGCAACCTCGCCAGCATCCGCGCGTTGTCACCCACCACCGCCGCCGCGGTGGATGCGGTCGTCGCCCGCGTCGCACACCGTGGTCCCGGGGAGGCCGAGCTGGCCAGCCAGACCTATGCCGACGATCCGGCGATGCTGCTGCGCGCGGCCGGGGAAGTCGCGGTGGCCGACGCCGCCTCGACCGACGCGGGGCCGCCGACGCTGGCCCAGCGGCTGGCCACCAGCGCTCGCGACTCCCGCGAGCTGGCCCACGACACCACTCTGCGATTCACCCATGAACTCCGGATAACGTTGCGGGAATTGGGATCTCGTCGAGTCGCGGCGGACCTGATCGACGCCGTCGAAGACGTGTACTACCTGACGTGTGACGAGCTGGTCACCATGCCGGGCGACGCCCGGCTGCGGATCAAACGCCGCCGCGCCGAACGGGAGAGGTTGCAGGTGCAGCGCCCGCCCGACGTGATTGACGGGACGTGGGTGCCCGTTGAACCGTCAGCCCAATAGCTCGGCCAGCGGGACCTCCGCGTCGGCCAGCCTGTCGGGGTCGACGGAATTCCGGGACCTGATCAGCGCTTTGACGTTGTCGAGCACATCCCAGATGTTGACGTTCATCCCGGCCAGCACCCGGTGGTCGCCGTCGAGCCAGAATGCGACGAATTCACGTCCGGCAACGTCGCCCCGGAACACCACGCGCTCGAAGCCGGGCGCGTGCCCGACATACTCCATCCCGAGGTCGTACTGGTCGGTGAAGAAATAGGGCAGCTCGGCGTATTCGCCTGGGTTGCCGAGCATCCCGGCCGCCGCAATCGCGGGTTGCTTGAGCGCATTGGCCCAGTGCTCCGTGCGAATCCGGCAGCCGAACAGGGGGTGCTCTGCGGCGGCGATGTCGCCGACCGCGTAGATGTCCGGATCGCTGGTGCGCAGTGACGCATCGACCAGCACGCCGCCGTCACCCATGGCGAGCCCGGCTTGTTCGGCGAGTTCGACGTTCGGCTGAGCACCCACGGCCACCAACACGGCATCAGCCGGCACCGCCGACCCATCGCGCATCTTCAGTCCGGTGGCTTTGCCGCCGGTTGTCGTGATGTCCTCCACCTGCGCCTCGAGCCGTAGGTCCACCCCGTGATCGCGGTGGAGGCGGGCGAACACTTCACCCACCGTTTCGCCGAGGGCGGCCACCAGCGGTTGCTTGGCCGTCTCGACGACGGTCACGTCGACGCCACGCTGGCGGGCGGCGGCGGCCACCTCCAGGCCGATCCACCCGGCTCCCACCACGGCCAGCGAAGATCCTTCGGTGAGAACCGAATCCAGCGACACAGCATCGTCGTAGGTGCGCAGATAGTAAACGGCGTCGGCGTCGGACCCGGGTATCGAGGGCCGCCGGGAGGCCGATCCCATCGCCAGCAGCAGCTTGTCGTACCGCATCGTGGTGCCGTCGGGAAGCGCGACGGTATGTTCGCCCGCGTTCACGGCCGACACCCGCGAACCGAGCCTCAGGTCGACACCGTGGTCGCGGTACCAGTCGGAGTTCTGCACGGTGAAATCGGTCAGCGACTTCTTCCCAGCCAGATACTCCTTGGAAAGTGGAGGTCGCTCGTAGGGGAGATGGGTCTCTTCAGCAAATAGGCTGAGTTGCCCGTCAAACCCACTGTCGCGCAATGCTTCTACCGCTTTTGCTCCGGCAAGTCCGCCGCCGATGATGACGAATGTGATAGAGCTGGCCATGATTGTCACTCCGTCCTGCAGTCGACATTTCCAGCCTACTCGCGCCGGCTCACCGCAAAAGTTCTTGCAACGTCAGCGCATTGCGCACCGCGTGGCCGCCCAGGTCGTTGTTGAAATACATCCACACGTCCTTGCCGGCGGCGTGCCACGCGGCGATCCGGTCCGCCCACCGCCGCAGCTCGTCGTCCGAGTAACAGCCCGCATAGATCGCGTCCTGATCCGGCCCGTGCATCCGGACGTACACCAGATCGGTGGTCGCCCGCGGCACGCACGCCAGCCCGGCGCCGCTCATGACCACGTAGGCGGCGCGGCGACGGGCCAGCAAGTCGTAGACGGCCTCGTCGTTCCACGACGGATGGCGCAGCTCGACGGCCACCCGGATCGACGCCGGCACGCTACCCAGGAAGGCATCCAGGCGCGCATCGTCGCGCTGCAGCTCGGGATGCAGTTGAACCAGCAACACCCCGGCGCGATCACCCAGCAGTTCCCAACAGCGCTCGAAGCGCTCGATCCACGGCCCGGCGGACGCCAGACGGCGGTAGTGGGTCAATCCTCGATGCGCCTTGACCGACATCCTGAAGCCGTCCGGCAACTGTTGACGCCATCCGGCGAACGTCGAATCCTTCGGCCAGCGGTAGAAACTCGCGTTCAATTCGACGGTGTCGAACACCTCGATGTAGCGGGCCAGTCGGCGCGCGGTGGGTAGGCCAGGTGGGTACAGCACGTCGGCCCAGTGGTTGTAGGACCACCCGGAGGTACCGATCCGCACGGTCAACCGCTCACCCGCCGGCGCAGGTCGTCATCCAGCGACGTCCTGATGAGTGCGGCGGCCAGCCGCGCGTTGCCTTGCGGCGCAAGGGCTCCCAGCTTTGCGGGCTGGGTAGGCAACCCCAGCTGCTTGGCCGCGTCGGTGGCGCGGTCGTCGAAATACGGCCGTACCCAGGTCCACACGTCCTGCACCTCGCGCAGGTAAATGTCGGCCCCGGTATCCCCGATTCCCTTGAACCCCTTGAGTAACCGCTTGGCCGCGGCGACGTCGCGTCCACTTCGGTCCGCGAGTTCCCGCAGATCGCCGGAGTACTCGTCGCGCACGTGTTCGGCCATGCCGGTAAGCCGGGTGGCCGAGCTTTCGTCGTAGCGGACGTAGTGGGCGCGGCCGAAGGCGTCGATCATGGTCTGCCGATCCGAGGCCAGCACCGCCTTGGGCGTGCGCAGGCCCGCCGTGAACAGTTCGCGCCCGGCGCCCATGGCGATGGCGGCATCGATCGGCTTGCTGGCCAGCATGCAGATGACCAGCAGCTGAAACAGCGGCATCGGCTTGTCGGCGAGCTTGATTCGCGCCTCGGCCGCGTAGGTGGTCCCGGCAACGTCGAGCAGCCGCCGCACCAGTTGCTGGCGTTCGGACATACCCGATCACGTACCCGCGCCGAGTGCTAGCAAACCGCGCCGGTCACTTGGCCGGCAGGCTGCGCGCGTAACCGACGCCGCGGGCCACCCAGCCCTCGAGCTGTCGTTTGGTCCGCACCCCGGCGGGCTCCACCCGTACCCAGCCGCGAACGTCGCGGCCCGCCATCACCATCGGGCTGACGTGAGCGCGTCGCAGCACCTTGTCGAGCTCGTCCGCCGGCACCCGGACCAGCAGGCCGCCCTGGCCGCTGACGGCCACGGACATATTGCCGTTCACCAGGAACGCGAGACCGCCGAACATGCGCTTCTCCTCGACGCCGCGCTCGGAGGCGACGAGTTCGCGGACCTCGTCGGCCAGGTTCTCGTCGTAGGCCATCGCGGCGCGTCAGTCCAGATCCACCCGAATGGTCAGCAGGTCGCTACCCATCAGCCGCACCACCGCGCTGTTGAGCCGCGGGAGGTCGCCGAGCCGCCGCAGTGGATCGTCGTCGGGCATCAGGTGAGCGGTGCCGCTGCGCCACCGACCGCCGATGCGCACCCGCACGGCCGGATTCGCCTTGATGTTGTGGACGTAGTCGGAGTGCTCGCCGTGTTCGGAGACCATCCAGAATTGGTTGTCGACCAGGCGTCCGCCCACGGCGGTGCGTCGCGGCTTGCCGCTCTTGCGGCCGGTGGTTTCCAGGATGATCCCCGGCATCTGCCGGCCCACCGGGTTGACGAGCAGCCGCTGCACGCGGTGGACGACTTGGCGTTTGAGAGTCATGGTTTCATTCAACGCCGAGCGTCGCGCCATGTCACCGTGCAGCGAAAACAGCCGCCCCCGAAGGGGCGGCTGCCTCGTAATGCCGGTTTAGGTCCCGGGGTTGACCCCGCCGCTGACCTGGCCTGAACCAGATGTCCCGCCTGCGGGCGTGAACACCTGGAAACCAGCGGACGTGTTGACGCCCCACTGACCCAGCTGCGGGTTGAACACGACGGGAAGTTGGGTCCCGTCGGGGTCACCCACGGGCGGAACCCAGGTGGCCGGGAGCCCGTAGCGGATCGGGTCGTTGTAGTGCCCCGGCGGCGGGAACCCGTTCTGTCCCGGAGGAAGTGGGCTGCCCGGCGCGTTGCAGTTGACGCCCGGCGCACCGGGGTTACAGATGGGCTGTCCCGGTACAAATTGGCCCGGCGCCGGAACATCCCGGTCGCCCCCCGGCACGTTCGGGCCCGGCACGTTCGGACTCGGCACATTCGGGCCATCCGGACCGGCTTGTGCGATACCGGCGCCGATGCCGAAACCCGCGGACGTGATGGTGCCGGCCATGAGCGCGCCGGCTGCGATCTTGTTCAGATTCATAAGTGAACCCCCTTGTCGAACGATTGGCCGCCTGAAGAGCAGCTGATCCAATTGACTTGGTGATTCGCTCACCCCACCGCCCTGACGGGCAGTCGAACCTCCAACACCCCAGATACCCGAGGCGTGGACGACGAAAACCTCTTCGCCCTATTCGCCGGCGTCCGGGCAGGTCAGCCGCTGATTCTCTCCGGGTCGACTTCGGCCCGCGTGCCGGCGGGAAGGGTGCCGATGCGGAGAAATCTGCGCAAGATCACGGCTATCCACGGACCTTAACGCGCGCGGCCGGGATGCCAGCGAGTTTGCTGCGCATCCCGGCCAAGCTCGTGTCAAGCAGCGACCGTAACGGTCTCGGCCGCCGGCTCGAGCGCCTGCGCGACGATGTCGGCGACGTCGGTCATCGGTTTGACCGTCAGCGCGTCGAGCACCTCGGCGGGCACGTCATCCAAGTCGGGCTCGTTGCGCGCCGGAATGAAAACCGTTGCCAGGCCGGCCCGTTGGGCCGCGAGCAGCTTCTGCTTCACGCCGCCGATCGGCAACACCCGCCCGTTAAGCGTGACCTCGCCGGTCATGCCGACATCGGATCGCACCTGACGTCCGGTGGCCATCGAGACCAGCGCGGTCACCATGGTGACACCCGCCGACGGCCCGTCCTTGGGCACCGCTCCCGCGGGGACGTGCACGTGGATGCGCCGGTCGAGGGCCTTGGGATCGACGCCCAACTCGGCGGCGTGGGAGCGCACATAGGACAGTGCGATCTGCGCGGACTCCTTCATCACGTCACCCAGTTGACCGGTGAGCTGCAAGCCCGCCTCACCGTCCGTCGCGCCCGCCTCGATGTAGAGCACATCTCCGCCCAGGCCGGTGACGGCCAGGCCGGTGGCCACGCCGGGCACCGCCGTGCGTTCGGCCGATTCCGGAGTGAACCGCGGACGGCCGAGGTAGTCGACCAGATCCGCCTCGTCGATGGTGATCGGCTCGGCGGCCTCGGCCAGCTTGGTCGTCACCTTGCGCAGCGCCTTCGCCAGCAGCCGCTCGAACTGCCGCACGCCGGGCTCCCGGGTGTAGTCGGCGGCGATCTTGCGCAGAGCGGCGTCGGTCAGCGTGACCTCGTCCTCGGTCAGCGCCGCCCGGTCCCGCTGCCGGGGCAGCAGGTAGTCCCGCGCGATGGCGACCTTGTCGTCCTCGGTGTAGCCGTCGATCTGCACCAGCTCCATGCGGTCCAGCAGGGCGGACGGGATGTTCTCGATGACGTTGGCGGTGGCCAGGAACACCACGTCGGACAGGTCCAGGTCCAGGTCCAGGTAGTGGTCGCGGAACGTGTGGTTTTGCGCCGGGTCGAGCACCTCGAGCAGCGCCGCACTCGGGTCGCCCCGGTAGTCGGAACCGACTTTGTCGATCTCGTCCAGCAGCACGACCGGGTTCATCGACCCCGCCTCGCCGATGGCCCGCACGATCCGCCCCGGCAGCGCGCCCACATAGGTCCGCCGGTGCCCGCGGATCTCGGCCTCGTCGCGCACACCGCCCAGGGCGACGCGCACGAACTTGCGGCCCAGCGCCCGGGCGACGCTCTCGCCCAGCGACGTCTTGCCGACGCCGGGGGGACCGGCCAGCACCATCACCGCACCCGAGCCGCGGCCTCCGACGACCTGCAGACCACGCTGAGCGCGGCGGGCCCGCACGGCCAGGTATTCGACGATGCGGTCCTTGACGTCGTCCAACCCGTGGTGGTCGGCGTCCAACACCCCCCGCGCGGCCTTCAGGTCGGTCGAGTCGTCGGTCCTGACGTTCCAGGGCAGGTCGAGCACCGTGTCCAGCCAGGTGCGGATCCAGCCGCTTTCCGGGCTCTGGTCGCTGGACCGTTCCAGCTTGCCGACCTCGCGCAGCGCGGCCTCGCGCACCTTCTCGGGCAACTCGGCCGCTTCGACGCGGGCCCGGTAGTCATCCGACCCGTCGGGCTCACCCTCACCCAACTCCTTGCGGATGGCGGCCAGCTGTTGGCGCAGCAGGAACTCCTTCTGCGTCTTCTCCATGCCCTCACGCACGTCCTCGGCGATCTTGTCGTTGACCTCGACCTCGGCGAGGTGGTCGCTGGTCCAGTCGATCAGCACCCGCAGCCGCTCGGCGACATCCTCGGTCTCGACCAGTTGCCGCTTCTGCTCGCTGGACAGGTAGGACGCGTAGCCGGAGGTGTCGGCCAACGCCGACGGATCGGACAGCCTGTTGACGTAGTCGACGATCTCCCAGGCCTCGCGCCGTTGCAGCATCGCCAGCAGCAGCTTCTTGTACTCGGCGGTCAGCGCCTTGATCTCGTCGGTCGCCTCGACCTCGGGGACCTCGGTCACCTCGACCCACAGCGCCGCGCCCGGCCCGGACGCCCCCGCCCCGATCTGCGCCCGGCGCTCACCGCGCACGACGGCCGCGGTGCCGCCGCCTGCGATGCGTCCGACCTGCAAGATCTTGGCGATCACACCGTGCGACGGGTACCGGTCATCCAGCCGGGGCGCGATCAGCAGCTGCCCGGATTCACTCGCCTGAGCAGCGTCGATTGCCGCCCGCGCGGCCTCGTCGAGCGCGATCGGAACGACCATTCCGGGCAACACGATGGTGTCGGTGACAAACAGCACCGGCACCGAGTTGGCTTCAGCCATCAATCCTCCAAAAACTGAGTCTGATGCGCTCAACCCAGGCGGGTGCCGGTTTGTTCCCCTACGAAGGGCCGCGGCGGGTAAGTGGTGGCTATCACGTTGGCGGTCTTGGATAATCGGCCCGTGCCGCTGACGCACCCGCCCCGACCGCTCTCGACCCGGATGTCCTGGAATCCGCGGCCAGAGACCTCGCTTCCGTCGGCGCCATCACCTTCCTCGTGGACGACGATGCCGTCACCTATGCCGTCGATGGCCCGACGATCCGCGTCGGCGAGGGGCAGCGCACCGGAGACGCCGTGGTGCGGCTGTCCCGACGGGCGTGGGACGACATGGTTGGCCAGATCCGCACGGTCATCAACCTCCTGCTCAGCGACGAGCTGTCCTTCGAGCGGGGCGGCTTCGACCAGCTGGCCGACTGGGACCCGGCCCTGCGGTACCTGCACGCCGGCGTCCCGCCCTACGATCCGGCCCGCGCCGACCTGAAGGGGCGCGACCCGCTCGCCACGTTCACGCTCGACGCCGACGACACCGAGTTGTCTGCACAGCTGCACACCATGGGCTACCTGCACGTCAGGGGCGTGTTCGACGCCGACGAGATGCGGGCCGCCAACTGCGAGGTCGACCGCCTCGCGGCCCAGGCCCGGCCGGGGGATGACCGTTCGTGGTGGGTCACCGACGAGCACGGCGGCAGCGTGCTGTGCCGGTTGGTATACGCAACGATGCGTTCACCCGTCCTCGCCCTCTTGGAGAACGATCCCAGGGTGTCCAGGCTGGGCACCCTCATCAACCCCGCGCTTCGCCCCGCACCCGACCGGATGGAAGGCAGCGCGGTGTTGCTCAAAGTGCCAGGCAACACCAGCGGGTTGTCCAACATCCCCTGGCATCAGGACTGCGGCATGGGTGGGCACGCTCTCATGTGCCCCGCGGTCAGCATCGGCATTCAGCTGACCGGCTCGGACGCCTCCACCGGCAACCTTCAGGTGGTGCCGGGCAGCCACGGTCAGGCGATTCACTACCGCTGGGAACATCGGTTCCAATGGGTCCCGGTGGTCAGCATCGACACCGCCCCCGGCGACGTGACCGTCCACGTCCAGGACCTGATGCACGCCTCACCCCGGCCGACCGGTGCCGGCGGCCGGCGCACGATGTACGTCACCCACTACCCGCCGCAACTCTTCGAACACGTCGGGCCCGGCGAGGCCTTCAACGACCTGGTTCGCAACCGCACCGAACGGGTCGCCCGCCTGCAGTAGCGCCGTCGAGATTGCCGCCACGGTCGTGCTCCCGGGTCAATTCACAGCCATGCCGGCGATCTCGGCGCTACTGAATGGGCCCGAGCCGCCGAAGTTGGGTCACGTGCTTGGGCGAAAGCTCCTCGAGACAGGTGACACCCAGCAGCCGCATGGTGCGGATCACGCCCTCGGAAAGAATTTCGATCGCGCGGGCGACGCCGGGTTCGCCGCCGGCCATCAGCCCGTACAGGTAGGCCCGTCCGACGAGCGTGCACCGCGCGCCCAGCGCGATCGCCGCCACGATGTCGGCGCCCGACATGATGCCGGTGTCCAGCAGGATCTCGGTGTGCTTGCCGACCTCACGCGAGACCCATGGCAACAGGTGGAACGGCACCGGGGCCCGATCCAGTTGGCGCCCACCGTGATTCGACAACACGATGCCGTCGACGCCGCGATCGACGACGGCGCGGGCGTCGTCGAGCGTCTGGATGCCCTTGACCACCAACTTGCCGGGCCACTGGGCCTTGATCCACTCCAGGTCGTCGAAGGTGAGGCTGGGGTCGAACATGGTGCTCAGATACTCGGCGACGGTTCCCGGCCAGCGGTCCAGCGACGCGAACGCCAGCGGCTCGGTGGTCAACAGGTCGAACCACCATTTCGGGTGTGGCACCGCATCCAGGACGGTGCGCAATGTCAGCGTCGGCGGAATCGTCATCCCGTTTCGGTTGTCGCGCAGCCGGGCGCCGGAGACCGGGACGTCGACAGTGGCCAGCAGGGTGTCGAACCCGGCGTCGGCGGCGCGCTGGACGAGCGCCATCGAGCGTTCCCGGTCGCGCCACATGTAGAGCTGAAACCACTTCCTGCCCTGGGGAACAGCGGTCACCAGGTCCTCGATCGCGCAGGTGCCGAGCGTGGACAGCGAGAACGGAATGCCGGCCTTGGCCGCCGCCGCGGCGCCGGCGATCTCGCCCTCGGTGTGCATCAACCGGGTGAAGCCGGTGGGCGCGATGCCGAACGGCAGGACCACCGGCTGGCCCAGCACATTCCAGCCGGCGGTGACGTTGCTGACGTCACGCAGGATCGTCGGGTGAAACTCGATGTCGCGGAACGCTTGCCGGGCGCGCTGGAGGGAAAGCTCGTCCTCGGCGGCGCCGTCGGTGTAGTCGAACGCCGCCTTCGGCGTGCGGCGTTTGGCGATGCGCCGCAGATCTTCGATGGTGTGCGCGGCGTCGAGGCGGCGCCTGGTCGCGTCGAACTGCGGTCGCTTGAACCGGATCAGCGGCGCGAGGTCGCGCACCCTGGGCACTCGTCGTTTGACCGCCATGTGTGCAACCGTAGTCACATGGAATCGGCGAGCGACCCGTTCGACCTCCAGCGCTTCGTCGAAGCGCAGGCCCCGGTGTACCGAAACGTGGTCGACGAGCTGCGCTCCGGACGTAAACGCAGTCACTGGATGTGGTTTGTCTTCCCGCAGTTGCGCGGCCTGGGTGGCAGCCCGACCGCGGTGCATTACGGCATCTCCTCGCTCGAGGAGGCGCGTGCCTACCTGCGCCATGAGCTGCTCGGCCCGCGGTTGCGGGAGTGCGCCCGGCTGGTCGACGCGGTGCAGGGCCGATCGGTCGCTGACATCTTCGGCTCGCCCGACGACCTCAAGCTGCGCTCGTCGATGACGCTGTTCGCCCGCGCCACGGACGACAACGGGGAATTCCTCGCGGTCCTCGACAAGTACTACGACGGCCGGCAGGACCGGCTGACTCTGGAACGCCTAGGCCGGGCTTAAGATCCGCCACCCGTGCGGTTCCACGACCAGCGCGTCGACCACCTCTTGCGGCGGGGCCGACGAACCGCCGATGACCCGCCGGTGCCGCGTGCCCAGTTCCGGCAGCGCCACGCGCATCGGCTCGTCGTCGATGTTGAGCGCGACCAGCAGCGCGTCGTCGCCGCTGCGGGTCTCGTAGAGGTAGTGCCGGTTTTCCAGCCGCAGCGCGGTGGTCGAGGCCCGGTGCAGCCACGGGTGACGACGGCGCAGCCCGACCAGGAACTGGTGCAGCGCCCACATCTGGGCGCCGAACGCATCCAATTTCAGTGGGGGAGAGTCGAACTCGGGGCGCACCGCGTCGTCGCCGCCGTAGCGCTCCTCCTTGACGCCGCGGAATCCCAGTTCGTCGCCCGCGTACACGCTGGGCACGCCGCCGACGGTCAACAGGATCACCAGCGCGTGCGCCACGTGCTCGGGGCGGTCGAGCCGGCTGGCGATGCGGGTGACGTCGTGGTTGCCGATGAAAGTGAGCGGAGCGAAGCCGGCCAGGAACTCGTCGTGCCGCTGCAGCGCCCAGTCCAGCTCGAAGAAGTTGCCGTCGTTGAGGCTGCTCCAGATCGCCTTCCACAACTCGTACTGGGTGGCCGAGTCGAACGTCGCGGCCTGCACGACGGCGGCGTAGTCGCCGTGGATGAGCTCGCCGACGAACCACGCCTCGGGGAAGCGCTCACGCACCCGCGGGAGTGTTGCGGCCCAAAACCGTTCCGGCACCGTGTAAGCCGCGTCGAGTCGCCAGCCGTCGGCGCCGCGTTCCAGCCAGTGCGCCATCACGTCCGCGGTGTAATCGACCACCTCGGGGTTGTCGTGGTTGAGCGTGATCAGCTCCGAGTGACCCTCGAACGTGTGAAAGCGCCCCTGGCGCCCGCGAAACCAGCGCGCTGCGGCCTCGTCGTTCGGCGCCTCCCGGTGACGGGGGAAATCCACGCCGACGTGATTGAACACGCCGTCGAGCAGGATACGCAGGCCACGGCGACGGGCCTCGGCGACGAGGTAGTCGAAATCGGCGTCGTCACCGAGCCGGGGGTCGATGCGGTAGTGGTCGGTGGTGTCGTAACCATGGGTGCGCGAGGCGAAGATCGGGCCCAGCGCAACGCCGGACGCGCCCAGTGCGATGGCGTGGTCGAACCAGTCGACGAGCCGCCGCAGCCGGTGTTCTTCCGGCTGCGGCGGCTCCGACGAAGGAAAGGCGCCGACGAACCCCAGCGGATAGACCTGCCACCAGATCGCGTGTGCTACCCAGGCTGGTGCCGTCACTGCGTCAGCCGACGGTGGCCAGCGTCTGGGAGGCGACAATCGCTTGTGCCACGCCGGAAATGATGGCCGCGGCCTTCAGCGCCTCCTGGATGGTCTCCCGGGTGACGCCCGCCTCGCGCAGCGTGTGTTCGTGGGAGGCCACGCAGTCCGGGCATCCGTTGATCGATGACACCGCGAAGGACCACAGCTCGAAGTTCGCCTTCTCCACACCGGGATTGGCGATGATGTTCATCCGCAATCCCGCACGCAGGTCGTCGTACTTGCCGTCGAGGAAGCCCCGGCCACGGTAGAACACGTTGTTCATGCCCATGATCGATGCGGCTCCCAGCGCCGCGTTGTACGCCTCGGCGGACAGGATGTCGGCCGCCTCGGCACCGATCTCGGTGATTACCTGAGTGTTTCGCGTCGCCGCGGCGCTCGCCAGCAGGGTACCCCACAGCTGCTCCTCGTTGAGCTCGGTCGTGCGCGTGATCGAGCCGAGGTTGAGCTTGAGGTCCTTGGCGTACTCGGGCAGCGCTTCCTTGAGGTTTTCTACGCTCATCTCGCCTCCCTGTTCAGACCCTACGCGACTAAGCCGATGCCTTGAGCAGCTCGGCGGCATTCAGCGTCGGGTCACCCTTGCGCCAGTTGCAGGCGCACAGCTCGTCGGACTGCAGGGCGTCCAGGACCCGCAGCACTTCCTCGACGTTGCGTCCCACGGATCCGGCGGTGACCGAAACGAATTGGATCTCGTTGTTGGGGTCCACCAGGAAGGTCGCCCGGTCGGCAACGCCGTCGGCGTTGAGAACGCCGGTGGCCAGGCTCAGCTCACGCTTGATGTCCGAGAGCATGGGGAAGAGGAGCTTCTTCAGGTCTTCGTGCTGCGCGCGCCAGTTGAAGTGCACGAACTCGCTGTCGATCGACACACCCAGGACCTGCGCGTCGCGGTCGGAGAACTCGTCGTTGAGCTTTCCGAACGCGGCGATCTCGGTCGGGCATACGAAGGTGAAGTCCTTGGGCCAGAAGAACACAACGCGCCACTTGCCTTCGTGGTCCTCGTTGGTGACAGTGGTGAAATAGTCCTCGGGCTGCTTGGCGTCAACCTTGGACAGATCGCCCGCGATCAGCGCGGTGAGCTCGTAGGCGGGAAACTGGTCGCCGATGGTCAGCAAAGGCATGGCTCTCCTAATTTGGATTCACTCAAGATTAGTAATTTCATTGCCCATGCTGCCCGTTCACCCGACCTGAAGTAAAGGTGATATTTCCCACTACACTTATCGGTATGCCCGATAAGATTTATCAGCCGACGATCGCCGGTCTCCGTGCGTTCGCCGCGATCGCCGAAAAGCGTCAATTTAGCAGCGCCGCAACCACTCTCGGGGTCAGCCAGTCCACGTTGTCGCAGGCGCTTGCCGCGCTGGAGACCGGGCTCGGCACCCAGCTCATCGAGCGCTCCACGCGGCGTGTCCTGTTGACGACGGAGGGCACGGCGCTGCTGCCGCGCGCCCAGACCGTCATCGAGGCGGTGGACGCGTTCACCGCCGCCGCCGCGGGGTCATCCGATCCGCTGCGGGGCGGGATGCGGCTGGGACTGATCCCGACGGTCGCGCCCTACGTCTTGCCGACCGTGCTGGCCGGTCTGGCCGAGCAGTTCCCCGGAATGACGTTGCGGGTGACCGAAGACCAGACCGAACGGCTGATGACGGTATTGCGCGAGGGTGCGCTCGATGCGGCGCTCATCGCCCTGCCCGCCGACGCCGGCGGCGTCACCGCGATCCCGATCTACGACGAGGATTTCGTCCTCGCGCTACCGCCCGGACATCCGCTGTCGGGTAGGCGGCGGGTTCCGGCGACGGCACTGGCCGACCTGCCCCTGCTGCTGCTGGATGAGGGGCACTGCCTGCGCGATCAGGCGCTGGACGTTTGCCACAAGGCGGGCGTGCGGGCGGAACTGGCCAACACCCGGGCGGCGTCGCTGGCCACCGCGGTGCAGTGCGTGACCGGCGGCCTGGGGGTGACGCTGATCCCGCAGAGTGCGGTGCCGGTCGAGGCGACGAGAACCCGCCTGGGCCTGGCGCAGTTCGCCACGCCCCGCCCCGGACGGCGCATCGGGTTGGTGTACCGCTCGTCGAGCGGCCGTGACGAGTCCTACCGGCAATTGGCGGACATGATCGGCAGATTGATCAGCGACGAACACCCCGTCCGGCTGGTCAAATAGCGCGGCCGGCACAGGTAGGTTCTGCCTATGGAAAAGGTCATCGCCGTCCTGATGCGTGCCGATTCGGGCGAGGAGTGGTGCGCCCGCCAGCGGGGCCCGGTCGCCGGCGCCCTGTTGGATTTGGGTCTGCCGGGGTTGTCGGTCAACGTCCGCGACGATGCAGTCCGCCATTCGCTGATGACGCTTACGACGCTGGATCCGCCGGTCGCGGCGGTGGTGAGCATGTGGACCCAGCAGTGCTACGGCGAGCAGATGTCCGCAGCGCTGGCCCTGCTCGAGGCCGAATGCGAACAACTCGCCGCCTATCTGGTGACCGAGTCGGTTCCGCTCGAAGCACCGGTAACCGAATCTGGTACTCGCACAGCGGGATTAGCCAACATCGCGTTGCTGCGCCGGCCCGCCGGCCTGGACCAGGAGAGCTGGCTGACCCGGTGGCAGCGCAACCACACCTCGGTGGCCATCGAGACGCAGGCGACCTTCGGCTACACCCAGAACTGGGTGGTGCGCACCCTCACCCCGGACGCACCGGGAATCGCGGGCATCGTCGAAGAGTTGTTCCCGCAGGAGGCGATCACCGATCTCAAGGCTTTCTTCGGTGCCGCCGACGACAAAGACCTGCAGGACCGACTGGGCCGAATGGTCACCAGCACCACGGCGTTCGGCGCCAACGACAACATCGACACCGTCCCCACCAGCCGCTACGTGTTCAAGACACCGTTCATCGAGGAACCCTTATGACAACTCTGCGCGACGCCGTGGCGTTGGCCGCCGCGGAAAATGGCCTGGCGGTGGTGTCCACCGTTCGGGCCGACGGAACGGTGCAGGCTTCGCTGGTCAACGTCGGACTGTTGCCGCACCCGGAAAGCGGCGAGCAGGTGCTGGGCTTCACCACCTACGGCAAGGTCAAACTGGCCAACCTCCGGGCTCGACCGCAGCTGGCGGTCACCTTCCGCAAGGGATGGCAGTGGGCGACCGTCGAGGGCCGCGCCGAGCTCGTCGGCCCCGACGACACGCGTGCCTGGCTGACCACGGACGACCAGCTGCGGCTGTTGCTGCGCGAGGTTTTCACCGCCGCGGGCGGCACCCACGACGACTGGGACGAATACGACCGCGTCATGGCACGGGAGCGCCGCGCCGTCGTGCTGATCGCGCCCACCCGCGTCTACAGCAACGGCTGACGTCGTTAGGCTGCAGCCGTGACGCTGCAGATCAATGACGAAAAGCGGGTGCGCACCCTCACGCTGAACCGGCCCGAGGCGCTGAACGCATTCAACGAAGCCCTGTACGACGCGACCGCCGAAGCGCTATTGGCCGCCGCCGGCGACCCCGAGGTCGCCGTGGTGCTGCTGACCGGCGCGGGCCGCGGCTTCAGCGCCGGCACCGACCTCGCCGAGATGCAGGCCCGCATCACCGATCCGGAATTCACCCCGGGCAAGCACGGTTTCGTCGGACTGATCGACGCCCTCAGCACGTTCCCCAAGCCGCTCATCTGCGCGGTCAACGGCGTGGGCGTGGGCATCGGCGCCACCATCTTGGGCTACGCCGATCTGGCCTTCATGTCGTCGACGGCCCGCCTCAAGTGTCCGTTCACCAGCCTGGGGGTGGCGCCGGAAGCGGCCTCGTCGTATCTGCTGCCACAGCTGGTGGGCCGGCAGAACGCCGCCTGGCTGTTGATGTCCTCGGAGTGGGTCGACGCGGACGAGGCGCTGCGTATGGGCCTGGTCTGGCGGGTCTGCGATCCCGAGGAGCTATTGCCCGAAGCCCGCCGGCATGCGGAAGTCCTTGCCAGTCGGCCCATTTCGAGCTTAGTGGCGGTCAAGCACACGATGATGGAGCCGGTGCGTCCGGAGATCGCGGCGGCCACCGCGCGAGAAAACGCTCACTTCGCCGAACTGATGGGCGCACAGGCCAACGCGGCGGCTTTGGCGGACTTCAACAAAGCCCGGGGCTAAAGCGACGGAGCGGTCTCGAGATTTGCCGACGCGGCGATGATCGCCCGCAGGGTCCTCTTGCAGCGCCCGCAGTCGCCACCGGCCCCGCACGCTGCCGCGACCTCTTTGGAGGTGGAGGCGCCGCGCGCGACCACTTCGGACACCGTGTGGTTGGTGACGCCGACACACAGGCACACGTACATCAGCGCATCCCCTGCATGCTGGCGACATTCCCTTCGTCGACGGCGTGACCAAGCGAGCGCACTTCGTCCTCCCTCTCGGCGTCCCGTGTCACCGGGATTTGAAGAAGTAGTACCGAACCGAGACGTTATTAGTTGAGTCTAACCTAAGTTCGTTAGCCCAGTCTAACCTTAGTCGCTAGCAACGTGCCCCACCCGGGCCGCAAGCAACACACACTGAGCACAGCCATACCTTGCTGGAAGATTGCCACCCGTCGTGGCAAAGTGCGGGTACGGCCCGGCACGGTGCGGTCAGCCCGCGCACCCGCCCCGGAGCCACGAAATGACCACCGTTTCACGTCACCGTAGGGGAGTGATCATGCAAGGGGATCCGGATGTTTTGCGCCTGCTCAACGAGCAGTTGACCGGCGAGCTCACCGCGATCAACCAATACTTCCTGCACTCCAAGATGCAGGACAACTGGGGATTCACCGAGCTCGCCGAGCACACCCGGGCCGAGTCCTTCGACGAGATGCGGCACGCCGAGGCGATCACCGATCGCATCCTGCTGCTCGACGGGCTGCCCAACTACCAGCGCCTGTTCTCGCTGCGCATCGGCCAGACGCTGCGCGAGCAGTTCGAGGCCGACCTGGCCATCGAGTACGAGGTGATGGACCGGCTCAAGCCCGGCATCATCATGTGCCGCGAGAAGCAGGACAGCACCAGCGCCAATCTGCTGGAAGAGATCGTGGCCGACGAGGAAAAGCACATCGACTACCTCGAGACGCAACTCGAGCTGATGGACAAGCTCGGCGTGGAGCTCTACTCGGCGCAGTGCGTCTCGAGGCCGCCGAGCTAACACCGCTCAGGCCCGGTCGCCGGACGCCCGATCCCGCTAGGACGAGATTGCCGCGCGGCTACCCGAGACGACGGGGCGCGAGATGGCTGCGCGTTCAAACCCGGATGGCAAGGTGGCCAGCGGATTAGTCTCCCGGCATGGATCGAATCTGGCAGTGGGCGTGGGATCGATGCCGGACGCGGTACTCGTGGGCGATCTATGCGGTCAGCGTCGCCGAGTTGCTGTCCATCTACCTCTTCTTTGCGCTTCTCATCGTCGCCTTCGAAAAATCCGATCGCTACTTCGAGGCGGCCGCACTGACCGGCGGCATCGTGCTGGTGATGGTGTACGTGACCAATCTTCCCGGACTGGGCGCGACCCGTCTGGTGGAGCGATGGGCAGCCGGGCGTGAGGTCGATCGGGCCAGGGCGCTGGAGGCCACCTACGCCTGGAGCCGGACGGCCGGGCCGCGAGCGGTGGCGGCCAACGCTGCTTTCATCGCCATGCTGTTCCTGCTGGTGGGCGCGATCGCCGGGGGAACCGGGTCACGACTGGTCCAATACGGGATCCTGGGCTCCGCCACAGGAATTTCGGTGGTGCTGATCGCCGTGCACAGCTACCCGGAAGGGGCGCTGCGGCCCGCCCGGGTCGCCCTCGCCGGTGAGACGGGAATGGGTGAGCTCCTGCCCCGCTCTCGCCCGACTTTCGCCGCGTGGTCGAACCTGACGGTGCTCGCGGCCGCGTTCATCTTCGCTGTCGCGGGCGCGATGTTTGCGGTCGCGATCGACCGAGTTCGGGAGGTCCCCGTGCTGGTGGTCGTAATCGCCTGTGGGTTAGTGCTTTCTTTCGCGGTGCCGATCACTGTCGGCGCCTCGTTCTCACCGTCGCTCCAACCCCTTCGCGATCTTGCCGAAGGAACCGAACGTGTTGCGGCGGGGGACTACAGCCAACGCCTGCCGGTGGTCCAAGACGACGATCTTGGCGCACTGTCGGCGTCGTTCAACCGGATGCAGGCCGGTTTGGCTGAGCGCCAACGACTCCACGCGGCCTTCGGCACTTATGTCGACCCAGCCCTGGCGGCGCGCCTGCTGGAACAGGGCGACGATGTGTTCACCGGAGAACGGCGCCAGGTGACCGTCATGTTCGTCGACATCCGCGACTTCACGCCGTTCGCCGAGGCGAATACCGCCGAAGACACCGTCGCCCGCCTCAACGCGCTGTTCGAGATCGTCGTGCCTGCGGTCGTCGACGCCGGCGGCCACGTCAACAAGTTCCTCGGCGACGGGGCGCTGGCGGTCTTCGGCGTCCCGAACAACCTCGCGGATCACGCCGACGCCGCGCTCACCGCCGCGCTGTTGATCCAACGCCGCGTCGCCGAGCGATTCGCCGGGGAGCTTCGCATCGGCATCGGCATCAATACCGGCGTGGTGATCGCCGGCACCATCGGCGGCGGAGGCAAGCTCGAGTTCACCCTGATCGGTGACACCGTCAACGTCGCCGCCCGCGTGGAGCAGCTCACCAAGACCACCGGCGACGCGATCCTGCTCACCCAGCAGTCCGTCGACGCCTTGAATTCTCGACCACCCGCCCTAATCGATCGCGGATCGCACGCCCTAAAAGGGAAGTCAGCCGCGGTGCAGGTCTTCGCCCTCGAGCAAGAGGCCGGCGTGCGGGTTGATTCGATCGGCTGAGTGAGATGGATCAAGCCCCGGGACCACTTCGCTGCAGCGGTTAGATTGCCTTTGGTTAACCGCGGGCATCCCTGAGCAACGGTTGCCGACGGAAGGCAGGCATGACGAGCCCGACAGCAATTCGCGGCGGTTCATCGACGGACGCCGCGCCCAGCGGCGCGCTGGTCGATCCGCAGCGACGCAATTTCATCTTCGTGGCGATCCTGCTCGGCATGTTGATGGCCGCGCTGGACCAGACGATCGTCGCGACCGCGTTGCCAACCATCGTCGCCAATCTTGGTGGCGCAGGCCATCAATCGTGGGTGGTCACCAGCTACCTGCTCGCCTCGACCATCATCACCGCCCTCGTCGGCAAGTTCGGTGACCTCTTCGGCCGCAAGCGGGTGTTCCAGGCGGCCGTCGTGTTCTTCGTCGCCGGGTCCGTGCTGTGCGGGCTCTCGAGCTCGATGGGCATGCTGGTCGCGTCCCGCGCTTTGCAGGGCATCGGCGGCGGCGGGCTCATGGTGACCGCCATGGCGCTGATCGGCGAGGTGATCCCGCTGCGGGACCGCGGCCGCTACCAGGGCGCGATGGGCGCGGTATTCGGCGTCACCACCGTGATCGGTCCCTTGCTCGGCGGCTACTTCACCGACCACTTCACCTGGCGCTGGGCGTTCTGGATCAACGTGCCGATCTCGGTCGTGGTCTTCTTCGTGGCGGCTGCCGCCATCCCGGCGCTGTCCGACCGCACCAAACCGGTCATCGACTACTTCGGCATCCTGCTCGTCGGCCTGGGCGCATCGGGGCTGACACTGGCCACCAGCTGGGGTGGGACCACCTACCCGTGGGGATCGCCCATGATCATCGGCCTGTTCGTCGGCTCGGTGATCTCGTTGTGCGTCTTCGCCTGGGTGGAAACCCGTGCCGCCGCGCCGATCCTGCCGACCCGGCTGTTCGGCAGTCCGGTGTTCACGGTGTGCTGCGTGCTGTCCTTCGTGGTCGGTTTCGCGATGCTGGGCGCCCTGACGTTCCTGCCGACCTACATGCAGTTCGTCGACGGCGTCTCGGCCACCACATCGGGCCTGCGCACACTACCGATGGTGATCGGGATGCTGACCACCTCGATGGGCAGTGGTGTCATCGTCGGCCGCACGGGCCGGTACAAGGTTTTTCCCGTCGCCGGCACCGCCGTGATGGCGGTGGCGTTCTTTCTGATGTCGCGGATGGACCCGTCGACATCGGTGTTGGTGCAGTCGCTGTTCCTTGTCATCCTCGGCGCCGGCATCGGCATGTGCATGCAGACCCTTGTCCTGATCGTGCAGAACACCGTGGGCTTCGACGACCTCGGCGTCGCGACCTCCGGCGTCACCTTCTTCCGCACGATCGGCAGCTCGTTCGGCGCCGCCATCTTCGGTTCGCTGTTCACGAACTTCCTGCACAGCCGGATCGGCCCGGCGATGGTGGCCAGCCGCGCGCCGGCCGCGGCCGCCGCGTCGCCGGAGGCGTTGCATCGGTTGCCCCGCCAGGCGGCCGCGCCGATCGTCGCCGCGTACTCCGAGTCGCTCACCCACGTCTTCTTCTGGGCGGTTCCGGTCGCGCTGGTCGGGTTCGTCCTGGCGTTGTTCTTGCGTGAGGTCCCGCTGCGGGAAATGCACGACAGCACAATCGATCTCGGCGACGCGTTCGGCATGCCGAACACCGAGACACCGGATCAGATGCTGGAGGGCGCGGTCGAACGCATGCTGCGCGGTGTGCCCGGCATGCGCTTGCGCAGCATCGCGATGCGACCCGACTGCCGACTCGACGTGGCCGGATTGTGGGGCGTCCTGCGCATCAACCGCTACGGGCAGATGTATGGCACGGCCCGGCTGACCGACATCGCCGACTACCTACGGATTCCGTTCGAGGTTTTGGAGCCCACCTTCTCGCGGCTGATCGCGACCGGATACGCGCGGGGTGACGGCGACCAGATGTGGCTGACACCCGCGGGGGCCCAGCAGGTGGACTACGTGCAATCGCTGCTGGTGGGCTGGCTGGTCGACAAGCTCGCCCGGTCACCGGGATTCGACGGACGACCGGATCGTCGGGTGGTCGAAGCGGCGCTGAATCGAGTCGCGGGCCGCGTTCTCGCGCAACGGGACTGGAACGACGACCGTCCCACCACGAAGATCCCGGTGCCCGCGCCCTGAACCGGGCGCTCCGGGCGTACCATCACGCCATGAGCCGAATCGGAACATTTGCCGACGACGACCTGGCCGGCTGGTTTGTTAAATCCCCGGACATCGGTGGCGCGCTCGGCGGTTTCAGCAACGCGGTCTACACCAAGAACCGGCTGCCGCTGCGCACCCGGGAACTGGCCCGCGCGGTGATCGCCCACCGCAACGAATGCGTCGTCTGTGTCAACACCCGCGACGAGGACGGGCCCGCCGCCGGAGTCGACGAAGAGTTGTACGACCACGCCCAGGAGTGGCGCACCTGGCCCGGCTATAGCGAGCAGGAGCGGCTGGCCGCCGAGTTCGCGGACCGTTTCGCCAGCGATCACACCGCCCTGCGCGACGACGAGGACTTCTGGAGCCGTTGCTCCGAGCACTTCTCCGACGAGCTGCTGGCCGACTTGGCCCTGTCGTGCGCGCTGTGGATCGGCATGGGTCGCGTCTTGCGGACCCTCGACATCGGCCAAGCCTGCAAACTGACGATTCCCAGCCGGGCATAAGCTCCCACGCCCCGGCCGATCGGGCCCGCGACACATAAACGTCTGCGACGACACGCCGGAAAACGTCTCAGCGGTTTATGTTTCGCGGGCACAAATGGCCGCACCACCGCGTTGCGCTAGCTGTGAAGATTCGCTTCGGCGTCGGACTCGGTGCGGACACCGCCCCGGATCGGTTGGCTCCCATCGTGGATCGGCTGGAATCCAGCGGGGTGGATTCGCTGTGGTTCTCGGAGCTGGTCTACTCCCCGGCGGTCGATCCGGTGGTCGGCATGGCCTACGCGTTGGCCCGGACGACCCGGTTGAAGGTCGGCACCTCGGTGGCCGTGCTGCCCGGCCGGCACCCGGTATTGGTCGCCAAACAATTGGCCTCGTTGGCGGCCGTTGCGCCGAAGCGGGTGCTTCCCGTCTTCGGCCTGCGGTCGGCGATCCCGGCCGAACGCGAGGTGTTCGTGGTTCCCGACGGCGAGCGGGCCGCCGTCTTCGACGAGTCGCTACGGGTGCTGCGCGCCGCTTTGGTCGAGGATTCGGCCAGCTTCACCGGCCGATATTTCACGGTCAACGAGGCTTCCGTCCTGCCGAGGCCGAACCCGCCGCTGGATATCTGGTTGGCGGGTTCGGCGCCGGGGGCCTTTCGGCGGATCGGCGCGCTCGGCGACGGCTGGCTGGGCAGTTTCCTGACCCCCGAAGAGGCGCGGGCCGGCCGTGCGGCGATCGAACGCGCCGCGGCGCAAGCGGGCCGGCAGATAGACCCCGACCATTTCGGCATCTCATTGGCCGTCGCAGAAGGCGATCTGCCCCCGGAGCTGGCCGCGGCGGCCCGGAAGCGTCGTCCCGACGTTGACCCCGCCGAGCTGATCGCCGCCGGATGGGATCGCCTGCACCGCCAACTCGACGCCTACATCGACGCGGGCTTGACGAAATTCGTCATCCGGCCGGCGGGCCTTGCTCCCATCGACGGGTTCCTCGATCGGTTCGTCACCGAGTTGATCGCCCGCCAGAACTGAATTCGTCAGCCGGGGCGGCTCGAGGCTGCACAATGACTGCCATGACCGGCACACCGCTTGCGGCCGCGGGGATCGCCCAGCTGGAGGCCGAGGGCGTCGACACCGTCATCGGCACCGTCGTGAATCCCGCCGGGCTCACCCTGGCCAAGACGGTCCCGATCCGGCGGACCAACGCGTTCGCGGATCCCGGTCTCGGCGCCAGCCCCTCGTGGCACGCCTTCGCGGTCGACCAGAGCGGCATCGCCTTCACGCCCGATGTCGGCGTCGTCGGGGACCAGCGCCTACGTATCGACGTGTCGGCCCTGCGCATCGTCGGCGACGGGCTGGCGTGGGCGCCCGCCGCGTTTTTCGAGCAAGACGGCACGCCCGTTCCCGCCTGCGCCCGCGGCACGCTGGGCCGGGTCGAAGCCGCGCTCACCGAAGCCGGGATCGAGGCGGTGGTCGGGCACGAAGTGGAATTCCTCTTGGTCGCTCCCGACGGCGGCCGCCTCCCGTCGACGCTGTGGGCGCAGTACGGCCTCGCCGGCATCCTCGAGCATGAAGCGTTCGTCCGGGACGTCACCCGGTCGGCGGGGGCGGCGGGCATCGCGATCGAGCAGTTTCACCCCGAGTACGGCGCCAACCAGTTCGAACTGTCCCTCGCGCCACAATCCCCGGTGGCCGCCGCCGACCAGCTGGTGCTGTTGCGGCTCGTCATCGGGCGGGCAGCCCGCCGCCACGGGGTTCGCATCAGCCTGTCACCCAAGCCCTTCGCGGACGGCGTGGGATCCGGTGCCCACCAACATTTCTCGCTGACATCGCCGGATGGCCCGCTGTTTTCCGACGGCGCCGGCGCCCACGGCATGACGGCGGCGGGGGAGAGCGCGGTGGCGGGGCTAATCGGCGGACTGCCGGCGGCGCAAGGCGTGTTGTGCGGGTCGATCGTGTCCGGTTTGCGGATGCACCCCGGCAACTGGGCCGGCGCGTACGCGTGCTGGGGGACCGAGAACCGCGAGGCGGCGGTGCGGTTCATCACGGGCGGGCCCGGCAATCCGCGCGGCGGGAACGTCGAAGTCAAGATCGTCGACCCCTCCGCCAACCCGTACCTGGCGTCGGCGGCGATCCTGGGGCTGGCGCTCGATGGAATCAAGCGCCAGGCGGCGTTGCCACCGGAGATCACGATCGACCCGGCGACCCTGTCCGATTCCGACCGCGAGCGCGACGATGTCGTCGGCCTAGCCAGGGGCCAGGCCGAAGTGATTGCGGCACTGGATAATTCATTGCTGCTGCGGGGCATTCTCGGCGATCCGGCGGTCGAGATGGTGGTCGCCGTACGCCGCCTGGAACACGAGCGGTACGGCGACCTCGACACCGAGCAGCTGGCGGACAAATTCCGGATGGCCTGGAGCCTGTGACGGGGCACGCGATGACGTCCGACGCCCTGGCGCTGCACATCGGTGAAGTGAGGCTGATCGATCAACACGTCCACGGCTGCTGGTTGACGGCGGGGGATCGGCAACGGTTCGAGAACGCGCTCAACGAGGCCAACACCGAACCCATCGTGGGGCCGGGGTTCGACTCACAACTGGGCTTCGCCGTGCGTGCGCACTGCGGTCCCATCCTCGGTCTGGCCAAACACGTTGACCCACAATCATATTGGGAGCGCCGCGGCCAGTTCAGCGAGGCCGAGCTGGCCCGCATGTTCCTGCCGGCCGCGGGAGTGAGCGACTGGCTGGTGGACACCGGGATCGACGCCGGCACCGCCGGCCCGGCCGGCATGACCGAACTCTCCGGCGGCCGCGCTTACGAGGTGATTCGCCTCGAGCAGGTCGCCGAACAGGCCGCGCAGTCGCTAGGCGACTACGTGACGGCCTTCGAGGACATCCTGCGGCGGCGCGCGGCGACGGCGGTCGGCACCAAGTCGATCCTGGCCTACCGGGGCGGGTTCGACGGCGACCTGAGCGAGCCGTCGCCGTCGCAGGTCGCCGAGGCGGCCGCCCGGTGGCGCGACCGCGGCGGCACCCGGTTACAGGATCGGGTGCTGCTGCGTTTCGGGTTGCATCAGGCCCTGCGGCTGGGCAAACCCCTGCAATTCCACGTCGGCCTCGGCGACCGCGACTGCGATCTGCACAAGACCAACCCACTGCTGTTGCTCGACTTCCTGCGCCAGTCCGGGGACACCCCGATCGTCCTGCTGCACTGCTACCCCTACGAGCGCGAGGCGGGATATCTGGCGCAGGCCTTCAAAACAACGTCTACCTCGACGGTGGGCTGAGTGTGAACCAGCTGGGCGCGCGGTCGGTGGCCTTCATCGCCCGGCTGCTGGAGCTGGCCCCCTTCCGCAAGATCCTCTACTCCTCGGACGGGTTCGGCCCCGCGGAACTGCACTTCCTCGGCGCGGCCCTGTGGCGCACCGGCATTCATCGCGTACTGCGGGACTTCGTGGCCAACGACGACTGGAGCGAGAGCGACGCCATCCGGGTGGTCGACCTGATCGCTCACGACAACGCCGCAGGTCTCTACCGCGTTTGACCCCCGGTGAAGCCGGGGTATACGGCCGGTTATGGCGACCGCGAAGGGCGTCCTGGGGTGGGCCCGCGACAAGGTCGTGTCGTGGGTGCCCAAGGCCGACCTCGACCAGCGCGACCCGGACTACATCCGCGACCAGCTCCCGGGCACCTGGCTGCTCGCGTCGTTCTACTTCCGGGCGGACGTACGGGGCCTGGATCGCATTCCGGCCGAGGGGCCGGTGTTGCTGGTCGGCAATCACAGCGGCGGCAACGTGCCGCCCGACACCTTCGTCTTCACGCTGGCCTTCTGCTCCTACTTCGGCGTCGAGCGGCCCTTCTACCAGTTGGCCCACAACCTCGTGGTGTCCGCTCCGCCGCTGGGCTGGCTGCGCAAATTCGGCACGGTTGCCGCCAACCCCGAAAATGCCCGTCTCGCACTGGATTCCGGCGCCGCGCTGCTGGTCTATCCCGGCGGCGACTACGAGGTGTTCCGGCCCTCGTGGGAACGCCACAAGGTCGACTTCGGCGGGCGCATGGGCTACGTCAAGCTCGCTCGCGAGGCCGGAGTGCCGATCGTGCCCGTCGCCAGCGTCGGCGGGCAGGAAAGCGCGTTGTTCCTCAACCGCGGGCAGTGGTTGGCCAAGCTGCTGATGGCCGACAAGTTGCTCCGGCTCAAGAGCATCCCGATATCGCTGGCGCTGCCCTGGGGTCTCAACGTCAGCGACCTGGCGGGCCATATCCCGTTGCCCACCAAGATCGTGATCGAGGTCCAACACCCGATCGAGGTCGATGGCGACGACCAGGCGGTGCACGACAAGGTGATGGCCAGCCTGCAGGGCGGCGTCGACCGGCTGGCCGGCGAGCGGCGATTCCCGGTGATCGGCTGATGCGCGTCGAACGCCGTTGCGTCATCAACGCCGACCGTTCCGCGGTCTGGAAGATCGTCAGCGACCCGGATTGCTACCCGTCGTTCATGACGAACCTGGAGCGCTGGGAATCCTCGAACGACAAACCGGCCGGGGTCGGTGCGCGCTACACCGTCCACTGGAAGATCGGCTCCGTCCCCGTCGGGGGCCTCATCGAAGTGGTCGAGTTCGACGACGACCGCGACCTGGCCTTCGTGGGTCTCACCGGGATCACCCTGCGCGGGCGGATCCGGCTGCGCGACGCGCGCGACGGCCGTACGAAGGTGACGTTCCGCCTGTCGTATCAGGCACCCGGCGGGCTGCTCGGGTACGTCGCGGACCGGATCGCCGTCCGCCAGGTGGGACGCACGCTCGCCGGGACCCTGAAGCGCCTCAGGACGCTGGCCGAGTCGTAGCCGATTTTTCCAATTTCCGGTGTGATCAACCGCCGCGCGGCTTACGCTCCGATCGACGAATCGGGCAACGTCACCAAATTTCGAAGAGGGAAGGGGTTTGGGAGCATGTTGCTCCGAGCAGCTCTCGTTGCCGCGGTCATCGCGGCCGCCGCCGGTGGTTTCGCCGCACCGGCCTACTCGTCGCCCGGGTGTTACACAGCCAGTTCCGGTGACTGCGTTCCGTATCCGCAGCAGGGCGGCTCGCAGCCGCAGGGCGCCACCGCGCAATGTGCCGATGGAAGCTGGTCTTTCAGCGAACACCCGCACGCCGGCGGCACCTGCCACGGTCACGGCGGCGTCCAACAGTACTTATAGCGGTTGGCGACGTCGGCGCTGCGCAAGGCGGTGTGATGGTCGAATACGAGGGGTGACCATCCAAGCGACGTAAGCGCCGATGTCGCCGAATCCATTGCAGTCCAGAATGTTTCCGACGCCTGACACAGTGCTCGGACCAAGGTTGTCGCGTCGAAGACCAAGGTGACCCTCTCGCTACGCACCGGCATGTGGCGATCTTGGCTCCAGGAGGCGATCGACGTGGCAGTTGTCGCCGCCGTTGTGGCGGATGAGATTCCGCCGCTCTACGAGCGATTCGAAGCAGGCATTGCTACCGAGGAAGACCTAGGCGACTTTCCCGGCACAACCGTTACCGTTCAGCGGTTCAAACACCCAGCATGCGATTCGGTCCGTGCTTCGACGCGTAGGCCGGCGAATGCCCTGGCCTGCGCGACGCCCCTGGACAGGCCCGTCCGTCCGCAGTCCGTCGACAGCAGTTTTAGTCCGCCCGGTGATCGGCTCAACCTAGTTGTCGCCCAATGTGGTTCGGGCAGCAGACTTGTTCCCGAACCGTGAGCGCGTAGGAACGCTCATGCGGCACGACAGCTGCGCACACCAAGAATAGGTGTCGATGGCACCGCGGACCCAAACGTTGCGCGCGGCCGGGTTAGTGTCTCGGGCACCGTAGCCTGATCAGAGGTTTCCGCGTTTTGCTCGCTAGTGAGCGCCGCCGTATGGGCCTCGCCGCGGGCCAGCGCCACTATCGCGACAATCACCACGATCGCCGCCGACGCCAGGACGATCATGCCCACGCCATCGGCGTTGAGGGTCTCGCCGAGCACCACGATGCCCAGAACCGATGCCACCGCCGGTTTGGCCACGGTCACCGACGGCATTGAGGCGGTCAGCGCACCAGCGCGGAACGATGACTGCTGAAAAATCATCCCTGCCAACGCCGCCAGTATCCAGACGTAGAACTCCGGCGCGCACAGCAGCGCCCCGAAACCATGTCCGGCCGCCGCGACGACGGCTTTGGTTAGCACCGCGAACAGGGCCAGCGACGAACCGGCCACCAGCGCCAGCAGTACAGCCGCACGCGGACCGGGCCAAATGCGCGCACCCAGGACACAGAACACCAGTAGCGGACCCAACACCAGGGCCACCACGGTCCAGGTTGTCAGCGACCCCTGCGACTGGCCGGCCTTCGGGTCGCCGACCGTGACGACGACCGCCAAAGCGACGGCGAGCACCGTCGCCCACATCCACTGCCGGCGGGTCACCCGCTGATGGGTCAGCCGCGCATGGACCGGCAGGGCGAATAGCAGCGCCGTCACCTGCAACGCCGTCACCAACATCACCGACCCGGCCGCCAGCGCGGCGGCTTGCAGGCTGTAGTTGGCAACGGCTCCCCCGCCGCCGAGCCACCACCGGGCGTCGTGCAACGACATGCGGAACAACTCCCAGTGGCCGACCGGTTCGTCGGTGACTTCATGCGCGGACTGTTGACGGCTCACTGCGCCGATCGCGGATGCCAGCGCGGCGCACAGGGCGAGCGCAACCGCGATATCCGACTTCAGCATGGGACCTCCTCAAGATGCCGAGCTCACTTCGGGCTAGACCCCGAAGTAGACGCCGTACCTGCTCGTCGCGAGCGCTTTCAACAGCGACAGGACCAGCCCGGTCCCAGCCAAGGTGCCCAGAGTCACGGTCACGATGAAGGCCACGCGGAAGCTCGTGGAGAGCGCCGACCGGAGAGGGTTCTGCTGGTCGACGGCGGTCGACTGGTGGATGTTACGGGCGGTCATGGCATTCTCCTCGTTGACTTCGTTTCGGGTCATGTGCATTGTCGCTGCCAAATTCATGACGAATTCATGAAGGAAATTTTGATAGACAGAGCACTGCTTCCGGAATGACCGGGAAGCCAGATTGGGCTGCCTCTAGGGATAGAGTTTCCTATCCATTTGGCAAGCATCGCGTGATCGAGTGCAACCAGCGTCCCGTTGAGGCGCAGCCTGAAGTCGCCAGACGACTGCACCCGCTGTGGGCAACGATTACGCGTCTAAATCCGGGGCGAGGACGAGTCTGCTAGACCAAGCTTGTCGCGTCGAAGACCCAGCTAGTATCGGCATTTGCGAGGTTCTCGAAGTGATTCGGGGGAGCGAAGGCAACGAGGCTGTTCATGTCCCAATAGTCTTTCCAGACGGTGACCTTGCCGCCCTCGACCTTGTGGACGGTCACGAATCTCAGCACGCCTCGCTCACCCGTGGTGAACGTCCATGTCTCGGAGTGCTCGTACATCACGTCGGCGCCGTTGGACAGCAGCACGCCGTCGTGGTTCTCGTAGCCCGCCAGCGGCTCGAGACCCATCTTCAGCCGCTTGACGATGTCTTCGGGTCCGCGCGCCGACAGCGCCGGAACCGGCATGTCGACGTAGAGGCAGTCATCGGACAAAAACGTCTTGACCGCCTCCCAGTCCCGCCGCGAGAGCGCCTGCCATAGCCCGAGGACGACATCCTCGACCGAGATCATAGAAACGTCTGTCATAGCGCAAATAAACTCGGTCGCCGAGCGGGTGTCAACAGCGCGGGGGTCCTCCCGGCACGCCGCGCTAGCCGTCGACGCGGGCCATCGCCCGTGCCGGCCCCAGCGCGACCGGCAGCGACGACCAGCCCCGCAGCACCCGCGTGTCGCGCCTGCTTCCCACGCCCGCCGCGCGCACCTCGGGGAAGCGGTCGAAGAACGTCCGCAGCCCGACTTCGCCCTCGGCACGCGCCAGCGCCGCGCCCAGGCAGAAGTGCCGGCCCCCGGAGAACGCGAGATGCCTTCCCGCGTTGGGCCGTTCGATGTCGAAGCGGTGCGGATCGTCGAAGACGGACGGGTCGCGGTTGGCGGCGGCCAGATAGACGAGCACCAAGTCGCCACGCTGGAGCTGTTTGCCCGCCAGCTCAACGTCGCCTTGCGCCATCCGCGCGGTCAGCTGCACCGGCGACTCCAGCCGCAGTATCTCCTCAACGGTGTTGGGCCACAGCTCCGGTCGTTCGCGCAGGGTGGCCAGGCGGTCGGGAGCGTCCAGGAGCAGACGGATCCCGTTGCCCAGCAGGTTGACCGTCGTCTCGAACCCCGCCGCCAATACCAGCCCGGCGATCGCTTGCAGTTCGTTCTCGTCCAGATATGTTTCGGCGGAGCCGCTTTCGGCTATTTGGATCAGCTGGCTCATCAGGTTGTCGCTCGGGGTGCGCCGCAACTGGCTGAGATGCTCGCCCAGCCAGGAGCTGAAGCCGGCGAGCCCTCGTTGCACGCTGCGATATTGCCGCCAGGTCAATCCGATGTCCAGGCTCGGCGCGGCGAGCTCACCGAACTCCAGGACGCGCGGCCGGTCACGCTCTGGCACGCCGAGGATGTCGCTGATGATCGCGACCGGCAGCTGCGAGCAATACCGGCCCACGATGTCGACGACCTGCGAGGCGCCGGACTCGGCGGCCAGCTGATCCAATAGGTCAGCGGCGGTCCGCTCGACGCGAGCGCGCAGCGCGGCGACCGCGCGGGGAGTGAAGACCGCGGACACCGTCTTGCGGTAGCGGGTGTGGTCTGGCGGCTCGACGGCGAGCAGTGACGGAGCGCGAAGCGGATGCAGCAGATCGTCGCGGCTGCGGCGCTCCAGCCAGCGCAGCGGCCCGGGCAGATTCGCCCCGAACACCAGCACGCGGAAGTCGTCGGAGCGCAGCAGCTCGTGCGCGAGCGCGTGGTCGGCCGTCAGATAGCTGACGCGACCCTTGAGCAGCGGCCCCGCGGCCCGAAGTTCGTCGTAGAACGGCACCGGATCGGCGGCCACCCCGGGGTCGGCGATCAGCCTGGCGTGCAGGTCACCGCGCCGGACCCCGAGCGTCGCGACGCCCCGGATGAACCCGTGCATCGCCAACCAGTGCAATCGCTCCTTCACCGGCCCCTCCATCGATCGATGTCACCGAGCCTAGGCCCGGACTCCGGACAGCGTCAGCACTCGGCGATGATCTTGAACTCCGTCGTCACCACTTTGTCGGGGTTGCTGCTGTTGATGCCATAGGCGCTGCCGGTGATCGTGTAGGCGTCGTTGGTGACGTCGGCACGCGCGTCGCGCACGCCGCCTTCCCAGAAGCTGCCGGTGAATCCGTCGACGTTGCGAATCTTCACCCACTGGGGCATCACCCGGTAGCCACTGGTCAGCACCACGGCCTCGACGCCGCCGTCGCGGTCCTTGATGTCGATGGTCCGGTACTGCTGGTTTTGGCTGCACGCCGGAGGGCGGGTGGTGTGAGTGGCGCCGTCGATGGTGAGGCGGGCCGCTTTGCGGGGCGTGGTCTGGGCCTGCCCGCACCCCGCGACGCCGACACCGGCGATCAACACGAAAACCACCGCGATCAACCGGTTTCGCACCGGTCCACCTCCTTCACTGCCGCTTCGGCATCAGCGCGGGTAGGGATTTGACGATGCTGCGTCGCACGAGTTCCGGACTCAGGCCCTTGAAGAAGTCGATCAAGCGAATGCTCTTCGGCACGTACCAATGCAACCGCTTCGGGTTGTGGTAAGCCTGCCACGCGGCTTCCGCCACACTGCTCGCCGGCATCAGGCGGAACAACCCCTTCTTGGGCGCGGTGGCCCGCAGCTCGTCGGCTGTCCTCGGCGCGCCGCCGTCGTTGGAGTGATTCGTCGTCGTGGTCAGGATGGCCGTGTCGATCAGGCCGGGCAGCACGTCGGCGACGCGGACCCCGTGCCGGTGCCATTCGACGCTGAGCGCCTCGGTCAAGCCTTTGACGGCGTGCTTGGTCGACGAATAGACGGCGAGCCGCGGCATGCCGTAGGTGCCCGACGACGACGACGTCGAAAACATCAGGCTGCCAGGCGTTTTCTTCAGATACGGCAACGACGCGTAGGCGCCGCTCAGCACCGCTTTGTAGTTGATGTCGACGACGCGCATGGCGGCCTCGTAGGGCACGTCCTCGAACCATCCGCTTTCGCCGATGCCGGCGTTGTTCCACATCATGTCGAGCCCGCCGTCACTGTTGCCGGCGCAAAAGTCGGCGAGGGCGCCCTCGAGGGCCGCCTTGTCCGTCACATCGACTTGGCGGGTCCACAACCGGTCCCCGCCGAGTTCTTCCTGCAGCGTCGCCAAGCCGTCGCCGTTGCGGTCCACGGCGCCGACCCGCCACCCCTTGGCGTGGAACAGCTTTGCCCCCTCCCGGCCCATGCCGCTGCCCGCGCCGGTGATGAAGATCGATTTCACGGCGCGTCAGCCGGCCTCGACCACATCTTTGATGCGGTTCAGGGTTTTGGTCATGTCGCGCACGTTGCGTCGTTTACGCAAGAAACCCCCGAGCAGCCAGTATGAATCGCCCTGGAAATCCCGGAGACTCCTGACCTTGGAAACGAGGATGCAGGGATGTCCACGGAATCGTCATCGGGAAACAAGCCAACCGCCCGTCGTTATAGCCCGGAGGAGAAGGCCGCCGNTGAATCGCCCTGGAAATCCCGGAGACTCCTGACCTTGGAAACGAGGATGCAGGGATGTCCACGGAATCGTCATCGGGAAACAAGCCAACCGCCCGTCGTTATAGCCCGGAGGAGAAGGCCGCCGCGGTGCGGATGGTGCGGGCGCTGCGCGCCGAGCTGGGCACCGATCAGGGCACGGTGTCGCGGGTAGCCCGCCAGCTCGGCTATGGGCTGGAGTCAGTGCGCTCCTGGGTGCGCCAGGCCGACATCGATGACGGGTATGAGCCCGGCGTCACGACTGCGGAGTCCAAGAAGGTCAAAGAACTCGAGCAGGAAATACGAGAACTTAAGCGCGCCAATGAAATTCTGAAACGAGCGGCGAGTTTCTTCGGGGCGGAGCTCGACCGCCAACACAAGAAATAGTCGACTTCATCGACACCCACCGCGACGAATTCGGGGTCGAGCCCATCTGCACCGTCCTGCGCACCGCGGGGGTGTCGGTGGCCCCGAGTACCTACTACGACACCAAGATCCGGGCTCCGTCAACGAGGGCCTGCCGTGACGCCACGCTGGGCCCAGCACTGCGCCAGCTCTGGGAGGACAACTACAGCGTCTACGGTGCCCGCAAGCTGTGGAAGACAGCACGGCGGGCCGGCCATGACGTCGGCCGCGACCAGGTGGCCCGGCTGATGCGCGCCGCCGGGATCCACGGCGTACGGCGCGGCAAACAGGTCCGCACCACCAAAGCTGACCCGGCCGCGCCGCGTCACCCGGATCTGGTCAATCGCAAGTTCACCGCCACCGCACCTAACCACTTATGGGTCACGGATCTGACGTTCGTGCCGACCTGGGCCGGGGTGGCGTATGTCTGCTTCATCGTCGATGCGTACTCCCGGATGATCGTCGGGTGGCGGGTGGCCTCCCACATGCGCACCACTATGGTCCTCGACGCGCTGGAGATGGCTCGATGGTCACGAGGAAACACGTTGCCGGGCTTGACATGTCACTCCGATGCCGGATCGCAGTTCACTTCCATCCGCTACGGCGAGCGGCTGGCTGAAATCGGTGCGGCGCCCTCGATCGGCACCATCGGCGACAGTTTTGATAACGCGCTGGCCGAGACGGTCAATGGCTACTACAAGGCCGAGCTGATCTACGGACCGGCACGCGCCGGACCCTGGAAGACCGTCGAAGACGTCGAGCTGGCCACCCTGAGCTGGGTGTACTGGCACAACACCACCCGCCTGCACAGCTATCTCGGCGACGTTCCACCTACCGAGTTCGAAGCCACGTTCTACGATGCACCAAGGAGCGACCAACCCCTGGTCGGAATCCAATAACCCGAGCCTCCGGCTGAACCAGGGCGATTCA
>NZ_JACKUR010000030.1:0-96767 GCF_025822865.1 Mycobacterium paraffinicum | reverse complement strand
GAACCGCGGCGACCGCGGCCAATTCGGTTGTCTTCACAAACTCTGAACGATGCCGCGGTCACCGCTCTGACCAGCGCAGACACGCCCAAGACCACTGGCCTCAAACTACGGCTGCAGTACTAGGGCGCGAGGCCGATGTCCTCGTGCCACACGTCGGGGTGCTCGGCGATGAACGCCGACATCATCGCCACGCAGCGGTCGTCGTCGAGCACCGTGACCTCGACCCCGTTGTCGGCCAGCCAGTCGTGTCCGCCGCTGAACGTCCGGCATTCGCCGACCAGCAGCGATCCGATGTTGAACTGGCGCACCAGCCCACTGCAGTACCAGCAGGGCGAGAGTGTCGTCACCATGACCGTGGAGCGATAGTCGCGCTGCCGGCCGGCCGCGCGAAACGCGTCGACCTCGGCGTGCAGCGACGGATCGCCTTGCTGCACACGGCGATTGCGGCCGCTCCCCAGCAGGACGCCGTCGATGGTGAACAGCGCGGCACCGATCGGGATGCCGCCCTCCGCCAGCCCGGCCCGCGCCTCGTCGAATGCGAGGTCCATCATCGCCGCCGGGAGAATCACGACCTCATTTTCCACGACACGCCGGGGCGAACTATTCTGACTGTAAATTTCTAATGACAGCGACTATCATTTTGTGGGTGACGACCATCCGCGTTCCCGTGCTCATCGTCGGTGCCGGCGCAGCCGGTCTGGCCACCTCCGCGCTGCTGGCCAAACACGGAATCCATTCGCTGCTGGTGGAGAAGCGGCGCGAGACCTTCATCTATCCGAAGGCCCGCAATCTGAGCTTCCGGAGCCTGGAAATCCTGCGCGGCCTGGGGCTCGGCGACGAGGTGCATGCGGTCGCGGACCATGTTTCGGCCCTGACGGTCAGGCCCACGCTCAACAGCGCCGAGCAACGACTGGCCATCGACGTCAACGCGATCTTCGCGGGAGTCGACGCGCTCAGCCCGGAGCCCGCCGCGCAGTATTGCCCGCAGAGCAGGCTGGAGCCGATTCTGCTCGGCGAAACGCGGCGGCGGGGAAGCGAGGTGCGGTACGGGACGGAAGTCGTGTCGCTCGAGCAGGACGGGGCCGCCGTCACCGCGGTGGTCCGCGACCGGGACACCGGGAGGTCCGAGACCGTTCGCGCCGACTACCTCGTCGGCGCCGACGGTGTGCACAGCCCGGTCCGGAACTGGTTGGGCATCAACACGTCTGGCTATGGTGCGTTACCGATCTTCGTCGTGTTCATCTACTTCCGGGCGCCCTGGACGAAGTTCGTCTCGAACTTGGCCGACGGGGATGCCGTGCAGGTCAAGAACGCTGACGTGGACGGCATCTTTCTGCTGGTCGACGGCGACCTGGGGATGTTCGTCACCATGTACTTCCCCCGCAAGGGTGAGTCGGCGGACCAGTTCACGCCGCAACGCTGCCGGGATGTGCTCGTTGAGGCGATCGGCGAGCCCATCGAGATCGACGTCATCGAAGTCGCGGCCTGGCAGCCCTATGAGCAGGTGGCCGACCAATTCCGATGTGGCCGAGCCTTTCTCATCGGCGATTCGGCGCACACCATGCCGCCGTTCAAGGCCGGGGGAGCCAACACCGCGATCCAGAGTGCGCACAACCTGGCTTGGAAGCTGGCCGCCGTTTTGGACGGGACCGCCGAACCGGCGCTGCTGGACACCTACCAGGCCGAGCGGTACCCGGTCGGGCGGTTCGCCGCCCGGCAGTCGCTGACCGGCCCGACGCTCGCCGTGCTGCCCATGAGCGAGGACGGACCGCGATTGCCGGCCGACGAGGAGTGCTCGATGTTCGAACTGCTCATCGGATACCAATACCGCTCGGCGGCGGTGGTGAACGGACCGGCGAAGCCGGACACCCTGCGACTGGTCTCGGAGTTGCGCGCTCAGCCCGGCACCCGGGTTCCCCACGTGTGGGTGCGCGACGGCGTGTCGACGCTCGACCTGCTCGGGCCCGGATTCACCGTGCTCACCGGCGACGAACGCTGGTGTGCCGCTGCGGCTTCGGTATCGGTAGCCGCCCATCGCATCGATAACGACGAGTGGTCGGCGGTCACCGGACTCACTCCCGAAGGTGCGCTGTTGATCCGTCCGGACGATTTCGTCGGCTGGCGTGCCGATGCCCTGCCCGAGAACCCCGAAGGCGAACTGCGCCAGGCACTATCGACCATCCTGGGCCGCTAGCTTCCGCGAGCGCAACCACACTGCGATTTCGAGCGTGATTTTTCGCGGTGCGTTTACGCTCGCGCCGAAGAGGGCCGCGGCGCGGTGCTTACAGCGGAATGTTCTTGTGCCGACCGCGGCGCGCCGGCGCCTGGGCCAGTGCCTCGGTGAGCTTGCTGCGGGTGTGCGAGGGGTCGATCTTCTCGTCGACCACACCGATCTCGATGGCGCTGTCCACACCACCGGCGATCTTCTCGTGCTCGGCGGCCAGCTGGTCGTGCAGCGCTTCGCGCTCGTGATCGGCCGCGGCGGCCAGTTTCTTCTTGTGCAGGATGCCGACGGCGGCCTTGGCGCCCATCACGGCCACCTCGGCGTCGGGCCAGGCGTACACCTTCGTCGCGTTGAGCGACCGGGAGTTCATCGCAATGTAGGCCCCGCCGTAGGTCTTTCGGGTGACCAGCGTTACGCGCGGAACCGTGCATTCACCGAACGCGTGCAGCAGCTTCGCGCCGCGGCGCACCACGCCGCCCCACTCCTGGTCGACGCCGGGCAGGTAGCCGGGCACGTCGACGACGACGATCAGCGGGATGCCGAACGCGTCGCAGAGACGCACGAATCGTGCTGCCTTCTCGGCGCTTTCGGAGTTCAGGCAGCCACCCAGTCGCAACGGGTTGTTCGCCAGGACGCCCACCGTGCGGCCGGACAGCCGGCCCAGCCCGATCACCATCGACGGCGCCCAGTTGGCCTGGAACTCGTCGAACGGCGTCTCGTCGTCCAGGATCGCGGTCACGATCGGACGCACGTCGTAGGCCCGCCGAGCCGATTCGGGCAGCAGCGCGTGGATGTCGGTGTCGCCGGCCTCGGCCCTGCTGCGGTCGAAATGGCCCTGCTGGCAGAACAATCCGACCAGTCGGCGGCCACGCTCGTAGGCGTCGAGCTCGTCGTCGGCGACGATGTGGCACACACCGGACTTCTTGTGGTGGGTCTCCGGGCCGCCGAGGGACGCCATGTCCACGTCCTCGCCGGTGACGCTGCGCACCACGTCGGGCCCGGTGACGAACACCCGGCTTTCCGGCGCCATCACGATGACGTCGGTCAGCGCGGGCCCGTAGGCGGCGCCCCCGGCGGCGAAACCGACGACCACCGAGATCTGCGGGACGTATCCGGACGCGCGAATCATCGCCTCGAACACCGTCCCGACCGCGTGCAGCGCCTTCACGCCCTCGGCCAGGCGCGCGCCGCCGGAGTGCCAGATGCCCACGATCGGGCTCTGCTCCTCGATGGCGGTGTCATAGGCGTTGACGATGTGGGCACACCCCTCGACGCCCATGGCACCGCCCATCACGGTTCCGTCGGTACAGAAGGCGATGGTGCGCACACCGTTGACGTCGCCCGACGCGGCAAGCACACCCGAGCGGTCACGCTCGTGCAGCAGCTCGACGCTGCCCTCGTCGAAGAAGTTGCTCAGACGCAGCAACGGGTCCCTGGGGTCGAGCGACTCGCCGACCGACGCGGGGGCCATGATTGTCATCGCAGGTCTCCTTGTTCCGGGTGTGCTCTCTGGTGAAGCGGTGATCAGTACCGCCCGAAGGCGATAGCGACGTTGTGCCCGCCGAATCCGAACGAGTTGTTGATGGCGTACTCGTAGTTGCCCGGCCGAGGCTTACCCGCCACCACGTCCAGGTCGACCTCGGGGTCGAGGTTTTCCAGGTTCAGTGTCGGCGGAACCACCTGGTCCCGCAGGGCAAGCACCGTCAGGATCGACTCGACCGCACCCACCGCGCCGACCGAGTGACCGAGAGCGGACTTGGGCGCATACACCGCCGGCTTGTGGCTGCCCAGGGCGTTGTTGATGGCCTTGGCCTCAGCCACGTCGCCGACCTGGGTACCGGTGGCGTGGGCGTTGACGTGGTCGACATCGCTCGGAGTGATGCCCGCGAGCTGGACCGCCCGCGAGATCGCGTGGCCGGCGCGTAAGCCATCGGGATCCGGCGCCACCATGTGGAAGCCGTCCGAAGTGATGCTGGCCCCCATCACCCGAGCCAGGATGTTGGCGCCACGGGCCTTCGCATGTTCCTCGGTCTCGATCACCATCAGTGCGCCGGCCTCGCCGAACACGAATCCGTTGCGGTCCCGGTCGAACGGGCGGCAGGCACCGGCCGGGTCGTCGTTCGTGGTGGACAACACGATCCGCATGGCGGCGAACGCCGCGATGGGCACCGCCTCGATCTTGGTCTCCACACCACCGCAGATCGCGATGTCGGCCTCGCCGAACACGATGTGCCGCCAGGCCTGGGCGATACCTTCGGCGCCCGAGGCACACGCCGAAACCGGGGCGCAGACCCCGGCTTTGGCATGGCGCTCCAGGCCGACCGTCGCGGCCGCCCCGTTGGGCATGTATTTCTGCACGCCCAGCGGGTTGAACGCCTTGGTACCGCGCTCGCGCAGCGAGTCATAACCCCAGATGAGCTCCTCGGTCGAGCCCATCCCGGTGCCGATGCACACCATCAACCGGTTGGTGTCCACCTCGGGCGACCCGGCGTTCTCCCACACCCGCCGGCCCAGCACGGTGGACATCTTTTGCAGATATGACAGACGACGCAACTCAATGCGCGTCAGGTGGCTGTCGAACTCCTCGACGAGATGCCCGCCGATGCGGACCGGCAGGTCGAACTCCTCGATGAAGGGGTCCTCCAGCGTGCGGATTCCACTTTGGCCGTCAAGCAACAACTTCCACGTGTTCTCCGCATCGGGTGCGACTGCGGTCGTCATGGCGACGCCGGTGACGACCACGTTCGGGAGCGCTTTCCCGGTAACCAGCTCTGTCATGGTTCTTGCGAACGTTCCTTTCGTACTTGTCCGGCTCCTCCTCGGGCCGCCTGCGGCCCGCATCGTCACCGGACGTCGTGCTCAGTACCGCCCGAAGGCGAGCGCCACGTTGTGGCCACCGAATCCGAACGAGTTGTTGATCGCGTAACGGAAATCGCCGTAGCGAGGTTCGCCCGCGACCACATCAAGGTCGATCTCGGGATCTGGCGTTTCGTAATTCAATGTTGGCGGTATCACGCCGTCCCGAAGGCTCAATACCGTGAGAACAGATTCCAGCGCGCCGACCGCGCCGATGGAGTGGCCCAGCGCCGACTTCGGCGCGTACACCGCTGCACCCTCGCAGGCGGCGACCCGGATGGCGTTTGCCTCGGCCGTGTCGCCGATCGGCGTTGCCGTCCCGTGGGCGTTGACGTGGTCGATGTCCTTGGGGGACAACCCCGCCAACTCGAGCGACCGTTGCATGGCCCGGCCGGCGCGCACGCCGTCCGCCGCCGGCGCGACCATGTGGAACGCGTCCGACGTGATGCCGGCACCCATCAACCGGGCCAGCGGCTTGGCACCACGGGCCTTGGCGTGCTCCTCGGTCTCGATGATCATCATGGCCCCGGCCTCGCCGAACACGAAGCCGTCGCGGTCCTTATCGAAGGGCCTCGACGCACGTTCGGGCTCGTCGTTACGAGTGGACATGGCCCGCATCATGGAGAACGCCGCGATGGGCAGCGCCTCGATGGGACCCTCGACACCGCCGCAGACGGCGAAGTCGGCGTCACCCATGACGATCTGGCGCCAGGCGTGGGCGATCGCTTCCGAGCCCGACGAACAGGCCGACACCGGGGTGATCACCCCGGCGCGGGCACCGAGCTGCAGGCCCACCACCGCCGCGGCGCCGTTGGGCATGATCATCTGAACGGCGAGCGGCGACACCTTGCGGGGGCCGCCCTCGTTCATCAGGTCGTAGGTCTCCACGATCCTTTCGGCGCCACCGAGCCCGGTGCCGACCACGACCGAGAACCGGTCGGGGTCGACCTCCGGACTGCCGGCGGACTCCCACAGCTGAGTGCCGAGCAACTTGGCCAACCGTTGGACGTAGGACATACGCCGCAAGTCGAGCCTGCTCATGTGCTCGTCGATGGGCTCCTTGAGGTGACCACCGATCTTCACGGGCAGGTCCCACTTGCCAACGAACTCGTCTTCGAGGACGTGGATGCCGCTTTCGCCGGCCAACAAACCCTTCCACGTGCTCTCGATGTCCGGCGCGATCGATGTCGTCGCCGTGACGGCGGTCACCACAACGCTGGGGTAACCGCCATTAGCAGTGGAAGGCTTGCTCACTTGTCCGCTTCCAGCCTCGCCTTGACGTTGGCAACGGCGTCAGGGTTCTCCGACTCCAGCTTGGCGCGCAGCGCTGCGGCGGCCTCGGGGTCTTCTTCCTCGAGCTTCTGGATGTAGGCGACGACGTCACCGACGGTGCGCAGACCGGCGAGGTCCTCGTCCGGGATCTTCACGCCGTACTTGTCCTCGGTCTGCACCGCGATCTCGACCATCGACAGCGAGTCGATGTCCAGGTCGTCGACGAACGACTTCTCCGGGGTGACCTCGGACGGCTCGATACCGGTGACCTCTTCGATGATCTCCGCGATACCGGCAATGATTTCTTCTTGAGTGACGGCCACAGCGTCTTCCCTTCGTAATGTGTTGTGTTGATCGAACAGAATGTTCTTTAGAGCGTTATGTGGTTGTACTGGAAGCGGCTTTCAGAGTTCGGCCAGTGCGTCCAGGTCTGCGGGTGCTTTGACGGCGCGGGTCGTAACCCCCCGAAGTTCGCGTTTGGCGATGCCGGTGAGAGTGCCCGCAGGGGGGAACTCCACGGTCGCCGTGATTTCCCGGTCACGCATGGTTGCCGTGCACAGGTCCCAGCGCACCGGCTGGGTCAGCTGGGCGACCAGCGCGTCCATCGCCGCCGCCGCCGACGCGACGGGCTGCCCGTCGCGGTTGGACAGCAGCGTGGCGGTGGGCTCGGCGGTCGCGACCGCGGCCGCCGCGGCCGCGTAGCGGTCGAGGGCCGGAGCCATGTACTTGGTGTGAAACGCCCCGGCCACGCCTAGGGCGCGGATCCGGGCCTTGGCCGGCGGGTCCTCGGCCAGCTTCTCCAGCGCCGTGAGCGGGCCGGCGGCGACGATCTGGCCGGCGGCGTTGCGGTTGGCGGGGAACAGGTCGAGCTGCTCGAGACGGGCCAGTACCTCGGCCTCGTCACCGCCGAGCACCGCGGACATGCCGGTTGGCTCGATGGCGCAGGCCTTGGCCATTTCGGCGCCGCGGGTGGCGGCCAGCGCGACGGCGTCATCGGCGGCCATCACACCGGCGATCGCGTAGGCCGCGATCTCGCCGACGGAGTGGCCCGCCACGATGAGTTCCGCGTCGGCGAGCAGTCCGCGCTTGGTGAGCTCCTGGTGGGCCAGCAGGGTGGCGGCGACGACCAGGGGCTGGGTGACCGCGGTGTCGGTGATCTCCTCGGTCGACGCGGTGGTGCCCAGCCGGACCAGGTCGAGGCCGCTGGCCTTCGACCACAAGTCGAGCTGGTCCGCGGCACCCGGCAGGTCGAGCCACGGCGAGAGCATCCCCTCGGTCTGTGAACCCTGTCCGGGCGCAAGCAATGCAATCACGTGTTTAAGAGAACACTGTGGAAACGGTTTTGGCGGGTGTAACAGATTATGAACCTCGTCTTAGGTTTTTGTGTAGTCCCCACAAAATAGCTCCGTAAGCTACATGTTCGATACCGCGCCGCGACCTGTGGCCTGGGTCACTACGCCTCGGATTGACCCCCGATAGCCGCCCTGACCGGCAGCGGAACCGGAGGCATCGCGTTGGTGCCGACGCTGGCGGGAGCCGTGGGGTAGTTGAGCTGGCCGACCGTCGCCGCCACTCGCAGCACATATGCGTCGCGAGGCTGCGTGGGATCGCGTCCGGTGAAGTCGGTGATCCGCTTGAGCCGGTAGCGGACCGTGTTTGGATGAACGAACAACTTTCTGGCACAAGCTTCAATCGCGCCGCCACAATCTAAGTAAGCGTCAAGCGTCTCGATGAGCGTGGGCCCCGCCGCGGCCAACGGTCCCATGACGTCGGTGTGCAGCGCCACGATCGCCGAGGCGTCCCCCATCAGGGCGCGTTCGGGCAGGAGTTCCCGCGCCGGGACGGGCCGGGGCGCCCCCCGCCAGCCGCCGACGGCGTTCATCCCGGAGATCGCCTCGGAGGCGCTGTGGTACGCAGCGGTCAGCATGGGCGCCGTCGGCCCGACGACCACCGGGCCGTCGGAGAACGCGTCCAGCAGGTCGCCGAGAAACTTGTCGGTGGGCGACAGTTGGCCCGACACGACAGCGACCAGCCAGGTGCCGTGCACATCGGTGAGGGCGGCGCGGCCGTGCCGCGCGGCGATGTCGCGGACGTGCTGACTGGCCCGCTGGTCGTCGCCCGGCCCGGTCGATCCGCCGGGGCCCGGCGCGGGGACCCCGACCACGACCGTCGCGGGGGCGGTGGTGTCCCAGTTGAGCGCCGCGGCCCGGGACAACAGCTCGGGGCCGGTGTCGCCGCGGACCACCGCGTCGACGACGCTGGCCTCCATCCGGCTGTCCCAGGAGCCGCGCGCCTCGGCCGCGTTCGCGTAGGCCGAGGCGGAGGTGAAGGCAAGGTCGCGGCTGTACTTCAGCACCCCCACGGTCAGGGCGGTCAACTGCTCCTCGGAGCGGGCCACCAGCGGCAGCACCTCTTCGAAGAACTCCATGGTGACGCGCACCATGTCCACGCTGTGCCGCAACGCGATCCGGCGGGCCAGGTCCTGGGGCACCAGCTCGAAAGCCTGTGCGGTGTAGCTGACGTTGCTGTGGGGGTCCTGCATCCACTCGACGAAGTTGTTGATGGCGGTCTGCACCACCAGTGCGACGCTGGCCCGCTGGGAGGCTTCCAGGTCGGCGAAGAACGGCAACCGGTCCTGCATGACCGAAACCGCCTCGGTGGCCAGCCGGCCGGAGTGCTGCTTCAACCGGCGCATGACGGAATCCGGCACGGTGTCCAGCAGTTCGAGCGGCGACCGGGGCTGCTTGGCGAAGGGGCCGGCGAACGGGTTGTCATTCACCCCTAAAACCTACGCCATATTTTGGACCTATCCGCCAAAGAGATGGCGGTTTCGCGCGTTGGCTGGGCTGCGAGCGTGAAGTTAGCTTCACGCTCGACGCCCACCGTGAAGTTAACTTCACGTTCGGCGAGGGGGCGGCTGGCCGGGCGCTCGAAGAGCCTTGGGCACGCGCTAGGCCACGCCGGGGTCGGAGGTCTGCTCGGGCGCGGCCTGGACGTCGTCGATCTTGTACTGGCGGGCGGCCGCGACCGGCACCGAGGGGTCGATTTCGCCGTTGCGCGCCAACGCCTCCAGCACGGCGACCACCTGCGACTCGGCGTCGGTGTTGAAGTAGCGCCGCGCGGCGGGCCGGGTGTCCGAGAAACCGAAGCCGTCGGTGCCCAGGGTGACGAAGGTGCCGGGCACCCACGGCCGGATCTGCTCGGGTACGGCACGCATCCAGTCCGACACGGCGATCACCGGCCCGCCGGCGCCCGACAGTGCCTGGGTCACGTAGGCGGTCCCGGCCGGCCGGTCCGGGTGGCGCAGCTTCGCCTTTTCGACGGCCACGCCGTCGCGGTTGAGTTCGCCCCAGCTGGTCACCGACCAGACGTCGGCGGCGACGTCCCACTCCGCGGCCAGCATCTCGGCCGCCTGCAGCGCCGACGGCATCGCCACCCCCGAGGCCAGGATCTGGGCGGTGTTCGCGCGCTGTTCGGTGGCGGCGCGGTAGCGGTAGATGCCCCGCAGCACGCCATCGGGGTCGAAGTTCTCCGGCTCGGGCGGCTGTACGTACGGCTCGTTGTAGATGGTGATGTAGAAGAACACATTCTCGGGGTTGTCCCCGAACATCCGCGCCAGCCCGCTTTCCACGATGTGGGCGATCTCGTAGGCGAACGCCGGGTCGTAGGCGACCACAGCCGGGTTGGTGCTGGCCAGCAGCAGCGAGTGGCCGTCGGCGTGCTGCAGGCCCTCGCCGGTCAGCGTGGTGCGCCCCGCGGTGGCCCCGAGCAGGAAGCCGCGGGCCATCTGGTCGGCGGCGGCCCACAGCCCGTCCCCGGTGCGCTGGAAGCCGAACATCGAATAGAAGATGTAGATCGGGATCATCGGCTCGTTGTGCGTCGCATACGACGTGCCTGCCGCGATGAACGAGCCCACCGAGCCCGCCTCGTTGATGCCCTCGTGCAGGATGTGCCCGGCTTCGCTTTCCTTGTAAGCCAACATCAGCTCGGCGTCGACGGCGGTGTACAGCTGGCCGAGGCGGTTGTAGATCTTCAGCGACGGGAACCACGAGTCCATGCCGAACGTGCGCGCCTCGTCGGGAATGATCGGGACGATTCGCGGGCCAACCTCCTTGTCCCGCAACACTTCCTTGAAGGTGCGCACCGTCGCCATGGTGGTGGCGACCTCCTGGGTGCCCGATCCCTTCTTCAGCGCGGAGTAGGTGTCGCGGCCGGGCAGCTTGAGCGCCTTGGCCTTGGTGCGGCGCTCGGGCAGAAAGCCGCCCAGGGTCCGGCGACGGTCGAGCATGTAGCGGATCTCCGGGGCGTCCGGGCCGGGGTGGTAGTAGGGCGGCAGGTAGGGGTCCTCGTCCAGCTGCGCGTCGCTGATCGGGATCCGCATGGAGTCCCGGAACCACTTAAGGTCTTCCAGCGCAAGCTTTTTCATCTGGTGCGTGGCGTTGCGGCCCTGGAAGTGCGCGCCCAGCGAATAGCCCTTGATGGTCTTGGCGAGGATCACCGTCGGCTGGCCCTTGTGGTCGACGGCGGCGCGGTAGGCCGCGTACACCTTGCGGTAGTCGTGGCCGCCGCGCTTGAGATTCCAGATCTCCGAATCGGTCATGTTCTCGACGAGCGCCTTGGTGCGCGGGTCGCGGCCGAAGAAGTGGTCGCGCACGTAGGCGCCGTCGTTGGCCTTATATGTCTGATAGTCGCCGTCGCAGGTGGTGTTCATCAGGTTCACCAGCGCGCCGTCGCGGTCGGCGTGCAGCAGGGCGTCCCACTCGCGTCCCCAGACCACCTTGATGACGTTCCATCCCGCCCCGCGGAAGAACGACTCCAGTTCCTGGATGATCTTGCCGTTCCCGCGCACCGGGCCGTCGAGGCGCTGCAGGTTGCAGTTGATGACGAACGTCAGGTTGTCCAGGCCCTCGAGCGCCCCGACGTGCGCCAGCCCGCGGCTCTCCGGCTCGTCCATCTCGCCGTCGCCCAGGAAGCACCACACGTGCTGGTCGGAGGTGTCCTTGATGCCCCGGTCATGCAGGTAGTGGTTGAACCGCGCCTGGTAGATGGCGTTGAGCGGGCCCAGGCCCATGGACACGGTGGGGAACTCCCAGAAGTCGGGCATCAGCCGCGGGTGCGGGTAGGACGGCAGCCCGCCGCCGGCATGGCTGTGTTCCTGGCGGAAGCCGTCGAGCCGATCCTCGCTGAGCCGGCCTTCGAGGAAGGCGCGCGCATAGATCCCCGGGGACGCGTGGCCCTGGATGAAAATCTGGTCGCCGCCGCCGGGATGCGATTTGCCCCGGAAGAAGTGGTTGAAGCCGACCTCGTACAGCGCGGCCGACGAGGCGTAGGTCGAAATGTGGCCGCCCACGCCGACTCCCGGGCGCTGGGCGCGGTGCACCATGATGGCGGCGTTCCACCTGATCCACGCCCGGAAGCGCCGTTCGACGTCCTCGTCGCCGGGGAACCACGGTTCCAGTTCCGTCGGGATCGTGTTGACGTAATCGGTTGACGTGAGCGACGGGATGGCGACGCGCTGCTCGCCGGCCCGTTCCAGCAGCCGCAGCATCAGGTACCGCGCCCGCGCCGGCCCGGAGCGCTCCAGCAGTTCGTCGAACGACTCCAGCCACTCCGAGGTCTCTTCGGGGTCGATGTCGGGCAGGTACGACGCGACGCCTTCGCGAATCACCCGAACGCGGTCGGGTTCGCTTGCGCTGCTAGGGGTTTTGGCCAGATCGTGGCGTGCGAACTCGGTTGTCAACGCACTGCTCCTGTAGTTGTCGGGGCTTGTGCCCTCGGGGTGCTGTGCACCGTCTCCCTCTATCGTGCCGCACCAGCGTTTGGCGGGGCTAGCCGACGTCGGGTAGCCGGCGCGGGTTCACCCGGCGGACACGAACTCGTGCGTAGCGGGACGATCGGCAAAGCCAACCGGTAACGTCAGGAGCCGTGCTCATCGGATGGCGTGCCGTTCTTGCGGGGAGCTCTCCCAGGCGAGGCGCTCTGGCGCTCGGGTGTATTGCGGCGACGCTGATGGGGATCGTGGGGTGTACCACCGTCACCAACGGCACGGCGGCACCCGACACCCAGGTGGCCCCGGCCTATCGGCAGTCGGTTTCCGCGTCGGTGTCCGCGTCGTCGGCGACGTCGCGAGTCCGCGAGTCCCAGCGCCAGCAGTCGCTGACCACCCGGGCGGTGCGCACCTCGTGCGACACGCTGGCCACCACGAGCAAGGACGCGATCGACAAGGTGAACATCTTCGTCGGCGCGTTCAACGCGGGCCGCGGCACCGGTCCCACGGAGGGCCCCGCCATCGACGCGCTGAACAACAGCGCCGACACGGTGAGCAACAGCTTCAACGATGCGCTGTCCCAGCAGCTGAAGGACGCGTTCAACTCGTATATCGACGCGGCCCGCGGGGTGGCCAACGCGATCGGCACCCACGCGGCGACGGGGGAGTTCAACAGGCGGGTGGACCGGCTCAACGACGCCAAGACGAAGGCACTGAAACTTTGCCTGGCGTCCTTCTGAGGCGCCTCGTGAGGCGCGGTGTCGACGCGGTTGCGGCTGTGCGACGATAATGCCCATCGCACGGCGCTGGACGGTTTAAGGAGGCTTTACGGTGGTCGCGGCGGATAACGCCTCGAGCTACGCTCGCAAACTGGGCATCCAACGAGACCAAGTTGTCCAGGAATGGGGCTGGGACGAGGACGCCGACGACGAAATCCGCGCTGACGTCGAGGAAGCGTGCGGCGCCGAGTTGCTCGACGAGGACACCGACGAGGTGGTCGACGTCGTGCTGCTGTGGTGGCGCGACGGGGACGGCGACCTAGTGGACACCCTGATGGACGCGATCGGCCCGCTGGCCGAGGACGGCGTGATCTGGGTGCTCACCCCCAAGACCGGCAAGCCCGGCCATGTGCTGCCCGCCGAGATCGCCGAGGCCGCTCCCACCGCAGGCCTGATGCCCACCTCCTCGGTCAACCTGGGCGACTGGAGCGCCAGCCGACTGGTGCAGCCGAAGTCCCGAGCCGGGAAGCGTTGATGCTGCCCGTTGGCGCCGCCGCCCCGGACTTCACACTGCGCGACCAGAACCAACAGCGTGTCAGCCTGAGCGGCTACCGCGGCGCCAAGAACGTCCTGTTGGTGTTCTTCCCGCTGGCCTTCACCGGCATCTGCCAGGGTGAGCTGGATCAGCTGCGCGATCACCTGCCCGACTTCGAGAACGACGACAGCGCGGCACTGGCCATCTCGGTGGGACCGCCGCCCACGCACCGGATCTGGTCGCTGGAGAGCGGATTCACGTTCCCGGTGCTGTCCGACTTCTGGCCGCACGGCGAGGTCAGTCAGGCCTATGGCGTGTTCAACGACGAGGCCGGCTACCCCAACCGCGGCACCTTCGTCATCGACCGCTCCGGCGTGATCCGGTTCGCGGAGATGAAACAACCCGGCGAATCCCGCAACCAGCGGCTCTGGACCGATGCGCTGGCGGCTTTGCGGGGCTGAAAGTTTTGGGTACTCCGGCGTTGTGCGTGTAGCCTGCCTCGGGCACGGGCGCGTAGCTCAGTGGTAGAGCTCTGGTTTTACACACCAGCGGTCGGCGGTTCGATACCGTCCGCGCCCACCATCAACTCGTCGGCTTTCTAGTTGGTCACGGCCCGACGATCAGCGACGCGATCAGGGCCAGGGCGCACACGCCCATGATCGCGACGATCGCCCATCCCATGACGTTGGCGAACCAGTTGTTGGTGTGCCGGCCCATGATTGCCCGGTTGTTGCCGACCAGCGTGATCATCGCCATCAAGGGTGGGGCAAGCACGCCATTGACCGCGGCGGCGTAGTAGAGCATCCGGAACGGGGGAATCCCGATGAAGTTCAGTGCCACTCCCACGAGCGTCGCCACGGCGATCACCAAGTAAAAGGCGCGCGCCTCGCGGAATGTGTAGCCCAGGCCCGCTTTCCAGCCCAGCGCTTCCGATAGCGCGTAGGAGGCCGAGCCGCTCAGCGTGGGCACGGCCAGGAAGCCGACGCCGATGATCCCGGCCGCGAACAGCAGATAGGTCAGATCGCCGGCCAGCGGCCGCAGAGCCAGTGCCGCCTGCTCGGGGGTGTCGACCGATAGCACGCCCGCCGGGTGCAGTACGGACGCGCACGTCAGGATGATGAAGAACTGCACGATGTTCGAGAAGCCCATCCCGACGGCGGTGTCGGCGCGCATTTCGCGGATGTCGCTTCCGAGCACGACCGGCACGCCCTTGCCGTAGAACTGCATCCGCCCGCGGACGAAATCCTCCTCGGCCTCCTGGTCGGCCTCCCAGAAAAAGCAGTAGGGCGTGATCGTGGTCCCCAGCACCGCCACGATGTTGAGCGCGTAGTCGCGCGACCATTCGATATGCGGGGTGAACGCGCTGACCGCCACCGTGGGCCACCACGGATGGTGGACGACGACCGCTGCCACCACGTAGGCCAGCAGGCTCAGGCACGCATACTTCAGGAACCGCGCGTAGGCCGGGTAGGGCACCGAGATCTGCAGCGCCAGCGAAATCCCGACGATCACCGCCAACCACGCCAACAGCGGGGCGTGAACGAGCAACTGAGCGGTCGCCGCCATCGCGCCGAGGTCGGCCCCGACATTGACGGTGTTGGCGACCAGCAGCAGCGATACGGCCACGTAGAGCACGCGGCGCGAATAGTGCTCGCGCAGCACCGCCGCCAGGCCGCGGCCGGTGACCATGCCGATCCGTCCGCAAATCTCCTGGATCGCACCCATGAACGGGTAGGTCCATGCGGCGACCCACAGCTGCGCATAGCCGAACTGGGCACCGGTTTGGCTGTAGGTCTGAATGCCCGAGGGGTCATCGTCAGACGATCCGGTGACGAACCCCGGCCCGAGGATGTGCCAGGCGGCCGCGGCGCGGGCACGAAGGGACACGCCCGAATGATGGCACATGGCTCGGCAGAGACGGACTTCTGTGGCCCGCGCCGGTGTGGCAGCCTCAGGGGGTGAATGGTGAACCCGTGGAACCGTTTCGCATCGACGTCCCCGACGACGTCCTGGAAGACCTGCAATCGCGGCTGGCCCGCACCCGCTGGCCGGAAGCCGAATGCGTGGACGACTGGAGCCAGGGCATGCCGCTGGCCTACACCCGCGACCTGGCCGGCTATTGGGCCGACGAATACGACTGGCGGTCACGCGAGGCGGCGCTGAACCGCTTCGACCAGTTCATCACCGAGGTCGACGGGCTCGACATCCATTTCATCCACCAGCGTTCGCCGCACGACGACGCGTTCCCGTTGTTGATCACCCATGGCTGGCCCGGCTCGATCGTGGAGTTCCACAAGGTGATCGAGCCGCTGACGAACCCGGCGTCCGGGCGCGCCGAGGACGCCTTCCACGTGGTCTGCCCGTCGTTGCCGGGCTATGGGTTCTCCGGCAAGCCGACGCGCACGGGCTGGGGCGTGGAGAAGATCGCCGAGGCCTGGGAGACGCTGATGCTGCGCCTGGGCTACGACCGCTACGGCGCCCAGGGTGGCGACTGGGGCGCCGCCGTGACCGCACAGATCGGCCGAAACGGCGGCCACTGCGCGGGCATTCACCTCAACATGCCGATCGGGCGGCCCACGCCGGAGTCCATGAAGAACCCGACGGAGGAGGAGCAACGGGCACTGGCCGCGATGGCCGAGCACCGGAAGTGGGGCACCGGCTATTCCAAGCAGCAGTCCACCCGCCCGCAGACGCTGGGTTACGGGCTGGCCGATTCGCCGGTGGGGCAGTTGGCGTGGATCGTCGAGAAGTTCTGGGCGTGGGCCGATTGCGACGGTCATCCGGAGAATGTGTTCACCCGAGACGAGCTGCTAGACAACGTGATGCTCTATTGGGTGACCGATACCGGCGCGTCGTCGGCCCGCTTGTACTGGGAGAGCTTCCGGGTGTTCGGGCAGCTGGATCGCGTCGAATTGCCCACGGGCGTGGCGGCTTTCCCGGGCGAGCTGCTGAAGGTGCCCAGAAGCTGGTGCGAGCCGGTCTACAACATCACGCACTGGACGACGATGGACCGCGGCGGGCACTTCGCCGCGTTCGAGCAACCCGAGCTGTTTGTGGAAGATGTGCGCGCCTTCTTCGCGACGGTGCGGGCCTAGACGATCCGCCAACCCCGTCGAGCCCGAAACCGCATGTCCCACAAGTAGATCTGGTAACCGAGGATCCAGACCCCATGCGGTAGGAACAGGTCCGCCAGCCGCAGCGCGGACAGCAGCCACTCGAACCGGCGCTGCTGGCCCCGCGACCAGTCCAGCCGCATCAGCGCGCGAAACTCCGGAGCCAGAAACCCCGTCGTCGCGAACAGGTTGAACGGCCCGGCCAAGACGCGCAACGGCCACGGCAGGAACGCCAGCGACGCCACGCCGCGCAGATGCTCCCGCACCGGCGGGTCGATGCGCAGCTCGTCGAGCGTGCGCTTCCAGTACTCGTCGAACGCCGCCCGGTCCGGCGGCCACATGCGATCGGGCACCTGCAGCGTGGTGGCCAGCCGCTTGGCGTCGAGGTAGACCGCGTCGGCGGTGGCCGGGTCATCCAGGTCGAGCGGGCCGTGCAGGAACTCGTGCTGGTCGACGAAATAGCGGTAAAGGCACGAGGCCACCCACAGCTGCAACTTGGGGTCGAAAGCGTTGTAGGACACCGGGCTTGACGGCGTGGAGCGGACCTGCCGGTGCGCGATGTCCACGGCACCGCGGATCAACGCGCGGTCGGACTCGGTCCCGATGGTGGCGACCGCGAGGTAGGTGCCGGTGGTGCGCGCCCGCTTGAACGGATGCTTGTAGACGTTGCCGCTGTCCACCGGGCTTTCCAGCACGCCGTACCCGACGCCGGGCAGGGACAACTGCATGATCACGTTCGCGGCCGGGAGCAACAGTGCCGCCGGGTTCAGCAGGTCGGCGACCCGGGTCGCGGGCCGCTTCATCGCGGACGACGCCATATCGTCGAGTGAACCACGTACCGCGGCCGAGACGTTAGAACCGGCCGAAAACGGGCACGCCTGGGCAGATGAGTACCCAATTCGGCGTCCCGGCTTCCGGGTCGCCGCGCCCCCGGTCTGCCCTGTCGACGGGCGCGTTCGAGTCATCCCTGCTGATGTGGTGGGTGATCGTCGTGCTGATCGCCGCGGTGATCGTCGCGGCCATCTTCGCAATGGCGTAGACCGCGCTGATCGTCTGCCCGGCGCCCCGTGTGAGACGCTGCCGGGGTGTGGGCGACGCGGACCCGGCTGGCCGGCGTGCTGGCCGGCTACCTTGCCGATGTCGCGCTGGGCGACCCGGCGCGGGGGCATCCGGTCGCGGCCTTCGGGCGGGCCGCCGCCGAGTTGGAGAAGGTGACCTACCGCGACAGCAGGCTCGCGGGGGTGGTGCACGTCGGCGTGCTGGTCGGGGCCGTCAGCGTGCTCGGCGCGGCGCTGCAACGGACCGCCGACCGCGGTGGCCCGCCCTGGTCGATCGCCGCCACCGCGGCGGCCACCTGGGTGTCGGTGGGCGGAACATCGTTGGCGCGCACCGGCTTGGCGATGTCGGAACTGCTGGAGCCGGGGGACATCGAGGCCGCGCGCCGGCTGCTGCCGTCGCTGTGTGGGCGCGACCCGGCCTGGCTGGACGGCGCCGGCCTGACGCGTGCGTCGCTGGAATCGGTCGCGGAGAACACGTCGGACGCCCAGGTGGCACCGCTGCTGTGCGCGGCGATGGGCGGGGCGCCCGCGGTGCTGGCGTACCGCGCCGTCAACACGCTGGACTCGATGATCGGTTACCGATCGGCGCGCTACGTCCGATTCGGTTGGGCCGCAGCGAGATTGGATGATGCGGCCAACTACGTGGGCGCGCGGGCGACGGCGGCGTTGGTGGTGATGTTGGCGCCTTTCGTCGGCGGATCGCCCTGGGGTGCGGTGCGGGCCTGGCGCCGTGATGCCGGCCGTCACCCCAGCCCCAACGCCGGTGTCGTCGAGGCGGCCTTCGCCGGGGCGCTGGGGGTGCGAGTCGGCGGCCCCACCCAGTACCGCCACGAATTGCAGATCCGGCCGACCCTGGGCGACGGCCGCGAGCCGACGGTGGCCGACCTGCGCCGTGCGGTGGCGCTCTCGCGGACCGTGCAAGTGGGTGCCGCGCTGCTGGCGGTGCTGCTGTGTTACCTGCGGCGGCCGTAGCGGTCGGCGAGTTTCGCCTCCACCGTCTTCGGGGCCTCCGGAGCCGGCGTCGCCTCGGCCGCGGGTTGCTGTTGCTTTTCCCGGCGGCGCGCGCGGATCTCGGAATACACGAAATAGCCCAACCCGAGTGGCGCGACGATGCCGAAGGAAATCCACTGGATGCCGTAGGACAGGAAGGGCCCGGCGTCCAGGTGGGGCACGCCGATCACGCCGAGCCCGCCGGGCTGGTCTTCGGTCAACTGAAGATACGAGCCCGCCAACGGGACCCTGGTCAGCGACGCGACCTGGGCGGTGCTGATCGAGTACACCTGCTGCACACCGTCTTGGGTGAAGGGGTCTTTGCCCGGCGCGACGGCCTCGGAATCGCGCAGCCGCGCGGTGATGGTGACCGTGTCCTGGGGCGGGCGGGGGATCGGCGGGACATGGGATCCCTGCTCGGGCCGCACGTAGCCCCGGTCCACCAGCACGGTGGGTCCGGCGTCGACGACGAACGGCGCCAGCACCTCGAACGCCGGCTTGCCCTCGATCACCCGCAACCGGGCGAGCACCTGGACGTCGGGCAGGTAGTGCCCGGTGGCCGTCACGCGGCGCCACTGCGCGTTCGCGGCCGACGAATCATGTTGCGGCAGAAGAGTTTTAAGAGGAACTGGATCGGTGTTGAGGGAATACTCGATCTGACGGTTCTCCCGCGAGGTCCGGTTGTGCTTGCCCAGCTGCCAGGGCGCCAGCACCGTGAAGCACAGGTAAGTGAAGGCGATGACCACCAGCGCCAGCGCGATCCAGCCGGGTCGCAGCAGGAACGTCAGCCGACGCATCACCCGGGGCATCAGTGCGATCCGTTCCCGCCGAGCCGGTCGTCCACCCACGCGTGCAGGCCGGGCAGCGCGGCCTCGATGACGGCGAAGACATCCTCGAAGTCCTGCGCGTCGCCGTAGTAGGGGTCCTCGACGTCGGGGGCGTGGGCGCTCGAACGGGGGTCGAAGGACCGCAACATTCGCACCCGCTCGTCGTCGACACCCAGCTCGCGCAGCATCCGGAGATGGTTGCGGCCCAGCGCCACCACCAGGTCGGCCGCCAGATGGTCGGCGTCGACCTGAGCGGCGCGGTGGTCGGTGGAGTAGCCGTGGGCGCGCAGCACGTCGGTCGCGCGGTCGTCGGCGCATTGGCCGACGTGCCAGTTGCCGGTGCCCGCGCTGGTCACCCGAACGGCGTCGGCCAGGCCGCGACGGCGCAGCTGGTCGGCGAACATCTTCTCGGCCATTACCGACCGGCAGATGTTCCCCGTGCAGACGAAGGTGACGTGCAGCGGCTCAGACACCGAGCGCCGCCCGCAGCTCGTCGATGGTCGCGGCGTGCGTCACGCCGGTGACGCCGAACCCGTCGGCGAAATCGTCCCGCCCGTAGCCCCAGCCCACCACCACCGTGTCGATGCCGTGCGCGGCCGCGCCGTGCACGTCGTGGCTGCGGTCGCCGACCATGAGCACCCGCTCGGGCAGCGGCTGCAGCTGCTCCAACGCGTGCGCCAGCACGTCGACCTTGGTCTTGCGGGAGCCGTCGGGGCTGGCCCCGGCGATCACCTCGAAATGCCGGTCGAGCCCGAAATGGGCCAGGATGCGCCGGGCCGTCGGTTCCAGCTTCGAGGTGGCCACGGCGAGCCGGACGCCGGCGGCGCTCAGATCGGCCAGCAGCGGCTCGACGCCGTCGAACAGCGTGTTCATCGCCCACCCCCGGCTGCCGTATTCGGCGCGGAAGGCGGTAATCGCCTGCTCGGCGTCCTCGCCCAGCATGGACCGGAAGGTGTCGTCCATCGGCGGGCCCACGATCTGCGCCACCAGGTCGCCGTCGGGCACCGCGACACCGACGTGCTCGAGCGCATGCAGAAAGCTGGCCACGATGCCCTCCGCGGAGTCGGTGAGGGTGCCGTCGAGGTCGAAGATCACCAGCTCGGTGGTGCGGCCCGGCGAAGGGCGATCGGTGGACGTTGTGCCTGTCACCTCACCATTGTCCTCGATGGTCGCGTTCGGGTGTGACGGTGTCGCTGCCACGCGCCCAAGCGGCCCACTAGTGTTTCTCGGATGGCGAGTCTGAACCTGAGCCCGCCTGCGACGCGCTATCACGGTGATCAGGCCGTCGCACCCGGGATGCTGGATTTCGCCGTCAACGTCCGTCACGCGCAACCGCCCGAGTGGCTGGTGCGGCGGCTGGCCGCGCGGCTGCCCGATCTTGGGCGCTACCCGAGCGCCCAGGACGTGCGCTCGGCGCAGGACGCGGTCGCGGAGCGGCACGGCCGACGACGCGACGAGGTGCTGCCGCTGGCCGGGGCCGCGGAGGGGTTCGCGTTGCTGAGCAACCTGCGTCCGGCGCGGGCGGCGATCGTCGCGCCCTCGTTCACCGAGCCGGCGGACGCGCTCAGCGCGGCCGGGGTGCCCGTGCACCACGTGGTGCTCGAGCCGCCGTTCGTCCTGGACGCGGTGACCGTTCCCGACGACGCCGACCTGGTGGTGGTGGGCAACCCCACCAATCCCACCTCGGTGCTGCACACCCGCGAGCAGCTCCTCGCGTTGCGCCGGCCCGGCCGGATCCTGGTGGTCGACGAGGCGTTCGCCGATTCGATCCCCGGCGAACCGGAGTCGCTGGCCGCTGACTCGCTGCCCGACGTGCTGGTGCTGCGGAGCCTGACCAAGACGTGGGCGCTGGCGGGATTGCGGGTTGGCTACGCCCTGGGATCCCCGGAACTGCTGGCCCGGTTGACCTCTCAGCGTGCCCACTGGCCGGTGGGGACGCTGCAGCTGGCGGCCATCGCGGCGTGTTGCGGCCGGCAGGCCGTCGCCGAGGCGGCGGCCGGCACCATGCGCCTGGCGGAGTTGCGCGCCGAGATGGTGGCCGGCCTGACGTCGGTGGGCGCCGAGGTGGTCGACGGCCGGGCCCCGTTCGTGCTGTTCCGCAGGGCGGACGCCGTTGAGATTCGAAAAACTCTGCAGGACAGGGGGATTGCCATTCGTCGCTGTGACACGTTCGTCGGCTTGGACGGGCGTTACCTGCGGGCCACGGTGCGCCGGGAGTGGCCGCTGCTGGTCGCGGCCATCGCGGAGGTGTGCGGGTGAGCGTGCGGCTGGCCGACGTCGTCGACGTGCTGGACGAGGCCTACCCGCCGCGGCTCGCCGAATCGTGGGACTCTGTGGGCCTGGTGTGCGGCGACCCCGACGATGCGATCGAGTCGGTGACCGTCGCGGTGGACGCGACGGCCGCGGTCGTCGACGAAGTTCCCGAGGGTGACCTGCTGCTGGCCCATCACCCCTTGCTGCTGCGCGGGGTCGACACCGTGGCGGCCAGCACGCCCAAGGGCGCGCTGGTGCACCGCCTGATCCGGACGGGGCGTTCGCTGTTCACCGCGCACACCAACGCCGACTCGGCCTCACCGGGCGTGTCCGATGCGCTCGCTCAGGCCCTCGGCCTCACCGTCGAAGCGGCCCTGGAGCCGCGAACGGCCGCTCCCGATCTGGACAAGTGGGTCATCTATGTGCCGCGTGACAACGCGGAAGCGGTGCAGGCGGCCGTGTTCGAGGCGGGCGCCGGGCACATCGGCGACTACTCGCACTGCAGCTGGAGCGTCAGTGGCATCGGGCAGTTCCTGCCGCACGAGGGGGCGTCGCCCGCGGTGGGCAGCGTCGGAGCCGTCGAGAGGGTGGCCGAGGACCGGTTCGAGGTCGTCGCGCCCGCTCGGATCCGGGCCGGCGTGCTGGCGGCCATGCGCGCCGCCCATCCCTACGAGGAGCCCGCGTTCGACGTCTTCGCGTTGCTGCCCCCACCCGGTGACGCCGGGTTGGGCCGCATCGGCGCCCTGCCCCGGCCCGAACCGCTGCGCGATTTCGTGGCCCGCGTCGAAGCCGCCCTGCCGCGCACGGCGTGGGGCGTGCGCGCGGCCGGCGATCCCGACTTGCCGGTATCCCGGGTCGCCGTTTGCGGCGGCGCCGGGGACTCCCTGCTCGCGGCCGTGGCCGGCGCGGGGGTGCAGGCCTACGTGACGGCCGACCTGCGGCACCATCCGGCCGACGAGCATCGCCGGGCCTCGGGCGTGGCGCTGATCGACGTGGCGCACTGGGCGAGTGAATTCCCCTGGTGCGACCAGGCCGCCGACCTGCTGCGGTCCCGTTTCGGTGCCGCGCTGCCGGTGCGGGTATGCACGATCCGCACCGACCCATGGAATATGGGGCAAATGGAGGGTGACCAGTGATGAAGGCCGAAGTCGCTCAGCAGCGTTCGCTGCTCGAGCTGTCGAAGCTGGATGCCGAGCTGTCCCGCATCACGCACCGGGCAAGCCATCTGGCGGAGCAACAGGCCTGCGAGCGGCTGCAGGAGGAACTCAGCGCCGCCGCTGACCGGGTGGGCGCCATCCGGATCGCGTTGGAGGACATCGACGTTCAGGTGTCGCGGTTCGAGTCCGAAATCGAGGCGGTCCGGCAGCGCGAGGACCGCGACAGGTCGTTGCTGCAGTCCGGTGCCACCGACGCGAAGCAACTGTCGGATCTACAGCACGAGCTCGAGACCCTGACGCGCCGCCAGGCCAGCCTGGAAGATTCGCTGCTCGATGTGATGGAGCGCCGCGAGGAGCTGCAGTCCCAGCTGGATGACGGACAGGGCAAGGTCGAAGCGCTGGAGGCCGAATTGGCCGAAGCCCAGCGGGCTCTCGATGCCGCGCTCGCCGAAATCAGCGAGACCCGGCAGGCTCATTCGTCGCGGCGCGAAACGCTGAGCGCGGCGCTGGACCCCGCCCTGTCCGCGTTGTACGAACGCCAGCGCGCCGGGGGAGGCCCGGGCGCCGGACCGTTGCTCGGCCGCCGGTGCGGTGCCTGCCGCCTCGAGATCGACCGCGGCGAAATGTCGCGGATCTCCGCCGCCGCCGAAGACGACGTGGTGCGGTGCCCGGAGTGTGGCGCGATCCTGTTGCGGGTCAAGGGGTTCGACCAGTGAAGGTGGTGATCGAGGCCGACGGGGGGTCGCGCGGCAATCCCGGCCCGGCCGGATACGGCGCCGTGGTGTGGACGGAGGACCGCTCCACGGTGCTCGCGGAGAGTAAGCAGGCCATCGGCCGGGCCACGAACAACGTGGCCGAATATCGTGGCCTGCTGGCCGGTTTGGAAGACGCCCTGCGGGTTGGTGCGGTCGAGGCCGCGGTCTTCCTGGATTCCAAGCTGCTGGTGGAGCAGATGTCGGGGCGGTGGAAGGTCAAGCATCCCGACCTGGTCGAGCTGCACGGCCAGGCCCGAAAGCTGGCGGCGCGATTCGAGCGGATCGGCTACACGTGGATTCCGCGGGACCGCAACTCCTACGCCGATCGGCTGGCCAACGAGGCGATGGATGCGGCCGCCGCCAGCGACCCCGGGGAGGATCCCGGGCAGGCCGCGGCCGAGCCCGCGAAAGTCGCTGCGGCACAGTCCCCGCCATCCCCGCAGGCGCCGGGATGGACCGGTGCGCGGGGGACGCCGACCAGGCTGCTGTTGTTACGACACGGCCAGACCGAGCTGTCGGCGCAGCGCCGCTACTCGGGCCGTGGCAACCCGGCCCTGACCGAGGTGGGGCGCCGGCAGGCGGACGCCGCGGCGCGTTATCTGGCTCAGCGCGGCGGAATCTCGGCGGTGTTCGCCTCGCCGCTGCAGCGGGCCTACGACACCGCGGCCAGGGCCGCCAAGGCGCTCGGCCTGGACGTGACCGTCGACGACGACTTGATCGAGACCGACTTCGGCGCCTGGGAGGGATTGACGTTCGCCGAGGCCGCCGAGCACGACCCGGAGCTGCACGGGCGCTGGCTGCGGGACACCGGCACCACCCCGCCGGGCGGTGAAAGCTTCGACGACGTGCTCGACCGGGTCCTGAACGCCCGCGAACGCATCATCGCCGCGCACCAGGGCACGACGGTGCTGGTGGTGTCCCACGTGACGCCGATCAAGATGCTGCTGCGGCTCGCGCTGGAGGCCGGGCCGGGAATCCTGTACCGGTTGCACCTCGACCTGGCGTCTCTGAGCATTGCGGAGTTCTATTCTGACGGTGCGTCTTCTGTGCGTTTGGTGAACCAGACGGGCTACCTGTAGGCGTTAAGGAGAACTCATGCGGCCGTCTGAACCATCAGGAGATTCGATTCCTGCGGAAGTTCGGGCGCTGGTGATGCCGGCCGTGCTCGACGAGTTGACCCGATGGGGCGTCGAGCGGTTCAGCATCGAGGCGTTGGCCGAGCGGCATCACTTGGATCCCGCGATGGTGTACCGGTACTGGGCAGATCGGCGCCAACTCATCGTCGACGCGGTTCTCTCCGATGTCGAGAAGGTCAGTTCGGGAACCGACACCGGCTCATTGCGGGGGGACTTAGAGGCCTTGGCCCGCAATGTGACCAACCGGATCAACACTGAAATCGGCTGCACACTATTGCGCGCGCTGGTGATGGACCGCCGCGGTGGGCACGATGAACTCACTCGCTTGAGGTTCTGGCGGGCACATTTCGGTGCGATGCGCGCGGTCGTGGACCGGGCCAGGGAGCGCGGCGAATTGCGCGACGACGTCAACACCCTGGCTGCGGTTCAGATCTTGCTGGCGCCGCTCAACATTCGGGCCCTGTACTCCGACGTTCCCGTCGACGACGACTATTGCGCCGCCATCGTCGACATGGCATGGCACGCCCTCGCCCGGCGGTGAGCCTGGTCGTACCATCCGCCTATGAGAAGGACATTCGTCGCGACACTAGCCTTGGGTTCGATCGTCGCCTTGTTCGGTTTGATCTGGGCGCTTCAGGGATTCGGGGTGCTCGGTGGTAGCCCGATGAGCAACACCACGACCTGGTCAGTCATCGGTCCGATCACGGCGGTGATCGGCATCGTGATCGCGGTAGTCAGCTGGCGCAAACTCTCGTCGAAATAGGGGTTCACGTCCCCGTCACGGTGAAGTCCACCGTGTGCCAGCCGGTGGCGCCGTCGGGGACCGTAGCGGCCCTGTCCGCGGTCTGGGTGGCACCGGTGTTGTCGGTGGCGCGCACCGTGATGGTGTGCCGCCCAGGGCTCTTCGCCTGCCAGGGAAAGCTCCACAGCCGCCACGTCTCGTTGGAGTAGCTCGCGCCCTGTTCGGCGGCCTGCCACGCGCCGTCGTCGATGCGGACCTCCACGAGCCGCACGCCCCGATTCTGCGCCCACGCGACACCGCCGAAAACCACCGGACCCACCGGCACCCGCTGACCGCTTTTCGGCACGTCGATCCGCGACTCCGTCTTGACGGGTGCGCGCGGTGCCCAGCCCTGCCGCGTCCAGTAGGCCTCCGCCTTGTCAAAGCGGGTCAGCTCCATGTCGACGACCCACTTGGTCGCAGACACGTACCCGTAGAGTCCGGGCACGACCAGCCGGGCCGGATAGCCGTGTTCGATCGGCAGGGGCTCGCCGTTGAGGGCGACCGCCAGCAGCGCGTCGCGGCCATCGGTGAGCGCCTCCACCGGCGTGCCGGCGGTGAACCCGTCGATCGACGTCGACAGCACCATGTCGGCTTCCGGACGCACACCGGCCGCGGCCAACAGATCGGCCACTCGATAGCCCGTCCAGACGCCGGTCGAAATAAGTTCGCCGCCAACGGGATTGGACACGCACGTGAGCGTCGCCACCTTTTCTACCACGGCAAAGCCGGCGAGGTCGGCGAAGGTGTAGGTGGCTTCCCGGTTCACCATGCCGTGAATGCGCAGCCGCCAGTCGGAGTGGCTGAGTTGGGGAACGGTGAGAGCGGTGTCCACCCGGTAGAAGTCGGCGCCGGGGGTGACGAAGCTCGGCAGCGCAACGCCTTTCGGCTGCACGTCAGCGGGTATCGGGGGCGCCGAGGTGCGTGGCCTGGGCGGCGTGAAGCTGGTGCGATCCGCGGCCACCGAATGCACCAACCGAGTGATCACCGCACCCGCCACGCCGCTCACGACTCCGAATCCGAGCACGCCGAGCACGACCAACCTGCGCCTGCCGGCATCGGGCTCGTCGTGGTCGCCGGTGTCTTCGGGGACCGGCCGAAAATGACGGGTGAGCAGGCGCAGCGCCGCGACGCCGCAGGCAGCGCCCGCGATGGTCGGGATCGTGTCGAGCGCCGTCGCGCCCGGACGCGACAGCACCGCGACGCATCCGAGCACGCCCGCCGCGGCGATCACCGCGCTACCGATCGGGCGGCGCCGAGTCTCGAACGTCCCGGCAATGGCGGCGATTGCGGCGATCACCACCAGCACGGCCGCGGCCAGGAAGAGTTTGTCCAACGAGCCCAGGGTCTGAATCGCCCACTCTTTGACCGGGCCCGGTGTCAGGTCGACGACGGCCGCGCCGATCGCGGCCCGTGCGTCGGCCCGCGCACCGAAGGGGATGCCCACCAGCTGGGCCACCCCGAGCGCGGTTGCCGCGGCGGCGACCCCGGCGATCATCCGCTCGTTCGACGGCGCGGCGGCCACCGGAGTCACGTTCTGCTTCAACGGGTTAGGGAGATGGCGCCTTCGGGGCAGTTTTGCTCCGCCGTGACGGCCTGCGCCTCGAGCTCGCCGGACACCTCATCGACGAGCACGACGGAGTGGCCGACCTCGTCGGCGTCGAAGACGTCGGGCGCCAGGGTGTAGCAGCGCCCGTGCCCCGTGCAGCGGTCGGCGTCGACGACTATCCGGGTCATGGCGCCGGAAACACCAGCGGCAGCGACTCCACCGAACGCAGCGCGGCGGTGTAGGTCAGCTGGGTGCCGGGCTTGATCTCGTAATCCGGTATGCGCCGGTGGAATTCGCGTAACGCCACCCGCAGCTCCATACGGGCGAGGTGGGAGCCGAGGCAGCGGTGTGGGCCGCCGCCGAATGCGCGGTGCCGGTTCGGGTTGCGGGTGAAGTCCACCAGCTCCGGGTCGGCGAACTCGGCGGGGTCGGTGTTGGCGGCGCCCAGTAGCGGGCTGACCCGTTCGCCCTTGCTGATGGGACACCCGCCGACCTCGACGTCCTGGATTGCGACGCGGGCGACGCCGGGCACCGGCGTCTCCCAGCGCAGCAACTCCTCGATCGCGCCCGGCAACACGTCGGGCTGCTCGGCCAGCTGACGACGGTGGTCGGGGTGGCGCGCGAGGTACACGAAAAAGCAGTCGAGCGAATCGGTGACCGTGTCCAGGCCGGCGATCAGGAACAAAAAGCAGATGTCCAGGAGTTCTTCGCGCGACAGCGGCTGCCCAGCGATGTCGGCGGCGATCATCGCCGACAGCACGTCGTCGCGGGGGCTGGCGATGTGGTCGTCGATGGCACGGTCGAAGTAGTCGTAAATCTGTTGCGCGACTGTCGCGGAGCTGTCGTGGCGGCGGTCGAAGCCGGAATCCCCCTCCGGGCGGATCACGCCGTCCTTCCATTCCAGGAACTTGTCGAGGTCCTCCAGCGGCAACCCGAGCAGCTGCAGGAAGACGGTGCACGGCAAGGGCACCGCGAACTCGGCGTGGAAGTCGCATTCGCCCCGGTCGGCGAAGCGGTCGATCATCTCGTTCACCAGTTCGGTGACGCGCGGTTCGCGCCGGGCCATCTCCCGCGGGGTGAACAGCGGGTCGAGGATGCGGCGGTACTTCGCGTGTTCGGGTGGGTCGATTTGCAGGGGGATCAGCGGCCGCACGTTGCCCAGGTCGACGGCGTCCATGTTCGACGAGAACAGCTCGGTGTGTTTGAGCGCCATCTCGATGTCGGCCAGCCGGCTGAGAACCACCGCCTGCGGCGACCGGAACACCGGGCTCGTTTCGCGCAGCGCCTTGTACATCGGCTGCGGCTCCGCGAGACCCGTCACGGTCTGGTCGACGAACCCTTCGGTATCTGTCATCTGGTCAGACTGGCACCAACATCCCCGCTGGGCAATGGTCAATGCTAAGCGGTCGCACAATCGGTGTGCGGCGGTCCGGAAACCTCAGGCCGCGTCGTGAAAGATCAGCCCGATGGCGTAACGCTCACCGGAGCGCACCACCGACACCCCGTGCCGCACCGGAGCCGCGGACCAGCCGCGGCTCGAGGGCACCGGCCGCTCCCGCGTGGTGAACACGAAACCATGGCCCTGCGGCAATTGCGTTGCGGTGCCACGGGACTGCGCGCGCGGCCGCTGTTCGACGAGCAGGAATTCGCCACCGGTGTAGTCGGTGTCGGGTTCGCTCAGGTTGATCACCACCTGTAGCGGAAAAACCAAGTCGCCGTAGAGGTCTCGGTGCAAGGCGTTCCAGTCGCCCGGGCCGTACCTGAGCATCAGCGCCGTGGACCGGGTCTGGCCGGCCGCGTGGCAGGTGGCCAGCCAATCGTCGAGCCTGTCCGGCCAGGGCGCATCGCGGCCCAGCTTTGCCCACCAGTCGCGGGCGATCGGCAACAGGCGGGGGTACAGCGCCTGTTTGAGCTCCTCGATCGGGTCGGGATAGGGCGCGTGGAAGTAGCGGTACTGCCCGGCGCCGTACCGCTTGGGCGCCATGTCGATGGTCGAGCGGAACAGGGCGTCGTCGCCGTAGAGCTTGCGGAGCCGGGCCGCCTCGCCTGCGGTGACCAGCCGCGGCAGCAGCGCCCCGCCGTACTCGTCGACCGCGGCGGCGATGGCGTCCCAGTCGCCGGAGTCGACGCGCTTCGTCCACCGGGACATCCGCGTCCTTTCGTGTGCCTGCCTGCGAGGTCCACCATAGAGCCGCGCCGATCCTCCGATAGTTGCTGGCCCCGGCATCGCGCAGGTAGTACCGTGGATCGTCGCGGACGAGTTGGCCGGGCGGCCGCGGACCGTCGCAAGGCGGTTCGAGGAAAGTCCGGACTTCACAGAGCAGGGTGATTGCTAACGGCAATCCGAGGTGACTCGCGGGACAGTGCCACAGAAAACAGACCGCCACCCTCGCGGTGGTAAGGGTGAAACGGTGCGGTAAGAGCGCACCAGCATCCCGGGTGACCGGGGTGGCTAGGCAAACCCCACCCGAAGCAAGGCCAAGAAGGCCGCACCGAAGGGTGCGGCCGCGCAGGCGTCCGAGGGTTGCTCGCCCGAGCCTGCGGGTAGGCCGCTCGAGGCACCCGGCGACGGTGTGCCCAGATGGATGGTCGCCACTGTGCATCTCCGGCTGCCGGAGGTGTGCAGAACAGAATCCGGCTTACAGGCCAACTCGTCCGCCCTGCTCAGTGCCGGGCCTTGCGCACCGCCTTGGCGAGTTGGCGCAACGCGTCGTCGAGCTGCTGTTCGCACCGCTCGGCCAAGTCGGCCTCCTGCTGGTACAGCAGGCCGTAGGTGAAGGTGTCCTCGCCGGCGGTGTGCGCGGCTTCGGATTCGTGACGCAGGTGTTCGCGGCTGACCACGCTGTCCTGGTGGTCACCGAGCAGCGACTGGACGGCCTTCGACTGCTCGGAGACCTTGTCCTCGCCGGTGGCCGCCGCGGTGTAGCGAAGTCGCTTGACCCGCTTGCGGATCCGGTGCACTGCCTCGTCGCGCTGGTGCTGGTCGTCCGGGTGGTCCCGGTAAACCTGCGCGGCGGCCCTGGCGGCCTTGCGGACCTTCTTGTAGGCGGCGTCGATGGTGACCGGCGCGTGTTCTTCATCCGAGGCGCTGCCGGGGGTTTGCGCCGCGATCGCGTCGAGTGCGTCGAGCAGCCGGAAATAGCGCTGCGAACGCATGGCCATCAGCGACCGGCGCAGCCCCGTCTGGTAACGGCGCTGGGCGCCCCCGACCAGCCGCTCGTGCACCGGCCCGCGCACCAAATCCGGTGTCAGCCCGTCCAATTGGCGCTCGTAACGTTCCGCCAGGACCTCGGCGTCGCGCGCGATGCCGAGGATGGCGGCCAGCTCGCGCAGCTCGTCGAGAACCCAGCCGTCGTCGGGCAATCCGAACGATTCCTGGTAGTCGCGCAGCAGGCTGCGCAGCTTGCGGGTGGTGACCCGCATCTGGTGAATGGAATCGAAGGCGTCGGCCCGCACGGCGCGATCCCACACCAGCAGTTCGCGAATCTGCTCGGCCACCGCGCGCTGCAAGGGGTGCTCGGCGGACTGCGCGCTGTCGGGCTGTGGCGTGGTGCCGAGCACGCGTGCCAACTTGGAGGCATGTCCGGCGGGTGCGGCGCCGGCGTCGAGCAGCCGGTTACCCAGCCGGTTCAACAGCTCCGTGTCCGGGGCCCCGTTCTTCTCGGCAAGCTCGAGCTCCCATTCGCGCCACTCCTGCTGGGTGGGTTCCAGGTCGGCGTCCTCGGACGTACGGGCCGACCACGCGGTGACGTGGTCATTGCTGAACTCCGCCAGCGGCGCGCCGTCGGCGGCGTAGAGCACGTGGTTTTCGCGTTGGGTGGTGATCCGCGCCACCGGTACTAGGGGGCGGTCGCGGACGATCGCCAGCACGACGTCCACCAACTCCTCCGGGACGGTGTCGGTGCCGGACGCGTCCAGCGGCACCCGGACCTCGGTGCGGGCCTCGGGACCGGTCGGCAGCTTCAGGTGCCACCCCGCATCGGAGCCACCGGTGCGGCGGCGCAGGGTGATCTTGTTGCGGGCTAGGTCCTGTGCCGGGGTGTCGAAGTACGTCGCGTCCAAAGTCTGAGTCGGCGACTTGTCGACGTGCGCCACGGCGGCGATGCCTTCGAACGAAGGTGACACGGTGGATTCGCCAACGTCGAACTTGCGCTCCACCTCTCGATGGCGCGAGGCTTGCGGCGCTTTTGCAGGCATGTTCGGCTCCGTTGCGGCGCGTCGCCGCGGCCTTGAACGTCGTGGACGGTGGTGATGGGCTCTCATAGCCTGCCATACCGCGGTGACGCAGATGGCGGCGATGGCCCGCGGGTTGCTGCCCGCCCGGGCGCTATGGCGGTGGCGGCGGGGGACCTTCGCGGAGATGCATCGCCAGGCCGCCCACCTCGCGGATCGTCTGAATCTCGGGATCGCGGAACGGCCGCCCGTCGGGCGCGAGCAGATCGTGGAACCATTCAGCCGGCATAGCGGGGTTGGGATGTTCCCATGAGTCCCAGGGGAAGAAGGTCTGCGTTTTCCCGGCGACCAGGCCCCAGTTGAACGCGCCGACGTTGTAGCGCTTCGCGATGGGCAGCACACCCTGGACCGTGCTGCCCAACGGCCGGGCCATGTATTCGGTGCACAGGATCGGTCGACCCAGGGGTGTGAGCTCGGCGATCCGGCTCTCGAACTTCGCGGGCGGGTCATAGGAGTGGAACGTGATCACGTCGGAGTTGTCCAGCTGAATGCCGCTGATCGCGCTGCGGCGGCCGGGGTCCGCCCACTCGCCGTCCCAGACGGCGCTCGTCAGCGGCTGGCTCGGGTCGACCGAACGGGCCCAGCCGAACACCTGCGGCAACAGGTCGGCGACCAGGTCCAGCTTGTCGGCCCGCTCGACCGAGCGGTAGTACTTCGAGGGATTGTCGGGTTCGTTCCACAGGTCCCAGCCCAAAACGCGGTCGTCGGTGCGGAACTGAGCCAGCACCCCGGTGACGTAGTCGCGCAGGGTCGGGATGTAGCTGTGTTCACCGAGGCGTTGCGCACCCGGGCTCTGCACCCAGCCCGAGTTGTGCACGCCGGGCGTCGGCGCGCGCTGCGGACCCGATTGGGGGTGCGGATCCCAACAGGAGTCGAACAAGACGAACAGCGGCTTGATGTCGTGGCGCGCCGCGATGTCGACGAACTGGGCGAGGCGGACTTGGAACTCGCGTGGGCCCTGCTCCCACAGCAGATCGTGCAGGAAGACGCGCACCGCGTTGAACCCGCTGGCGTGGGCCCAGTCCAGTTCGGTGTCGATTCGCCGGGGATCGAACGTATCGGCCTGAAACATCTCCAGCTGGTTGATGGCGTTCGAGGTGATGTAGTTCACCCCAACCGGCCAGGGCTGCGCCTGATACCACCGGTTGGCGCGCTCGGGCGACCAGCGGCCTGCCTGCGGCGAGGTGCCGGGCGCGGGTTCCGCGGCCGCGCGAGGTGCTCGGCTCAGTGCAGCGCCTCCTGCCAGTAGCAGGGGAAGCTTGAGCACCGTTCGACGGTGCACGAAGTCCCCGCAAATTCCCCGGTCGATGTATTCACCCTTGCTCTCGGAGTAGAGAATTTATCCAAGAGCAATCGTACCCGCCTGCCACACAAGGATTTTCGGAAATCGACAGGATCGGGGGTTGCGGTGGGCGGAAACCTCGGGTGGCTTCCGTCAGAAGCAGTGCTCGTCGGCCGGGAAGACGCCCTCGGCCACTTCTTGCGCATATTGCATTGCGGCCCGGCGCAATTCCCCGCCGATGTCGCCGAACCGCTTGACGAAGCGGGCGGCCTTGCCGCTGCTGACGCCGGCCATGTCTTGCCACACCAGGACCTGGCCGTCGCAGTTCGGGCCGGCTCCGATGCCGATGGTCGGGATGGTCAGCTTGCCGGTGATCTGGGTGGCCAGGTCGGCCGGCACCATCTCCATGACGACGGAGAAGGCCCCGGCTTCGGCGACGGCGATCGCGTCGGCGACGGTCTGTTCCGCGGCGTCACCGCGGCCCTGGACACGGAAGCCGCCCAAGCTGTTCACGCTCTGCGGCGTGAACCCGATGTGCGCCATCACGGGGATGCCCGCCGCGGTCAGGCAGGCGATCTGCTCGGCGACCCGCTCACCACCCTCGAGTTTGACGGCGTGTGCGCCGCCCTCCTTCATGAAGCGGGTAGCCGACGCCAGGGCCGCGGCCGGCCCCGCCTCGTAGCTGCCGAACGGCAGGTCCGCGACGACCAGGGCGTGGCGGGCGCCCCGCACGACGCCGCGCACCAGCGGGATCATCTCGTCGATCGACACGGGCACCGTGGTGTCGTAGCCGTACACGACGTTGGCGGCCGAGTCGCCGACCAGCAGGACCGGAATGCCCGCCTCGTCGAAAATGCGGGCGGTCGAATAGTCGTAGGCCGTGAGCATGGCCCACTTGTGCCCTTCGGCCTTCATCTTCTGCAGGTGGTGTGTGCGAATTTTGGTGAGCGGCTGCGCGTGCTCGGACGTGCCTGCACCGTAAACGTTTTGCTCAGACATCATTGTCCCTATGGGTGGTCGGTTCGATCCTCGTGGCCGGATAAGGTCCCCGGGTTCGTCTGACGGTGCCATTCTGCCATTTCTTCTGCGCGGTTGCACCGGTCGTGTGATGTGAGACATACCATGCTCGGATGCAGCGGCTCAGCGGACTCGACGCCAGCTTCCTCTACCTGGAGACCGCGTCGCAGCCCATGCACGTGTGCTCGATCATGGAGTTGGACACCTCGACGATGCCCGGCGGCTACACCTTCGACCGGCTGCGCGACGCGTTGGCACTGCGCATCAAAGCGATCCCGGAGTTCCGCGAGAAGCTGGCCGACAACCTGCTGAATCTCGATCATCCGGTCTGGGTGGACGACGCGAACTTCGATCTCGACCGCCATCTGCACCGGATCGCGCTGCCCGCGCCGGGTGGCCGCGCCGAGCTCGCCGAGATCTGCGGGCATATCGCGGAGTCGCCGTTGGACCGGCGTCGGCCGCTGTGGGAGATGTGGGTCGTCGAGGGCGTGGCGGGCACCGATTGCCATCGTGACGGAAGGCTGGCGGTGATGACCAAGGTGCATCACGCCGGCGTCGACGGCGTGACCGGCGCCAACCTGATGTCACAGCTTTGCGGCACTGAACCGGACGCCCCGCCGCCGGACCCGGCCCGCGGGGTGGGCGGCGCCAGTGGGTGGCAGATCGCCGCGGGCGGGCTCGTCCGATTCGCCGCCCGGCCGCTGCAGCTGGCCAATGTGGTGCCCGACACCGTCTCCTCGGTGGTCGCCACGCTGCGGCGGGCGCGCGAGGGCCAAGCGATGGCGCGGCCGTTCGCCGCGCCCGCCACCGCGTTCAACGCCCGGATCACCGACCGCCGAAACATCGCCTACGCCGAATTGAATCTCGACGACATCAAAACGGTGAAAAATCGATTCGACGGCGTCAAAGTCAACGACGTGGTGATGGCGTTGGTGTCCGCTGTGCTGCGCCAATACCTGGCCGACCGAAACGCTTTGCCGGACGCGCCGTTGGTGGCCTCGGTGCCGGTTTCCGTGCACGGAAAATCCGACCGGCCCGGCCGCAACCAGGTGTCGGCGATGTTCTCCAGCCTGCATACCGAAATCGCGGATCCGGTGAAGCGCCTGAAGGTCATCGCCCATGCGAATTCGGTTGCCAAGGAACACAGTTCCGCCATCGGCGCGTCGCTGTTACAGGATTGGACGCAGTTCGCCGCGCCGGCGGTTTTCGGTATCGCGATGCGGCTCTATGCCAGGACGCGGTTCACCGACAGCATGCCGGTGCACAACCTGGTGGTGTCCAACGTGCCGGTCCCGCAGGTGCCGCTGTACATGCTGGGCTGTGAGGTCAAGGCGATGTATCCGCTGGGGCCGATCTTCCACGGGTCAGGACTCAACATCACCGCGATGTCGCTGCGGGGCAAGTTGGACGTCGGGCTGCTCTCGTGCCCCGATCTGTTGCCGGACTTGTGGGAGATGGCCGACGAGTTCGCGGTGGCGATGGAGGAGTTGCTCGCGGCCACCCGATAGCCGGCCGTGGTGCCGCTCATCAGGATCTCAGGTTTCCTCTGGCAGCATATGTTGGCATGGGTCTGTCTCGCCGCGACAAGGTCGCGCGCACGCTGCTGGTTTGGACAACGGTCGCTGCCGTGGCGCTTCTTCTCGCGGGCTGCGTGCGCGTCGTCGGCGGCCGCGCCCTGCTGGCGGAACCCAAGCTCGGACAGGCGGTGGAGTGGACACCGTGTCGGACGGCGAACCCGAAGGTCAAGATTCCCGCCGGAGCAATGTGCGGCAAGCTGGCGGTGCCGGTCGACTACGACCACCTCGACGGTGACGTGGCGACGCTGGCGATGATTCGCTTCCCCGCCACCGGGGACAAGATCGGTTCGTTGGTGATCAACCCCGGCGGTCCCGGCGAGTCCGGTATGGAGGCCGCCCTGGGTGTCGTCCAATCGCTGCCGAAACGGGTCCGCGAACGGTTCGACCTGGTCGGCTTCGACCCCCGCGGGGTGGGGTCGTCGCGGCCGTCCGTCTGGTGCAACTCGGACGCCGACAACGATCGGCTGCGCACGGAGCCGAACGTCGACTACAGCCCGGCCGGCGTGGCCCACATCGAGGACGAGACCAAGGAATTCGTGGGCCGCTGCGTCGACAAGATGGGCAAGAATTTCCTGGCCAACATCGGCACGGTCAACGTCGCCAGGGACCTGGACGCGATCCGGGCGGCGCTGGGCGACGACAAGCTGACCTACCTCGGCTACTCCTACGGCACCCGGATCGGCTCCGCCTATGCCGAGGCCTACCCAGACAAGGTGCGGGCGATGATCCTCGACGGAGCCGTCGACCCCAACGCCGACCCCATCGAGGCAGACCTGCGCCAGGCCAAGGGTTTTCAGGACGCGTTCAACGACTTCGCCACCGATTGCGCCAAGCAGTCGAGCTGCCCGCTGGGCACCGACCCGGCCAAGGCCGTCGACGTCTACCACAGCCTGATCGACCCGCTCGTCGACCCCAACAACCCGATGGTCGGCAGGCCCGCTCCCACGAACGACCCACGCGGACTGAGCTATAGCGACGCCATCGTCGGCACGATCATGGCGCTGTACTCGCCGACGTTGTGGCACCACCTGACCGACGGACTCGGCGAACTGGTCAACCACCGAGGCGACACCCTGCTCGCCCTAGCCGACATGTACATGCGCCGTGACGCGCACGGCCACTACACCAACGCCACCGACGCGCGGGTGGCGATCAACTGCGTCGACCAGCCGCCAATCACCGACCGCGCCAAGGTGATTGACGAGGACCGTCGCTCGCGGGAGATCGCGCCGTTCATGAGTTATGGCACGTTCACCGGTGACGCCCCTTTGGGCACCTGCGCGTTCTGGCCGGTGCCACCGACGAGCAAGCCGCACACCATCTCCGCGCCCGGCCTGGCGCCGACCGTGGTGGTGTCGACCACCCACGACCCGGCGACGCCCTACAAGGCCGGGGTCGATCTGGCCAACCAGCTGCGCAGTTCGCTGCTCACCTACGACGGAACCCAGCACACGGTGGTGTTCCAGGGCGACGGTTGCATCGACAACTACGTCACGGCGTATCTGGTCGGCGGCGCCACGCCCCCGAGCGGTGCGAAATGCTAGTGCGCGTGGAGGTCTGACGCCGGCCACACCCTTGGTATGGCCGTCAGACGAGACCAAGGCGTAACCGTTTCGCGCCACTTCGGGTACCCGGGGCTGACACGATGACAGCCATGTCGCGCCTGAGATCATTGAGCTCGGCGCTGCTGTCATTCGGGCTGTTGGTCGGGCAATCGGCGGTGGGACTGCCGGCGGCGGGGGCCACCCCGGAACCCGGTGCGGGGCAGACCCCCGCCCCGAAGCCGTCCGTCGCGACGCCGCAGGTGTGGGGGAGCTGCGGTCAATTCGCCACGGACACAAGCGAAGTCCCCACCGCACAATGCACCACCGTCTCCGTCCCGATCGACTACGACAACCCGGGAGCCGGCCAAGCGAAGCTGGCGGTGATCCGCGTGCCGGCGACCGGCCAACGGATCGGCGCGCTGCTGGTCAATCCGGGCGGTCCCGGCGGGTCCGCGGTGGACATGGTGACCGCAATGGCCCCGGATCTGGACGGCACGCCGATCAGGCAGCACTTCGACCTGGTCGGCTTCGACCCGCGGGGGGTGGGCCACTCGACCCCGGCGCTGCGCTGCCGTTCGGACGCCGAGTTCGACGCCTACCGGCGCGAGCCGATGGTCGACTACAGCCCGGCCGGCGTGGCACACATCGAACAGCTTTATCAGCAGCTGGCCCAGCAGTGTGTTTCCCGGATGGGCAGCGGGTTTCTGGCCAACGTCGGCACCGCGTCCGTGGCGCGCGACATGGACATGGTCCGCCAGACGCTGGGCGACGATCAGATCAACTACCTCGGCTACAGCTACGGCACCGAGCTGGGCACGGCCTACCTGGAGAAGTTCGGTGCCCACGTGCGAACGATGGTGCTCGACGGCGCGATCGACCCGACCGTCGGCCCGGTCGACGAGAACGTCCAGCAGATGGCGGGATTCCAAACCGCTTTCAACGACTACGCCGCCGACTGCGCCCGCTCGCCGGGCTGCCCCCTCGGCACCGACCCGACCCAGTTCATCAACCGTTACCACGCGCTGGTCGACCCGTTGGTCGCCAAGCCGGGCCGCACGTCGGACCCGCGCGGCCTGAGCTACGCCGACGCCACCACCGGCACCATCAACGCGCTGTACACCCCGGCGCACTGGAAGTACCTGACCAGTGGCCTGCTCGGGCTGCAGCGCGGCACCGACGCGGGCGACCTGTTGCTGCTCGCCGACGACTACGAGGGCCGGGACCGCAGCGGGCACTACACCAACGATCAGGACGCCTTCAACGCGATCCGGTGCGTTGACGCGCCCACGCCGCGGGATTCGGCGAGCTGGGTTTCCGCCGATCAGCGCATCCGCCAGGCCGCGCCCTTCCTCAGCTACGGGCAGTTCACCGGGAACGCGCCCCGCGATCTGTGTGCGCTGTGGCCGGCCCCGGCGACATCGACGCCGCACGCCGCGTCGCCCGCGGCGCCGGGCAAGGTGGTCGTGGTCTCCACCACGCACGACCCGGCCACGCCGTATCAGGCCGGGGTGAACCTGGCGCGCCAGCTGGGTGGCCCGTTGATCACCTACGACGGGACCCAGCACACCGCGGTGTTCAACGGCGACCAGTGCGTGGATGCCGCCGTCATGCGGTATCTCGTGGCGGGCACGTTGCCGCCCCCGTCCTACCGCTGCAAGTCGTGACCGCACTGAGCAGCCTGTTTGCAATGTTCGCAATTGTTGTGATCGCGCGTCGGTAACACAGAATTAACAGCTGTTGCCTACTGTTTCGGTTATGGATCGCCAGAAGGAATTCGTCCTCCGCACCCTGGAGGAACGGGATATCCGCTTTGTTCGGCTGTGGTTCACCGATGTGCTCGGTTTCCTCAAGTCGGTCGCCATCGCCCCGGCCGAACTCGAAGGCGCCTTCGAAGAGGGCATCGGCTTCGACGGATCCTCGATCGAGGGCTTCTCGCGCGTCTCGGAATCCGACACCGTGGCCAACCCGGACCCGTCGACCTTCCAGGTGCTGCCGTGGGCTTCCGGCGGTCACCACCACTCGGCGCGGATGTTCTGCGACATCACCATGCCGGACGGCTCGCCGTCCTGGGCGGACCCGCGGCACGTGCTGCGCCGCCAGCTACAGAAGGCCAACGACCTCGGGTTCTCCTGCTACGTCCACCCCGAGATCGAGTTCTTCCTGCTCAAGCCTGGCCCGGACGACGGGTCGGTGCCCGTGCCGGTCGACAACGCGGGCTATTTCGACCAGGCGGTGCACGACTCCGCCTCGAACTTCCGCCGGCACGCGATCGAGTCTCTGGAATTCATGGGCATCTCGGTGGAGTTCAGCCACCACGAAGGCGCGCCCGGCCAGCAGGAGATCGACCTGCGGTTCGCCGACGCACTGTCGATGGCCGACAACGTGATGACGTTCCGCTACGTCATCAAGGAGGTCGCGATCGAGAACGGGGCCCGGGCGTCGTTCATGCCCAAGCCGTTCGGGCAGCACCCCGGCTCGGCGATGCACACCCACATGAGCCTGTTCGAGGGTGACGTCAACGCGTTCCACAGTCCCGACGACCCGCTGCAGCTGTCCGATGTGGGCAAGTCGTTCATCGCCGGCATCCTCGAGCACGCCTCCGAGATCAGCGCGGTCACTAATCAGTGGGTGAACTCCTACAAGCGGCTGGTGCAGGGCGGTGAGGCGCCCACGGCGGCGTCGTGGGGTGCGGCCAACCGGTCGGCGCTGGTGCGGGTGCCGATGTACACCCCGCACAAGACGTCGTCGCGGCGCATCGAGGTGCGCAGCCCCGACTCGGCCTGCAACCCCTACCTGACGTTCGCCGTGTTGCTGGCCGCCGGGCTGCGCGGGGTGGAGAAGGGTTACGTGCTGGGGCCGCAGGCCGAGGACAACGTGTGGGACCTGACGCCCGAGGAGCGCATCGCGATGGGCTACCGCGAGCTGCCGACCAGCCTGGACAGCGCGCTGCGCGCCATGGAGTCCTCCGAGCTCGTCGCGGAAACCTTGGGGGAGCACGTTTTTGACTTCTTCCTGCGCAACAAGCGCACGGAGTGGGCGAACTACCGCAGCCACGTCACGCAGTACGAGCTGAGCACCTACCTGTCGCTGTAGCCCGCGTCGCCGTTAACAGGGCGGCCGCCTTGGCCGTGCAACGCAGGGGGTTGCGATACCGTCGTGGGCGTGACCAAACCCGCGACGCAGCGCCCCCGGCTGCCCAGCGTGGGCCGGCTTGGCCTGGTCGATCCTCCCGCGGGCGATCGCCTGGCGCAGCTGGGTTGGTACGACCACGACGACCAAGCGCACGTCGACCTGCTGTGGTCGCTGTCGCGCGCACCGGACCCCGACGCCGCGCTGCGCGCCCTGATCCGGTTGGCGGAGAACCCCGACACCGACTGGGACGAGCTCAACGCCGCGCTGCTCACCGAACGGCCCTTGCGCGGGCGGCTGTTCGCGGTGCTCGGCGCCTCGTTGGCCCTCGGAGATCACCTGGCCGTCCACCCGAGGTCGTGGAAACTGTTGCGGGGCAAGGCCAAACTGCCCACGCGCGACGAGCTGCGCGCGGTGTTCACCCAGTGTGTCGACGAGACGTCGGACGCGCCGGGTTCGGCTGCGACGCGCCTGCAGACCCTGTACCGCGACCAGCTGCTGGTGCTGGCCGCGCTCGACCTGGCCGCGACGGTGGAAGACGAGCCGGTGCTGCCGTTCACGTTGGTGGGCGCCCAGCTGTCGGATCTGGCGGACGCCGCGCTGGCCGCCGCGCTGCGGGCGGCCGAGGCCAGCGTGTGCGGAGACCGCACGCCACCACGGCTGGCCGTCATCGCGATGGGTAAATGCGGTGCCCGCGAACTGAACTACGTCAGCGACGTCGACGTCATTTTCGTCGGTGAGCGCGCCGACGCGCTCACCACCCGGCTGGCCGGCGAGATGATGCGGATCGCATCGGAGGCCTTCTTCCAGGTCGATGCCGGGCTGCGGCCGGAGGGCCGCAGCGGCGAGCTGGTCCGCACCGTCGAATCGCACATCGCCTACTACCAGCGCTGGGCGAAAACCTGGGAATTCCAGGCGTTGCTGAAAGCCCGCGCGGCCGTGGGTGATCAGGAGCTCGCCGAGCGCTACCTGACCGCGTTGATGCCGATGGTGTGGGTCGCCTGCGAGCGCGAGGACTTCGTCAGCGAGGTGCAGGCCATGCGCCGCCGGGTCGAGCAGCTGGTGCCCGCCGACGTGCGCGGCCGCGAGATCAAACTCGGCAGCGGCGGGCTGCGGGACGTGGAGTTCGCGGTGCAGCTGCTGCAGCTGGTGCACGGCCGCGGCGACGATTCGCTGCACGTCGCGTCCACGGTCGACGCGCTGGACGCGTTGGGTCAGGGCGGCTACATCGGCCGCGAGGACGCGGCGAACCTGACCGCTTCCTACGAATTCCTCCGGCTCCTCGAGCACCGGCTGCAACTGCAGCGGCTCAAACGCACCCACCTGCTGCCGGAGGCCGAGGACGAGGAGGCGGTGCGCTGGCTGGCCCGCGCCGCGCACATCCGGCCCGACGGACGGCACGACGCCGCGGGCGTGCTCCGCGAGGAGCTGCGGCACCAGAACCTGCGGGTTTCCCAGCTGCACGCCAAGCTCTTCTACCAGCCCCTGCTGGAATCGATCGGCCCGGCCGGTTTGGATATCCGGCACGGCATGACGTCGGAGGCCGCCGAGCGGCAGCTCGCCGCGCTCGGCTATGAGGGGCCGCAGACCGCGCTGAAACACATGTCGGCGCTGGTCAACCAGAGCGGCCGGCGCGGGCGCGTGCAGTCGGTGCTGCTGCCCAGGCTGCTGCACTGGATGTCGTACGCCCCTGATCCCGACGGTGGGCTGCTGGCCTATCGCCGCCTGAGCGAGGCCCTGGCCGCGGAGAACTGGTACCTGTCCACGCTGCGCGACAAGTCCGCGGTGGCCAAGCGGCTCATGCACGTGCTGGGCACGTCCGCCTACGTGCCGGACCTGCTGATGCGCGCGCCCCGGGTGATTCAGGACTACAGCGACGGCGCGGCCGGTCCCAAGCTGCTCGAAACGGATCCCGCCGCGGTGGCCAGGGCGCTGGTCGCCTCGGCCAGCCGCCACCCCGACGCGGTGCGCGCGATCGCGGCCGCCCGCACCCTGCGCCGCCGCGAACTGGCCCGCATCGGCTCGGCCGATCTGCTCGGTTTTCTCGAGGTCACCGACGTGTGCCGGGGCCTCACCTCGGTGTGGGTGGCCGTGCTGCAGGCCGCGCTGGACGCGATCATCCGTGCCAACCTCCCCAAGGACGGTAAGGCGCCGGCGGTTATCGCGGTGATCGGTATGGGCAGGCTCGGCGGCATGGAGCTGGGCTACGGGTCCGATGCCGACGTGATGTTCGTGTGCGAGGCGGCGGCCGGCGTCGAGGACTCGGTGGCGATCCGGTGGTCGACGACGGTGGCCGAGCAGGTTCGCACCCTGCTGGGCACGCCCAGCGTTGATCCGCCGCTGGAGGTCGACGCCAACCTGCGGCCCGAGGGCCGCCAGGGTCCGTTGGTGCGCACGCTGGGTTCCTATGCCGCCTACTACCAGCAGTGGGCGCAGCCGTGGGAGATTCAGGCCCTGCTGCGGGCGCACGCGGTCGCCGGCGACGCGGACCTGGGCGAGCGGTTCTTGTTGATGGCCGACGAGACGCGCTACCCGCCCGCCGGGATGTCCGCCGAGGCGGTGCGGGAGATCCGCCGCATCAAGGCCCGCGTCGAGTCCGAACGGCTGCCGCGCGGCGCCGACCCCAACACGCACACCAAGCTGGGTCGCGGGGGACTGGCCGACATCGAGTGGACCGTGCAGCTGATGCAGCTGCGGCATGCGCACGAGATTCCCGCCCTGCACAACACCTCGACGCTGGAGTGCCTGGACGCGATCGCCGCGGCCGACCTGGTGCCGGCCGAGGAGGTGGATCTGCTGCGGCAGGCGTGGCTGACCGCCACGCGCGCCCGCAACGCGCTGGTGCTGGTCCGCGGGAAGCCGACCGATCAGCTGCCCGGGCCGGGACGCCAGCTCAACGCCGTCGCGGTGGCCGCGGGCTGGCCGACCGATGACGGCGGGGAGTTCCTGGACAACTATCTTCGGGTGACGCGGCGGGCGAAAGCGGTGGTACGGAAGGTGTTTGGCAGTTGAGTCAGGAGGCCGGCGCGTTGGACGCCATATTCGAGGTGCTCGACGCGGCGGAGGCGCAGCGAGTGACAGCGCTCTACGCCCCGTTGGCCGACGCCGTGCGCGAGCTCGTCGACGCCACCATCCGGACCGAGGTCGACGACGACGTCGTCGCCCGGGCCCGTTCCGCGATCGAGGCCGTCACCGAGTCGTTGCGGCAACGGACCCGGCCGGTCGGAGTGACCTACCGCGTCGACGGCCGTCCGCTGCCGCTGGGCAACGCCGCGATCGGGGTGTGCAACCCGATCGCGCCGCCGATCGTCGTCCACCACGACGGCGGCGGGCGCTGCTGGAGCGAGTTCGTCCTCGGTTCGGCCTACGAGGGGCCACCGAAACTGGTGCACGGCGGTGTCAGCGCCCTGGTGCTCGACCACATGCTCGGCGAGGCGGCCAGCGAGGGGCTGTCCAAGGCGCGCTTCACCGGAACCATCACCGTGAAGTACCTGCGCGGCACCCCGCTCGGGCCGCTGCGTTGCGAGGCGTGGGTCGACGGCAAGGAGGGCCGCAAAGTCTTTGCGCGCGGCACGATTTCGGACGCCGCGGGCGTCACCGTCGAGGCCGAGGGCGTCTTCATCGAGCCGGCGTGGGCCCGGGAAGCCGAATGAAGTTCTACGTCAGCAGCGCCTTCCTGAACACCCGGGAGATCATCGAGCTCGCCAAGGCCGCCGACGAACTCGGCTACGACGGCGTCGGGATTCCCGATCACGTCGTCAACTTGGAGACGCTGGACACCCCGTACCCGTACACCAAGGACGGGCAACGGCGCTGGCAGCCGTTCACCGACTGGCCCGACCCGTGGGTCCTCATCGGCGCTCTGGCCCAGGTCACCACGCGGTTGCGGTTCGTCAACACCGTCTACATCCCCGCGATGCGCAACCCCTACTCCGCGGCCAAAGCCATTGGCACCGCGGCGGTTCTGGCGTCGGGCCGGGTGGAGCTCGGCATCGGCGTCGGCTGGTGCCGCGAGGAATTCGCGTTGATGGGCGAGCGGTTCGAGGCCCGCGGGAAACGGACCGACGAGATCATCGACCTGATGCGCGCGCTGTGGCGACCGGGCTGGACGGAATTCGAGGGCACGTTCTATCGCACACCGCGGCTGGAAATGGAGCCGACGCCGCCGCCGATCCCGGTGTACGTCGGCGGGCTCAGCGACATCGCGCTGCGCCGCGCCGCCCGCAACGACGGCTGGATCGGCGATCTCATCAAGACCGAACGCGCCATCGAGGCCGTGGGCCGGCTGCGGGAGTTGCGGGCCGAAAACGGTTTGTCGATGGACGATTTCACCATCCTGACACCGCTGACCGACGCCTTCACCACGGCCGACTACCAACGCGCCGCCGACGCCGGCATCACGGGCATCATCACCATGCCGTGGATGTTCTACGCGGGACCGGATGCGTCGCTGGACGACAAGATCGACGGAATGCAGCGGTTCCGCAAGGACCTCGCGCTCGACGGCTAGTCGCGACTTTCGCGCCTTTTCGGCTCCTCCCGCCTTCGCCTCCTGGGGCCTTCCTCCACCCGGCGCCTTCCGCCACGACACATAACCTATGGCGACGACACGCCGTAAAAGTTCGCCGTGGTTTATGTCTCGCGAGTTCGCCCGCGTTTGGGCGGCCGGCCGCAACCCCATGCAAGCCTGAAAGAATGCCGGGCATGCCAGCGAACATCGACCGGGTGCGTCCGGCGTCCGCGGAGGATGCCGCGGCGTGCCTTGCGATCTACCGCCCGTACGTCGAGGAAACGGCGATCAGCTGGGAGATCGAAGTCCCGAGCGTCGGGGAGATGGCCAACCGCATCCGCGACGCCCACGAATGGCTCGTCCTCGAACGCGACGCTCGGGCCATCGGTTTCGCCTACGGCCACGCGCTGCGGCGCCTGCCCAGCTTCCAATGGTCGGTGGAGACCGGAATCTACGTCGACCCCGACCATCACCGCGCGCGCGGCGGTCGCCGGCTCTACACGCAATTGCTGCGCCGGCTCACGGAGCGCGGCTACCGGAGGGCCTTCGCCGGCATCACCCAACCGAACGAGGCCAGCAACGGCTTTCACCGATCGTTCGGTTTCCAGGACGCCGGCCTATATCGGCGCGTCGGATGGAAGCACGGCCGCTGGCACGACGTCGCGTGGATGCAACTCGACCTCGGCGGGACAGCCGACCCAGACGAGCCGCCTGCCCCGATCGGGTGATTCGTTAACGGCCTCCGCCGGCACCGCCGCCGTGGCGGCCTCCGCCGGCCCCGCCACCGTAGCGGCCCCCGCCGGCACCGCCGCCGAAGCGGCCCTCGCCGGCACCGCCGCCGAAGCGGCCCCCGCCGGCACCGCCACCGTGGCGGCCTCCGCCGGCGCCTCCGCCGATGCGGCCCCTGCCGCCCCCAACCATTACCTGTGCGGTGCTGATAGTCATGGCCCAGAAGCTAACGCCGTATCGGTTGCCGCCGCAAGACTTCGAATCTGAACTTTCCGCCACATGCTCGGCACGGAAAGCGAAGAGTCCACCCGCTCGTTGGACGAGCGGGTGGACTCTTCTAGGAGCTACTGCGGACGGACGCCGACTTAGACGTCGTAGTAGAGCGCGAACTCGTACGGGTGCGGCCGGATCTGCACCGGCAGGATCTCGTTCTCGCGCTTGAAGCTGATCCACGTCTCGATCAGGTCGGGTGTGAAAACGCCGCCCTCAGTGAGGTATTCGTGGTCCTCTTCCAGTCGGTCGATCACCGCGGACAGCTGGGTGGGCGCCTGCGGGATGTTGGCGGCCTCCTCCGGCGGCAATTCGTACAGGTCCTTGTCCACCGGGGCCTGCGGCTCGATCTTGTTCTTGATGCCATCGAGCCCGGCCATCAGCATCGCCGAGAACGCCAGGTACGGGTTGCCCGACGAGTCGGGGCAACGGAACTCGAGCCGCTTGGCCTTCGGGTTGCTGCCGGTGATCGGGATGCGGACACAAGCCGAGCGGTTGCGCTGGCTGTAGACCAGGTTGATCGGCGCCTCGTAACCCGGGACCAGGCGCTTGTAGGAGTTGACGGTCGGGTTGGTGAAGGCCAGCAGCGACGGGGCGTGGTGCAACAGGCCGCCGATGTAGTGCCGCGCGGTGTCCGACAGGCCGGCGTAACCGGTCTCGTCGTACATCAGCGGGTTGCCGTCCTTCCACAGCGACTGGTGGGTGTGCATGCCGGAGCCGTTGTCGCCGAACAGCGGCTTGGGCATGAACGTGACGGTCTTGCCGTTCTGCCACGCCGTGTTCTTGACGATGTACTTGTACAACTGCATGTCGTCGGCGGCGTGCAGCAGCGTGTTGAACTTGTAGTTGATCTCGGCCTGCCCGCCGGTGCCCACCTCGTGGTGGCCCTTCTCCAGGCTGAAGCCGGCCTTGATGAGGTTCGACAGCATGTCGGCGCGCAGGTCGACGTAGTGGTCGACGGGGGCGACCGGGAAGTACCCACCCTTGGGGCGGACCTTGTAGCCGCGGTTGGGGGTGCCGTCGTTCTCGGTCGGCTCGCCGGTGTTCCACCACCCCGAGATCGCGTCGACCTCGTAGAAGGACCCGTTGGTGCGCGAGTCGAAGCTCACCGAGTCGAAGATGTAGAACTCGGCCTCGGCGCCGAAGTACGCGGTGTCCGCGACGCCGGTGCTGATCAGGTAGTTTTCCGCCTTGCGGGCGATGTTGCGCGGGTCGCGCGAGTAGGGCTCGAGGGTGAACGGGTCGTGCACGAAGAAGTTCAGGTTCAGCGTCTTGTGCTCGGTGAACAGGTCGATCTGCGCCGTCGCGGGGTCGGGCAGGAGGAGCATGTCGGATTCATGGATGGATTGGAATCCGCGAATCGACGAACCGTCGAAGGCCAGGCCGTCCTCGAAGACGCTCTCATCGAAAAACGAAACCGGAATCGTGAAGTGCTGCATGATGCCTGGCAAGTCACAGAACCGGACGTCGACAAACTCGACGTTCTCGTCCTTGACGAGTTTGAAGACGTCGTCGGGCGTCGTTTCCGTCACAGAAATGCTCCTTTACTTGGTGAGATCCGCGGCCTGACGCTATGGAGCAGATGTTGCCCGCCAGTCAACCCCGTGTTGCGCGCACGTTACGCGACCCATGTCATCCACAAAAGAGGCGGCATTGGCGGCGGGTTCTATTGTGGGGCCATGGATCGCAAGATCGTATCTGGTCCGGCGCCCGAGCGCAGCGTTCCCTTTCGGGCGCGGGCCGTGCAGGTCGGGGAGCCGAACCCGGGTTTCGGCCGATGACGCCGGAATCGCGATCCGCTTACCCCGGTGAGAAGCTGGGCCTGCCGGAAACCGGACCGGGGTCCCTGGCCCCGATGGGTCGTCGGCTGGGCGCGTTGATGGTCGACTGGCTGATCTCCTACGGCCTGGCCGCGCTGGCCCTGCGCTTCGGTGTTTTCTCCGAACAAACGTTGGCGACGGCGGTGCTGGCCATCTGGTTCGTGCTGGGCGTGGTCGCGGTGCGGCTGTTCGGCTTCACGCCCGGGCAGTTGGTGCTGGGACTGCGGGTGGTGACGGTCGACGGGCAGGCGGCGGTCGGCATTGTCCGCGCGGTGGTACGGGGCGTACTGGTGGGAACCGTCGTCCCGGCGTTGTTCACCGACTGGGACGGCCGGGGATTGCAGGACCGGCTGACCGCAACGGCGGTCGTGCGGCGCTGATTATTTGCGGCGCACGGTGCGCTGCACGCCGCGCATCTTGCCGGCGTTGGGGAGCGGCCCCTTTGGCAGGACGGCGGCGCCGGCGCGCGTCCCCAGCGCGGCCAACCGGGACTCCAGCGTGTCCATCTGTTTGGCGGTGATGTTGGCCGGCAGGCGGTTGAGGTGGCGCTCCAGCTTGGACAGCGGAACCTCGTCGTCGCCGTTGCCGACGATGATGTCGTAGATCGGCACGTCGCCGATGAGCCGCGCGGTGCGCTTCTTCTCCTGGGCGAGCAGCGGCCGGACCCGGGCGGACGACCCTTCCCCGACCAAGATGACGCCGGGCCGGCCGATGACCCGGTGCACCGCGTCGAGGTGGCCGGTCGCGGCCACCCCCGGCGTCACCCGCCACTTGCCGCGCAAATTGTCCAAAGCCCATGCGGCCGCGCCGGTTTGGCCCTCGGCCTTGCTGTAGACGCTCTTCTGCGCCCGGCGGCCGAAGATGATGAAGGCGACCAGCCCGCCCAGCACCACGCCCAGGGGAATCAAGGTGATCATCGTCAGCCCGCCGGCCCACACACCGACCGCCACGGAGATTGCCACGATCAGCACGAAGGCGCCGATCATGTAGGGCAGCAGTCGCTTGTCCTCGCGGCGCTGCATGTTGAACGCCTGCCACAGCTGGGCGCGCCGCTCCTTCGCGGCGGCCTTGCGCGCGGCTTGCGCCTGCGCTCGGGCGGCCTTGTTCTCAGCGGCGGTGCGGGGTTTAGCCATAGTCAAAGAATACGTACCGCCCGCGCCGACTAGCGCGGCGCTACAACTTCAGGTGCGGGTGCGCGCGGCTTGCTCGTAGAGCCGGCCCGCCCGGTAGGACGACCGCACCAGCGGCCCGGCCAGCACCCCGGCGAAGCCCAGCCGCTCGGCGTGCCGGGCGAACTCGACGAACTCGTCGGGATGCACCCAGCGTTCGACCGGATGGTGCCGCGTCGACGGGCGCAGGTACTGGGTGATGGTGACGACGTCGCAGCCGGCGCCCCGCAGGTCGGCCAGGGCGGTGCGCACCTCGTCGGCGGTTTCGCCCAGCCCGAGGATGAGATTGCTCTTGGTGACCAGCCCGGCGTCGCGCGCCGCGGTGATCACGTCGAGGCTGCGCTGGTAGGTGAAGGCGGGCCGGATCCGCTTGAAGATGCGGGGCACGGTTTCGACGTTGTGCGCCAACACGTCCGGGAGTGATTCGAACACCTCGGCAAGCCGGGTGGGCTCGCCGTTGAAGTCGGGGATCAACAGTTCGACGCCGGTCGACGGGTTGAGTTCCTTGATGGCGCGCACCGTCTCGGCGTAGAGCCAGGCCCCGCCGTCGGGCAGGTCATCGCGAGCCACCCCGGTGATGGTGGCGTAACGCAGTCCCATGGTGCGCACGCTGTCCGCGACGCGCCGCGGCTCGTCGCGGTCCAGGGCGGCGGGCTTTCCGGTGTCGATCTGGCAGAAGTCGCAGCGCCGGGTGCACTGGTCACCACCGATCAGGAAGGTGGCTTCCCGGTCCTCCCAGCACTCGAAGATGTTGGGGCAGCCGGCCTCTTCGCAGACCGTGTGCAGCCCCTCGCGGCGGACCAGGCCCTTCAACTGGGTGTATTCGGGACCCATCCGGGCCCGGACCTTGATCCACGGCGGCTTGCGTTCGATCGGCGTTTGCGCGTTGCGGACCTCGAGGCGCAGCAATTTGCGGCCTTCGGGTGCGACAGTCACATGCCCGATGCTACGCGCGTACCCGGGTGTTCCTGGACCGGCAGGGCGCCGTCGAGGGCGTCGCAGACGGCGGCGGCGACGGCCGCGCGGACGTCGTCGACCACCACCGGACGTCCCAGTTCGGCGGACAGCGACGTCACGCCGGCGTCGCTGATGCCACAGGGCACGATCGTGCCGAACGCGCCGAGGTCGCAGTCGCAGTTGAGCGCGAACCCGTGCAGGGTGGTCGCGCGCGACACCCGGACGCCGATGGCTGCCACCTTGCGGTCGGGCCGGCCGCCGCCGCCCGGCACCCACACCCCGGAGCGGCCGTGCACCCGACCGGTCGCCAAGCCGAGGTCGCCGCACACCTTGATCAACGCCTCCTCCAGGCGCCGCACGTAATTCAGAACGTCGAGCGGTTCAGCCAGGCCGATGATCGGATACCCGACCAGTTGCCCCGGGCCGTGCCAGGTGATCTTGCCGCCGCGGTCGGTGTCGACGACGGGGGTGCCGTTCACCGGCCGTTCGTGCGGCTCGGTGCGCCGCCCCGCGGTGTAGACGGGCGGATGCTCCAGCAACAGCAGCGTGTCGGTGCCGCCGGCGACCCTGGCGTCGGCCAGCTCGCGCTGCAGCTGCCAGGCGGTGCTGTAGTCGACTGTTCCGAGCTGGCGAACGTCGATCGCGGCCAGGCTGGACCGGATGGAATCGATCACGTTCGCGACGGTACTCGTCGTACAACCACCCCGCGACGCTGCGCCACGCTGGCGTGACGTTGGGCGGAGTCAGCCACGCTGGCGTGACACTCGCCGGCCGTGGTGGCTAGTCCCGATGGCGGCGACCCGCTTCGCCCGGCTCCGCCGCCCTCGCGATCGCCGCTAGTCCCGATGGCGGCGACCCGCTTCGACCGGCTCCGCCGCCCTCGCGATCCCCGCTAGTCGTGGTCGCGCCGCGCGGTGGCGTAACCGAGCGCCTCGCCAATCGTGTTGTGGTGGAACTGGAAACCGGCCCGCTCCAGCGCGGACGGGATGGCACGCTGGCCGATGAGCACGCCCTCGTCGGCGAACTCACCGAGCGCGGCGCGCACTGCGAAGCCGGGCATCATCAGCGGCGTCGGCCGGTTGACCGCGCGGCCGAACGCGGTGGTGAATTCGGCGTTGGTGACGGGCGCGGGCCCGGTCATGTTGACCGGGCCGGAGAGCGCGGTGTCGGAGATCGCGAAAAGCAGCGCCCGCACCTCGTCCTCCAGGGTGATCCAGGACATGTATTGACGGCCGCTGCCCAGCCGGGCCCCGAGGCCCGTCCGGAACAACGGCCGCAACTGCCCCAACGCGCCACCGGAGGGGGCGAACACCAGCCCGGTGCGGGCGAGCACCACCCGGGCGCCACCGTATTGCGCCGGCAGTGTGGCGGCCTCCCAGTCTTCGCACAGCTGGGCCAGGAAACCCTTTCCCGCCCGGTCGTTTTCGTCGACCACACGGTCCTTGGTGTTCCCGTAGTAGCCCACCGCGCTGGCGTTGACCAGAGTCCCCACCCCGGCCTCGGCGACGGCATGCGCCAGGACTTCGGTGGGAGTGATGCGGCTGTCCCGCAGACCTTGCTTGAAGGCGCCCGACCAGCGACGCTGGCCGACGTTGACACCGCACAGGTTGACGACGGCGTCGACGTCGCTGATCATGTCGACGTCGAATTCGCCGCTCTCGGGGTTCCAGTGCAATTCGTCGGAATTCGACGGCGCCCGCCGCACGATGCGCAACACCCGGTGGTCGGCCGCACGCAGCGCCGCGGTCAAAGCGGATCCGATCAGTCCGGACGAACCCGCTATGGCGATGACGAGCTTGACCACCGTTCGCCCGCCCCCTAAAGACCCAAGTCGGCCTCGAACGCTCCCTCTTCGAGGCGGTTCTTGATCGTGGTGAGGAAGCGTCCGGCATCAGCGCCGTCGATGAGCCGATGGTCATAGGTGAGCGGGAGATAACAGATGGAGCGGACGCCGATGGACTCGTTGCCGAATTCGTCGACAATCACCCGGGGCCGCTTCACGATGGCCCCGGTGCCCAGCATGGCGGCCTGCGGCGGAACCAGGATGGGGGTGTCGAACAACGCGCCCTGGCTGCCGATGTTGGTGATGGTGAAGGTCCCGCCGGACAGTTCGTCGGGTTTGAGGTCACCCGAGCGAGCGCGCGCGGCGATGTCGGCGATGGCCCGGGCCAGTCCGGCCAGCGAGAGGTCGCCGGCGTTGTGGATGACGGGGGAGAGCAGCCCCTGTTCGGTATCGACGGCGAAGCCGAGATGCTCGGCGTCGTAGTAGGTGATTTCCTTGCTCTGCTCGTTGTAGCTCGCGTTGATGTTGGGGTGGATCTTCAACGCGTCGATCACCGCCCTGGCGATGAACGGCAGGAAGGTCAGGTTCACCCCCTCGCGCTCGGCGAACGCGGACTTCGCCCTCGCCCGCAACCCGACGATCCTGGTCATGTCGACCTCGTGGGTCTGGGTGAGCTGGGCCGTCGCCTGCAGGGATTCCCGCGTTTTGTTCGCGGTGAGCTGGCGGATCCGGCTGGCCTTCTGCGTGGTGCCACGCAGGTGCGCCAGGGCCGGCGCCGTGGTGGGGGCGGCCGCCGCGGCCGCCTTGCCCTCCCCGGCCGGTGCGGCGGCGGGTGCCTGCGCTGGCGCGGGCGCCTTCTGGGCCTGTTGTTTCTTTTCCGCCGCGGCGAGCACGTCTTGCTTGCGGATGCGGCCGCCGACGCCGGTGCCGGTGATCTCGGCGAGGTCGATGTTGTGCTCGGTGGCCAGTTTTCGCACCAGCGGGGTCACGTACGGCGCGCCGTTCGGACTCGAGCCACTGGGCTGGGCCGCCGGTTGCGCCTGCGCCGGTTGGGCTTTCGGCGCCGGCGCGGGCTGCGAAACCGGCTGCGGTGCGGGCTTCGACTCGGCCTTGGGTGGTTCGGGTGCCGGCTCGGGCTTGGGTTCCGGTTTGGGGGCGGGCGGCGGCGTCGGAGCGGAGGCGGCTTCCGAACCGCTGCCGATGCGCGCCAGCTCGCCGCCGACCGGCACGGTGGCGTCCTCTTCGGCGGTGATGCTGATCAGGACGCCGCCCACCGGGGAGGGGATCTCGGTGTCCACCTTGTCGGTCGACACCTCCACCAGCGCATCGTCGACCTGGACCGAGTCGCCGACCTTCTTCAGCCAGCGGGTCACCGTGCCCTCGGCCACCGACTCGCCGAGCTCCGGCATCAACACCGGGGTCGCGTCGCCGCCGCCGGAGCTCTGCGCGGCCGGCTGAGGCTCCGGCTGGACCGGGGCCTCGGGTTCGGGCTCGGATTGGGCCGGCGGGGCGGCTTCGGCCTGCGGTTCCGGCTGGGCTGCTTCGGCCTGCGGCTCCGGCTGGCTGGGCGCCTGCGGGGCCGCCTGGGAACCGCCGCCCTGGGAGCCGCCCTCCGCCGAGTCGCCGATCACGGCCAGCTCGCCGCCCACCTCGACGGTGTCGTCCTCCTGGGCGACGATCTTGGTCAGCACACCGGCGGCGGGCGACGGGATTTCGGTGTCGACCTTGTCGGTGGACACCTCGACGAGGGGTTCGTCGAGCTCGACCGTGTCGCCTTCCTGCTTGAGCCAGCGGGTGACCGTCCCTTCGGTGACGCTCTCACCGAGTGCCGGCATCTGGACGGAGAAGGCCATCGTTTTTGACTCCTCGATCGCTCGTGGGTCGGGGTGGGTCGAACATGTCGCTAGCCGTTCGAAGTAACTACCCAAACTATCCTGTCACTGCGTCCGCACCGGCACACATCCAGGGCGGACCGCGCGCGGATGCCGGGACGCCGCGAACGCCCTTGCTACGGTGTGGCCACTGCAGTTCAAGCGGGAGGTCGCAGATGCCGGCAACACAACAGCTAGCCCAGCATTTCGTCGACAGCGCCGACGGCGCGCGAATCGCTGTCTACGAAGAGGGCAATCCCGAGGGGCCCACCGTCGTGCTGGTTCACGGCTTCCCCGACTCGCATGTGCTCTGGGACGGTGTCGTGCCGCTGCTGGCCGACCGGTTCCGCATCCTGCGGTACGACAACCGTGGCGTCGGTGAGTCCTCGGCGCCCAAGCCGGTGTCGGCATACCGCATGGACCGGTTCGCCGACGACTTCGCCGCGGTGACCGGCGAGCTCAGCCCCGGCCGGCCCGTGCACGTGCTCGCCCACGACTGGGGCTCGGTGGGCGTGTGGCACTACCTCAAGCGGGCCGGTGCCGGTGACCGGGTCGCCACGTTCACGTCGGTGTCCGGGCCCAGCCAGGACCAACTGGTCGACTACATCTTCAGCGGGCTGCGGCGGCCCTGGCGCCCGCGCACCTTCGCCCGGGCGATCAGCCAGGCACTGCGGCTGACCTACATGATCTTCTTCTCGATCCCGGTGCTCGCGCCGCTGTTCCTCCGGCTGACGCTGTCGATCCCGGCGCTTCGGCGCAACGCGGTGGACAACATCCCGGTCGAGCAGATCCACCACTCGCCCAACCTGGCCCGCGACGCCGCCCGTTCGGTAAAGACCTATCCCGCCAACTACTTTCGCTCGTTCTCCGGCCGCGGGCAGGGCGTCGAAGTCGTCGACGTGCCGGTGCAGCTGATCGTCAACACCAAGGACAAGTACGTGCGGCCGTACGGCTACGACCACACGCCCCGCTTCGTTCCGCGGCTGTGGCGGCGCGACATCAGGGCCGGCCATTTCTCGCCGATGTCCCACCCGCAGGTGATGGCCGCGGCGGTGCACGAGTTCGCCGATCTGGCCGAGGGCAAACCGCCCAGCCGCGCGCTGCTGCGCGCGCAGGTCGGGCGCCCGCGCGGGTCCTTCGGCGACACGCTGGTGTCGGTCACCGGCGCCGGCAGCGGCATCGGCCGCGAGACGGCGTTCGCGTTCGCGCGGGAGGGCGCCGAGCTGGTCATCAGCGACATCGACGAGGCGGCCGTCAAGGCCACGGCCGCCGAGATCGCCACCCGCGGTGGCGTCGCGCACGCCTACGTGCTGGACGTGTCCGATGCCGCGGCCGTGGAGGCGTTCGCCGACCGGGTGAGCGCCGAACACGGCGTGCCCGACATCGTGGTCAACAACGCCGGCATCGGACAGGCCGGGGGATTCCTGGACACCCCGGCCGAGCAGTTCGACCGGGTGCTCGACGTCAACCTGGGCGGCGTGGTCAACGGGTGCCGGTCCTTCGCGCGGCGGCTGGTCGAGCGTGGCACCGGCGGGTACATCGTCAACGTGTCATCGATGGCCGCCTACGCGCCGTTGCAGTCGCTGAACGCCTACTGCACCTCGAAGGCGGCGACCTACATGTTCTCCGATTGCCTGCGCGCCGAACTCGACGCCGCGGGGGTGGGGCTGACCACCATCTGCCCCGGCGTCATCGACACCAACATCATCAACACCACCCGGTTCGACGCGCCCGCCGGAAAGGGCGAACAGGTCGACGGCCGCCGCGGCCAGCTCGGCAAGATGTTCGCGCTGCGGCATTACGGCCCCGACAAGGTCGCCAACGCGATCCTGTCGTCGGTCAAGAAGAAGAAGCCGATTCGCCCCGTGGCTCCGGAAGCCTATGCGCTGTACGGTCTTTCGCGCGTGGCGCCGCAGGGCTTGCGTAACTTCGCGCGGATGCGGGTGATCTGACCGCGGTTTAGGTGCCCGCCCGCGCCGCGCCCTGACGGCCCGTCAGCAACACACCGCCGATCGCGAGCAGCCCGATGACCGCCAGCGGAATCGACCACATGCGCCGGCTGCCCACCGACGACTGGCACTGCGCCACATAGTCGGTGTGCGGAACAACCTGATTGAGGATCGGGATGTTCGCCACGCTGTTGTTGTTCGCGCTTCTGGCCGCGGACAGGTCCGTCGCGACCGCGTTCCCGCACCCGATCGAATGACCGTTGCCGTCGGAAATCGACACCGGCGCCAATAGCCCGATCACACCGGCCAGCAAAAGTACCGCGCCCACACCGAGAATCAACCGTCGCACCGTCACGATCTCGCCTTTCGCCGTCCGGATTTTGACCGCTAGGAGATTAACCACTGTCGGGGCCCGGTAAACCCGAATTTCGCCGGTACGACGGCCGCTACGTGGGTATTCCGCCGCGGTAGCCGAAAGGGGAATGGTTGTGGTGCTGAGTGCGACGCGGGACGTGGCCGCGCCTTGCGAGCGGGTGTGGGAAGTGCTGGCCGAGGGGTGGACCTACACCCAGTGGGTGGTGGGCAACAGCCGCATGCGGGCCGTCGATCCGAACTGGCCGGAGCCCGGCTCATCGATCAGGCACTCGATCGGGATCTGGCCGCTGGTCATCAACGACGCGACGGTGGTCGAAGAGTGCGAACCGCCGCACAAGCTGGTGCTGTGCGCCCGCCTGGGGCCGCTCGGCGCCGCGCGGATAACGATGCTGCTGCACGAGATCCCGACGGGCTGCCGGGTGGAGATGATCGAAGTGCCCGTCGAGGGGCCGATGGGGGCCGTGCCCAATTCCCTTGCGCTGGCCGCGGCTTACCCGCGCAACAAGGAATGCCTGTGGCGACTGGGGTCGCTGGCGGAGCGCAAGGAGCCGAGCCAGGTGAAGTGACCGTGGGGGATACCGCGGACGCCGTCGTCATCGGGGCCGGACACCACGGGCTGGTTGCCGCCGCGATGCTGGCGGACGCCGGATGGGACGTGCTGGTGCTCGAAGCGCAGCCGGAACCGGGCGGCGCGGTCCGCAGCGCGGAGCTGACGCCCGGCTACATCACCGACCTGTTCAGCTCCTACTACCCGATGACGGTGGCCTCACCGGCGATGGCGGCGCTGCAGCTCGAAGACCACGGGCTGCGGTGGTCGCACGCGCCGGCGGTGGTCGGGCATCCGCGCAGCGCGGCCGATGCCGACCCGCCCGTCGTCTATCACGACCCTGCCCGCACGGCAACGGAATTCGCGCGGCGGGAACCCGCCGATGGCGATAACTGGTGGCGGCTGGTGGACTTGTGGCAGCAGATCAAGGCCCCGCTGCTCGACGCCATGCTGGCACCCTTCCCACCCGTGCGCCCGCTGATGCGACTGCTCGCCAAACTCGGCACGGCCGAGGCGATTCGGGTGGCGCGCCTGCTGGTGCAGCCTGCCAACACCATGGCCAGTGAGCTGTTCGCCGGCGAGGCGCCCCGAGTGTTGTTGTTGGGCAACGCGATGCACGCCGACGTCCCGCCGGATGCGCCGATCAGCGGCGCTATGGGGTTCCTGATGACGATGCTGGCCCAGGACGGCGGCTGGCCCGTGCCGGTGGGAGGTTCCGGTCAGCTGACGGCCGCCCTGGTCAACCGTGCCCGCTCCGCGGGCGCGCGAATCGAGTGCAACCAGAACGTTTCCCGCATCCAGGTGCGGGGCGGCCGGGCGGTCGGCGTGACGACGGCCGAGGGGCGCACCGTCGCGGCCCGGCGGGCGATCGTCGCCGACGTGACGGCGCCGCGCCTGTTCCGCGACATGCTTCCCCCGGATGCGCTGCCGCCCAAGCTGTTACGCGACCTCGAGCACTTCATCTGGGATCCGCCGGTGGTGAAGGTCAACTACGCGCTGGGCGGGCCTGTTCCCTGGCGCGCCCAGAACCTGCACGGCGTCGGCACCGTCCACCTGGGGGCCGACGGCGACGGGCTGGTCCGCTGGATGGCCGACCTGAACACCCGGGTGGTGCCCGAGCATCCGTTCATGTTGTTCGGGCAGACCACCACCGCGGATCCGAGCAGATCTCCCGTGGGCACCGAAAGTGTTTGGGCCTATACGCATTTGCCGCGCAACGTCGCCGACGACGCGTCGGCCGACCGGCTTGCCGCGGGGATGGACCGGGTGATCGAGGAACACGCGCCGGGCTTCGGTTCGGCGGTCATCGACCGGTTCGTGCAGCGGCCGTCGGACCTCGAGGCCAGCGACGCCAACCTGCACATGGGCGCGCTCAACGGTGGCACCGCCCAATTGCAGCAGATGCTGATCTTTCGCCCGGCACCCGGCATGGGCCGGGCCGAAACCCCGGTGCAGGGGTTGTATCTGGGCAGCGCGTCGGCGACCCCGGGCGGATCCGTGCACGGCGCCTGCGGGCGCAACGCGGCCAACGCCGCGCTGGCCGCCGACGGCGCCACCGGATGGCCGCGCCGCACCGTCCAGCGGGCCGTCTTCTCGTTGCTGACGGGTAAACGTTAGCGTCCAGCGTCACGCCGGCGTGACGCTCGGTGCGGCGGCCAGGCGCTAGCCGTTTTCGGCGATGTCCTCGAGCACCGCGAACATGGTGCGGGTCGGCACACCGGTGCCGCCCTTGGGGGTGTAGCCCCACGGGCCGCCGGTGTTGTACGCCGGGCCGGCCACGTCGATGTGGGCCCAGCCCACACCGTCGGCGACGAATTCGCGCAGGAACACCCCGGCCACCAGCATGCCGGCAAAACGCTGGCCGCTGATGTTGGACAGGTCGGCCACCGTGGACTTCAGGTCTTCCTTGAGTTCGTCGGGCAGCGGCATCGGCCAACCGTTTTCGCCCACCCGCTGCGAGATCGCCGCGACCCGGTCGCGGAACTCGTCGCTGCCCATCACCCCGGGAATCCGGGCGCCCAACGCCACCGTCTGCGCGCCGGTGAGCGTGGATGTCTCGATGAGGTAGTCGGGGTTGTCCTCGCAGGCCCGCACGATGGCGTCGGCCAGGATCAGCCGGCCCTCGGCATCGGTGTTCTGCACCTCGACGGTGATGCCGCCGTATTGGGTCAGCACGTCGCCCGGGCGCTGCGCGGTGCCCGACGGCATGTTCTCGGCCATCGGCACGGTGGCGATCACGTCGATCGGCAACCGCAGCTGCGCGGCCAGTGCCACCGTGGCGATGACCGCGGCCGCGCCGCCCATGTCGGAGGTCATGTGGTGCATCGACGCCGCCGGTTTGATCGAGATGCCGCCCGTGTCGAACGTGATGCCCTTGCCGACCAGGGCGACTCGCTTGGCCTGCTTGGACTTCTTGGCCAGCTTCGACCCCCGGTGGGTCAGCCGCACCAGCCGGGGCGGCCGCGACGAGCCCTGGCCGACGCCGATCACGCCGCCGTATCCGGCCTTCTGCAGCGCCTTGTCGTCGAGCACCTCCACCTCGAGGCCCACGGATTCGCCCAAAGCCCTTGCACGCCTTGCGAATTCGGCCGGAAAGAGGTGGCTTGGCGGCGTGTTGACGAAGTCGCGAGCGGTGGCCACTGCCGTCGCCACGGCCGCGCCGTGCGCGCTGGCCGCTTTGGCGTCCTTCGAGGCGGACAGCACGGTGATCTTGCGCAGCCCTTTGTCTTTCGGCGCGGTCTTGCCGCTGCGGAATTCGGTGAACCGGTAGCTGCCCAGGATGAGTCCCTCGACGGCCGCCGAGCAGACGTCGGCGTCGAAGTCACCGGGCAGCGTGAGGATCGCCGCCTCGGCGGTGCCCACCGACCGGGCCGCCACACCCGCGGCGCGCCGGACCGTGTCGGCCGGCCACTCGGGACGCGGTTTACCCAGGCCGATCGTCAGCACGCTCGACACCGGCAGCGACGGCACCACCAGGCGGTGGACCTGCTCACTACCGCCGGTGGCGTCGAGTGCCCGCAGGCCGGATTCGATCTCGGCGACGGCGTCGGCCGCCAGCAGCGACTCGCCGGCCGCAACCGCCGCCCCGGGCCGGTCCTCGTCGCCGGTCGAGACGACCGGCACGATCAATACCGAAGAACCCGCCCCGCGTTTCGGCAGCGACGTGGCGACGTTGACGGATGGGCTTGCATAGCTCAATTCGGTGGTCACGGCCATTTACCCTAATCGGCGGCGCCCGCGCCGAGGTCGGGGGCGCCCGCGCCCCGCAGCTCGAAGGCGACGACGGGGGCGTCAAAACCCTTGAGGTCAAAGGGGCCGCGGGCCGTCGCCGGCCAATCCGGCAGTTGCTCGCGCAGGGCCGAATCGGCCAGGATCTGGCACGGGGCGGCGGCCCCGACCAGGCGCGCCGCCAGGTTGACCGGACTGCCGAAGTAGTCCCCGTTGATCGCCAGGACGCTGCCGTACGCAAGGCCGGCGCGCACCTGCAAACCCTCCTCGCGCGCCCGGGGATGGTCGACGAGGTCGACCGCCGCCCTGGCCAGGCGTTCGGGCGACGCGCTCACCCACATCACCTCGTCACCGATGAACTTCACCACCCGGCCGCCATCGCGATGCACCACATCCGCGACGGTCCCGGCGAACTCGTTGAGCAGATCCGAAAGCTGCGCAGGGGTCAGCGCGCGGGTGAGCACGGTGAAACCGGACAGGTCCGCAAAACCGATGCCGCACACCACGCTTGCCGAGGTGTCGCGAAGGACGCCTTCGAAGTGGGTCCGCGCGCCGGTCAGATGGTGGCGATGGACGACGTCGATCAGCGCCGAAATCCGGGGGATGAACTCCGCGACCGCGCGGTACGCCTGCGCCGTGGCGAGCTCGTCGTTGGTGTAGGTCATCTGGATGTCCGGCGTCCCGGCCCGGATCGCGGTCGACTCGGCCTCCGCAAGCCGGGCCATCGCTGCACCGAGCACCCGCAGCAGCCCGAACGCGCCGTCTTCGCCCACCACCGTCTTCAAGGCGACCCAGGTCGCCAGCGCATCGACGTCGGCCTGGCTCAGCGCCGGAATGTCGGGGCCGGCGACCGTCAGGCCGAGCAAGCCCCACGCGTGGGTGACTTCCGCGGGCGACAAGCCGAGCTGCTCGGCGGCGGTCGCCATCGTGTGGATCGGGCGCCCCGACCATTGCAGGACGTCGCCGGCGAGCCCGAACAGCCGCCCGCGCTGCTCGGCCTCCACCATTTCGTCGAGGCTGAAGCCGAGTTCGTCGAGATATTTGATCAGGTCGGCCCGTTCGCGCGGGCGAGCGATTCCGGCAGCCTCAAGCGCTTCGAAGTCCGGGGAATCGACCACCCACCCAAGTGTGCCAGCAGCCGCGATTAGGGTGAACCGTCGTGACCGATGACTTACAGCATGGCCCGCTGGAAGACCGCCACCGCGCCCTGGGGGCCAGCTTCGCTGAGTTCGGCGGGTGGCTGATGCCGGTCTCGTACGCCGGCACCGTCAGCGAACACAACGCCACCCGCAACGCCGTCGGTCTGTTCGACGTCAGCCACCTGGGCAAGGCGTTGATCCGCGGGCCGGGCGCCGCTGAATTCGTCAACTCGACGCTCACCAACGACCTGGGCCGCATCGGGCCCGGCAAGGCGCAATACACGTTGTGCTGCACCGAATCCGGCGGCGTCATCGATGACTTGATCGCCTACTACGTCGACGACGACGAAATCTTTCTGGTGCCCAACGCGGCCAACACCGCCGCGGTGGTCGAGGCGCTGCGGGCGGCTGCTGAGGCCGGTTTGGGGGCCGGCCTGACGATCACCAACGAGCATCGCTCCTACGCGGTGCTGGCGGTGCAGGGCCCGCGCTCGGCGGACGTGCTCGGCGAGCTGGGCCTGCCGACCGGCATGGATTACATGGGCTACGCCGACGCCTCCTACGCGGGGGTGCCGGTGCGGGTGTGCCGGACCGGATACACCGGAGAGCACGGCTACGAGCTGCTGCCGCCATGGGAATCCTCGGGCGTGGTGTTCGACGCGCTGGCCGCGGCGGTCGCCGCCGCCGGCGGCGAGCCCGCCGGGCTGGGCGCCCGCGACACGCTGCGCACCGAGATGGGCTACCCGCTGCACGGGCACGAACTGGCGCTGGACATTTCGCCGCTGCAGGCCCGATGCGGCTGGGCGATCGGCTGGAAGAAGGACGCGTTCTTCGGCCGCGACGCGCTGCTGGCGGAGAAGGCGGCGGGGCCGCGGCGGCTGCTGCGCGGCCTGCGGTTGGTCGGCCGCGGTGTGCTCCGGCCCGGACTGACGGTGCTCGCCGGTGAGACGCCGGTGGGGGTCACCACGTCGGGGACGTTCTCGCCGACGCTGCAAGTCGGCATCGGGCTGGCGCTGATCGACGCCGACGCCGGCGTCGAGGACGGGCAGCGCATCACCGTCGACATTCGCGGGCGCGCCGCCGAGTGCGAGGTCGTGCGGCCGCCCTTCGTCGAAGCGAAAACCCGTTAGTGCTGCCGGTTCAGGTGAAAAGCCCGTTCGCAGGCGGATATACAATCAGCCGCATGACCAGCGGCTCGCTCGAGTTCACGGTTTCGCGTTCGGCCAACCCCGCGACCGACGCCGAACGTGGATCCATCCTGGCCGAGCCCGGTTTCGGCAAATACTTCACCGACCACATGGTGTCGATCGACTACGACGACGAACGGGGCTGGCACAACGCGCGGGTCATTCCGTACGGCCCGATCGAGCTGGACCCGTCGGCGATCGTGCTGCACTACGCGCAGGAGATCTTCGAAGGGCTCAAGGCGTACCGCTGGGCCGACGATTCCATCGTGTCGTTTCGCGCCGAGGCCAACGCCGCGCGGTTGCGGTCGTCGGCGCGGCGGCTCGCGATGCCCGAGCTGCCCGACGAACTGTTCATGGGCTCGCTGTGTCAGCTCATCGCGGTCGACAAGCCCTGGGTGCCCGCGGCCGGCGGGGAAGATGCGTTGTATCTGCGCCCGTTCATGATCGCCACCGAGCCGGGATTGGGCGTACGGCCGTCCAAGCGGTACCGCTACCTGCTGATCGCCTCACCGGCGGGCGCGTACTTCAAGGGCGGCATCAACCCCGTCACCGTGTGGGTGTCGACGGATTACGTGCGGGCCAGCCCGGGCGGCACCGGCGCGGCCAAGTTCGGCGGCAACTACGCAGCCTCCCTGCTGGCCCAGGCCGAGGCCGCCGCCCACGACTGCGACCAGGTGGTGTGGCTGGACGCCGTCGAACGGCGCTTCGTCGAGGAGATGGGCGGCATGAACATCTTCTTCGTGTTCGGCAGCGGCGGCTCGGCGCGGTTGGTCACCCCGGAGCTGTCCGGATCGCTGCTGCCCGGGATCACCCGGGATTCGTTGCTGCAGTTAGCAATTGACGCCGGATTCTCCGTCGAGGAGCGCAAGATCGACATCGACGAGTGGCAGAAGAAGGCCGCCGTCGGTGAGATCACCGAGGTGTTCGCCTGCGGCACCGCCGCCGTCATCACCCCGGTCTCGCAGGTGAAGTACGGCGACACCCAGTTCACCGTCGCCGACGGCCAGCCCGGCGAGGTGACGATGGCGCTGCGCGACACGCTGACCGGAATCCAGCGCGGCACCTTCGCCGACACCCACGGCTGGATGGCCCGGCTCGGCTAGCCGCGCACGCCCGAACGTGAAGTTGGTTTCACGTTCGGGCGCGAGCGTGAAGATAACTTCACACTCGCGGCTCGGATAGGCGCCCGGGACGCGAGCGCCCGGCCGCCCGGGCGCTCGGCCCTAGAACCGCACCAGTGCGGCGAGCGCGACGGCGCTCACCGTGGTGGTCAGCTCGATGGCGGCACCCAGCACGTCGCCGGTGATGCCCCCGAATCGGCGCACGCAGTGCCGCACCAACACCGCACCGCAGCACAGCGCCGCCAGCACCGCGACCGGCCCCTGCCACGGCCGCGGTCCCGCCGCCAGGGCAACGACGAGCAGCGCCGCGACCCAGGCCGCCGCCACGACCACCGGCTGACTGCCGGCGACCCGCACGCCCAGCGCGCTGCCCGCGGCCGCCGGCACCGACCGCCGGCTCGCCAGCACCGCGGCGACCCGGCCCGCGAAGACCGCCACGGCGATGCCGACGATCCCCGGCCTGTCCGCGGCCCCCAGCGCCGCGAAGGCCAGCCCTTGCAGCGCGATCACCAAGACGACGACCGCCACGCCGAACGGTCCGGTCGACCCGTCGCGCATCACCGCCAGCGCGCGCTGCGGTGGCCCGTAACAGCCCAGCCCGTCGGCCGTGTCGGCGACACCATCGAGGTGCAGGCCGCGGGTGGCCAGCAGCAGCGCCGCCACGGCGAGCAGGCCGGACAGCGGACTGGACGGGCCGAAGGCCCACACACCGCCCCACGTCACCGCCGCGGCCAGCGCACCCAGGACGGCGCCCACCACCGGCAGCGCCGTCATGGCGCCGCGGCCCATCGGCGCGTGCCGTGAACGCGGGACGGGAAGCACCGTACCGAAGGCGAAAGCCGTTGCCAGCGAGCGCATCACAGCGGGGGAGGAGCCTGGTTGGACACACCGGCCTGCGTGAACGTGGCCATCGAGGACAGCGTGGCCACCGCGGCGCGCAGCACCGGCAGCGCCAGCGCCGCGCCGCTTCCCTCACCCAGCCGCATCCGCAGATCCAGAATCGGCTCCAGGCCCAGCTCGGTAAGCGCCAGGGCATGACCGGCTTCGGTGGACCGATGACCGGCCTGCCACCACAGCCGGGCGCCCGGAGCCAGCCGCTCGGCGACCAGCGCGGCGGCCGTCACCGCCATCCCGTCCAGCAGCAGCGGGGTGCGTCGCACCGCGGCCTGCGCGCAAAAGCCCGCCATCGCGGCCAAATCCGCGCCGCCGCCGCAGCGCAGCAACGCCACCGGGTCGGGCAGCACGCGGCGCGCCCGGAACAGGGCATCGCGCACCGCGGCCGTCTTGCGCGCCCATCCGGCATCGTCGATCCCGGTGCCGAAGCCCACCACCGCAACCGGTTCGGCGTTGGTCAGCGCCGCGACCAACACCGCGGCCGGGGTAGTGTTCCCGATCCCCATGTCCCCGGCGATCAGCAGGTCGGCGCCGGCGTCGACCTCCTCGTCGGCGATGGCCCGGCCCGCGGCGATCGCGGCGGCGGTCTCGTCGTCGGTCAGCGCGTCCTCGACGGCGATGTCGCCGCTGCCGCGCCGCACCTTGTGGGCGCCGATCCGGTCGGTCAGCGCGTCGCCCGCCACCGCCAGGTCGGCGACCCGGACCGTCGCGCCGGCGATGTCGGCCAGCACATTGATCGCCGCCCCGCCGGCATCGAAGTTGGCGACCATCTGAGCGGTCACCTCCGGCGGATAGGCCGACACCCCGGAGCGGGCGACGCCGTGGTCGCCGGCGAACACCACCACCCGGGCGCGCTCGAATTGACTTGGCGGGCAATGCCCTTGGCACGACGCGACCCACACCGAAAGGTCCTCGAGGCGGCCCAGGGCGCCCCGCGGTTTGGTCAGGGTGTCCTGGCGGGCGCGGGCGGCCGCGGCGACGCCCGCATCGGGCGGCGATACCGGGGCGAATTCCATCAGGTCTCCGGCGGCTTGATCGGCACCGCTTGTCCGGCCACCACCAGCACCACCCGGTCGCACAGCTCGGCGACCCGCTGGTTGAGGCTGCCCAGTTCGTCGGCGAACCGGCGCCCGGACGCGGTGGCCGGGACGACGGCCAACCCCACCTCCGGGCTGACCAGTACCAGCGTGGAACCGAAGTCGCTGACCGCGGCGAGCATCTCCTCGACTGGAGCCGCCACCGATCCGCCGTCCCATCCGTCGTGGCGATCCAGCGTGCCGGTCAGCCAGCTGCCCAGATCGTCGACGAGCGTCGGAGTGTCCGGCGAATTCCGCAATTGCGTTGCGACGTCGTCGGATTCGACCGTCGACCAATGCGCCGGCCGACGGTTACGGTGCTCGGCGACCCGGTGCGCCCAGTCCGCGTCGCCCGTACCGGTGGGGCCGGGGGCCAGGTAGCAGACCGGCCGGCCGGCCGGCACCGCCTGGGCGATGGCGCCTTCCGCCCACCGGGATTTGCCCGACCGGATACCGCCGAGCACCAGAGTGCGCACCGTGCTCAGGCGGCTTTCCCGCGTCTAACCGACATCGCTGCCGCGCTTGACCTGAGGCCGCGGTGTGCGCATCCGTCGCATCTGCGAGGCCCGGCCTGCGGCGTACAGGCCCAGCTTCCAGCGGCTTTCGGTGTTGTCGGGGAACTTGGCGTCCACCAGCTTGCTCACCCTGCGGCCCAACAGGACCCCGTCGACACCCATCACGGCCATCAGCACCAGCATCGCCGGGGAAACCCAGAGCTGCAGCTGCGGGGTGGTGAACATGACGAACATCAGAAACAGCGTCGCCGGCATGAACAGGCCGAGCAGGTTGCGCCGGGAGTCCACCACGTCGCGCGCGTAGCGCCGTATCGGGCCCTGGTCACGCGGCAACAGGTAAGCCTCTTCGCCGGCCATCATGCGCTGCCGGCGATCCGTCATCCGGGCGCGGCTGGCGGTCCGGTCGGCCTTGCGCTCCTCGCGGCTGAGCTTGGGGCCGGCCAGCGTTTTGCGCCGGGCGCGCGCCTCCGACGCGGTCATCGGCGCGGGCGCCACCGGCCCCTTGCGCCGCGCTTGACTGCGCTTGGGCGTCGGCCGGCCCTTGGGGCTGGTCCCACGCGACCCGCTGGCGGTTGTCTCGGGGGCGCCGGCGGCATCCGCTGCGGCCGCGCCCTCGTCGAGCTCCTCGTCCTGGCCTTTCTTACGGCCCATCAACTTCACAGAGGCCAGGTTACTTCGCGAATGGCTCGTCCCGGAATTGGCTTGGAATGCCTTGCTATTAGACCTGCGTCAGCCCCTCACTTGGCCCTACTCTTACCAGTGATGGACGGCTGCCTGTGATGGACGACGGGTCGATGGCCTCGGACGATGCTGCCTCTGGCCTCGCTCCCGGCCGTCTGCAACTGCCCGCCATGCTCGTCCTGGTGGCTCCGGATTGCTACGGCGACAGCATGACGGCCGTGGAGGCGGCCGCGGCCATCGCGACCGGGTGGACCCGGTGCCGCCCCGGCGACCGGTTCATCGTCGCCCCGCAGTCCGACGGCGGCCCCGGCTTCGTCGAGGTGCTCGCCAGCCGGCTGGGCAAGACGCGGCGCCTGCGGGTGTCCGGGCCATTGTCGACCATGGTCGAGGCCAAATGGGTGTTCGACCCCACCACGACGACCGCTTACCTGGAGTGCGCGCAGGCGTGCGGCCTGGCCCTGCTGGGCGGACCGCCGACCCCCGAGACCGCGATGGCGGCCCACAGCAGGGGAGTGGGGCAGCTGATCGCCGAGGCGATGCGGGCCGGGGCGACGCGGATCGTCGTGGGCCTCGGCGGCAGCGCGTGCACCGACGGCGGGCAGGGGATGATCGCCGAGCTCGGCGGCCTGGACTCCGCCCGCCGCCAGCTGGGCAATGTGGAGCTCATCGCCGCCTCCGACACCGAATATCCCCTGCTCGGGCCGTGGGGAGCGGCCAGGGTGTTCGGGCCGCAGAAGGGCGCGGACACGGTCACCGTCGCGGCCCTGGAAGTCCGCCTGCAGGCGTGGGCGCTGATCCTGGAAGCCGTGGCCGGACGCGACGTCAGCGCCGAACCGGGGGCGGCCGCCGCCGGAGGTATCGGCGCCGGGCTGCTGGCGCTCGGCGGGCGGTGCGAGTCGGGCGCGGCGATCATCGCCCATCACACCCGCCTGGCCGACGATCTGGACATGGCGGAGCTCATCGTTACCGGTGAAGGTCGCTTCGACGAGCAGTCGCTGCACGGCAAGGTGGTGGGCTACCTCGCGGACGCCGCCCGGCCGCGAGGGGTGCCGGTGATCGTGCTGGCCGGCCAGGTCGACCTGGACAACGCCACCGTCCGCTCGGCGGGCATCATGTCCGCCCTGTCCATCGCCGAGCACGCCGGATCGGCGCGGCTGGCGCAGGCCGACGCGGCCAATCAGCTGATGGGTCTGGCATCCGTGGTGGCCGCGCGGCTCGGGAATAGCGGTCCCGCAAGGTACCGTTGATGCAGTGGGCTTTTTCCGGGCGGATCTGGCCGCTTAACGCGAGGCCAGCGGGCTCGAACCTGAACGGACCCACCCAACGATGAGGCATGTAGGAGAAGCAATGACGGTGCAAAACGAGTCGACCGCCAAGACGCACGGCGTGATCCTGACCGAGGCCGCCGCCACCAAGGCAAAGTCCCTGCTCGACCAGGAGGGCCGGGATGACCTGGCGCTGCGTATCGCGGTCCAGCCGGGCGGGTGCGCGGGCCTGCGCTACAACCTTTTCTTCGACGACCGGACGCTGGACGGCGACCTGACCGCGGACTTCGGCGGTGTGACGCTGACGGTGGACCGGATGAGCGCGCCCTACGTGGAAGGCGCGTCCATCGATTTCGTCGACACCATCGAGAAGCAGGGCTTCACGATCGACAACCCCAACGCCACCGGCTCGTGCGCCTGCGGCGACTCGTTCAACTGACCGGGTAGCCCCGGGCTCAGTACGAGCCCCCGGTGCGCAGCACGTACGAGCAGACCATAATCTGGCCCCGCTGGAACAGCAGCTGGGCAATGCCCTGCAGTTCACCGCGCATCGGGCCCCCGGCCGCGGGTGACGCCTTCATGCTGAACAGGGCCTGGGCCTGGTACTGCGACAGGTAGACGATCTTGTCGATCGAGGTCACCTCGACCTCGGAGAACTGCTTACGGAACGCATCGCTGCTCAGCTTGGCCAGCGCCTGGTCCGACCGCTTGTCGCGGACGCCGTCGTACATGCCGCACAGCGCGTTGCGTTCGATCTCTTCGGTGTCGCGGTGGTCGAGCGCGTCCAGGTACCCCTGGATGGCGGTCTTGGCGGCGCCCTCCGAGAACGTGGCCCCGGTGTTGGCCCCGTTGGTGCGGACGCCGTAGACGATCGCCACGGTCAGCGCGGCCACCAGCGCGAAGGCCAACAGGACGCCGACGACCAGCCGCCGCTTGGATCGGGGCGGCGACGGGTAGGGCATCGGCGGGGGCGGCTGCCCGGCATAATTGGCCGGAGCCGGACCGCCGGCGCGCGGGTCGTCGGGGAATTCGAGCGGCTGAGATCCGGCCGGGGGCTCAGGTCCGCTGGGTCCGCTGCCGCCGACGGTGTGGTTCGGCGAGTGCGGACCTGCCATCCTGGTTCTCCTACGGTGGTAGACGGGAGTACGTGCGGGATTCCCCGGCCGAGCATCGTGTCCCGGCGACTTGAGCGAGTTCCCTAGGGAGGCTAGCGCACCGCTTCGCGCCGACCGTGGACACAGCGACGGTCCGATGGCGTGCGTAAGCTAGATAACCTTACTAACGAAGGGCGGAGACATTCGTGACGATCGCGGTGACAGGTTCGATTGCGACCGACAATCTGATGCGGTTCCCGGGCAAGTTTTCCGAGCACCTGCTGGCTGAGCACTTGCAGAAGGTATCGCTCAGTTTTCTGGTCGACGACCTGGTGATCCACCGCGGCGGCGTGGCGGGCAACATCGCCTTCGCGATCGGCGTGCTCGGCGGCGACGTCGCGCTGGTGGGTGCGGCCGGCGACGACTTCGACGACTACCGGCAGTGGCTGCAGTCGCACGGTGTCAACTGCGACAACGTGCTGATCTCGAAGACGGCGCACACGGCGCGATTCACCTGCACCACCGACGTCGACATGGCCCAGATCGCGTCGTTCTACCCCGGCGCCATGTCCGAGGCCCGCAACATCAAGCTCGCCGACGTGGTGTCGTCCATCGGCGAGCCGGAGCTGGTGATCGTCGGGGCCAACGACCCGGACGCGATGGTGGTGCACACCGAGGAGTGCCGCAAGCTGGGCCTGCCCTTCGCCGCAGACCCGTCCCAACAGCTGCCCCGCCTGTCCGGCGAGGAGATCGACAAGCTCGTCGACGGCGCCGCCTATTTGTTCACAAACGACTACGAGTGGGAGCTGCTGCTCAACAAGACCGGCTGGTCGGAGTCCGACGTGCAGGGCAAGGTCGGCCTGCGGGTGACCACGCTGGGCCCCAAGGGCGTGGACATCGTCGAGCCCGACGGCACGACGACCCACGTGGGCGTCGTGCCCGAGACCAGCCAGACCGACCCCACCGGCGTCGGCGACGCGTTCCGGGCCGGTTTCCTCACCGGGCGCAGCGCCGGCCTGAACCTGGAGCGCTCCGCGCAGCTGGGCTCGCTGGTGGCCGTGCTGGTGCTGGAATCGACCGGGACCCAGAACTGGGAGTGGGACCGCGAGACCGCGGTGAGCCGGTTGGCCGGCGCCTACGGCGACGACGCGGCCAACGAGATCGCCGCGGTGCTGGCCTGACGGCGTCGAGCGTGAGCTGAGGGCGGCGACACGCCGGGAATCTCCGCCCAGGGTTCACACTCGAAGCTCGCGACCCGGCCTACAGCTGGACGGGGTAGTGCGGCTCGCTGATCTGCGGCACCACGGTGTGCTCGACGAAGATCGCGTGCCAGAGCATGAAGATCAGCAGCGTCCACAGCCGGCGGCTGTGATCGCCGGCGCCGTTGCGATGCTCGTCGAGCATCCGCCGGACGGCGGCCAGGTCGACGAGGTGACCGGCCTGTGAGGCCGCCACCAGCCCGTAGGCCCAGTCCAGCAATTCGCCCGCCCGCAACCAATGCCGGATGGGCACGGGAAACCCGAGCTTGGGCCGGTGCAGCACGTGCGCCGGCACGATCGGCTCGAGGGCCCGCCGCAGCGCGTACTTGGTGGTGGTGCGGGTGATCTTGGCCTCGACGGGCAGCCGCGAGGCGACGGCGAACACCTCGGGATCCAGGAACGGCACCCGCAGCTCCAGCGAGTTGGCCATCGTCATCTTGTCCGCCTTGACCAGGATGTCGCCGCGCAGCCAGGTGAACAGGTCGATGTGCTGCATGCGGGCCACCGGGTCCCAGCCCGCCGACTGGGCGTACACCGAGGCGGTGACGTCGGTGTGGGTCCAATCCTCGCGGAAGCCCGGCAGCACGTCGCGCAGTTGCGCGTCGGAGAAGCTGCGGGCGTTGCCGTAGTAGCGCTCCTCGAGCGTCAGCGAGCCGCGGTGCAGCAGGCTCTTGCCCCGCATGCCCTCCGGCAGCGGCTTGGACACCTTGCCCATCGACCGCCGCAGCGGCCGCGGCAGGTAGTCGAAGGGCTTGAGCGACAACGGCTCCCGATAGATCGTGTAGCCGCCGAAGAGCTCGTCGGCGCCTTCCCCGGACAGCACCACCTTGACGTGCTTGCGGGCCTCCCGGGCAACGAAGAACAGCGGCACCAGCGCGGGATCGGCCACCGGTTCGTCCAGGTACCACACGATTTCGGGCAGGGCGGCGACGAACTCGTCCGGGTGGACCACCTTGGCGATGTGGCGGGCGCCGATCGCCTCGGCCGAGGCGACCGCGACGTCGATCTCGGAGAACCCCTCGCGCTCGAAACCGGTGGTGAACGTGATCAGCTTGGGGTTGTGCCGGATGGCCAGCGCGGCGATCGCGGTCGAGTCGATGCCCCCGGACAGAAACGCCCCGACGGTGACGTCGGCGCGCATGTGCTTGGCCACCGAGTCCTCGAGCACCGCGGTGATCTCGTCGTAGCGGGCCTGTTCGGTGTCGCGGGTGATGGGTGTGGCGGCGAAGCGTGGCACGAAATAGCGGGTGACCTCCGGCTGCCGCCCGGGCCGGATCCGCGCGTAGCAGCCCGATTCGAGCCGGCGCACCCCGCGGTGCAGCGTCTCGGGCTCGGGCACGTACTGCAGCACGGTGTAGTGCTGCACGGCGCGGTCATCGATCCCGGTGTCGAATCCGCCCAGCTCCGCCAGGTCCAGCAGGCACTTCTTTTCGCTGGCCACCGCCGTGCCGCCGGCGCCGGTCGCCAGGAAGAGCGGCTTGATTCCGAAAGGGTCGCGGGCGCAGAACAATTCGAGGGTGGCGGTGTCCCACAGGGCGAAGGCGAACATGCCGCGCAGCCGGGTGAGCACGTCGGCGCCCCAGTAGTGGTAGCCGGCGACGATGGCCTCGCCGTCGCCGTCGGTGGCGAACACCGCGCCGTGCGCGGTGGCCAGCTCGTCGCGCAGCTCGAGGTAGTTGTAGATCTCCCCGTTGAAGACCAGCACGTAGCGGTCGGGAGCCTCCGGCGGCCCCCACCGCAGCGGCTGATGCGAGTGCGCGATGTCGATGATCGACAGCCGGTTGAAACCGAACACAACCGATCCGTCGGCACCCGGGTCGGTCCACGTGCCGGGCTCGTCGGGGCCGCGGTGGCGCATCAAGTGCGACGCGCGGGCGATGGCATCGTCGGCCCGGGCGGGGTCGGCACTGTCCGGGGCAGCGACGAACGCCAGCAGACCACACACGGCGCCCCAGTATGCCGCACGTTGGGCACGCCGTTGCGGTCCCACCCGGCACGCGCGCAAATGGCCGGGCGGCCCAGCGGGCCGGGGTTTCGTCGCTCGGGTCGGCGGCGTGGTCTACGCTGCGTAGTATTCGATATCCGAGCAGGAGGCGCCAACGTGACACCTCGCGAGCAGGTCCGTTCGCAACGTATGTCGCAGGGCAGGTTTCGGCAGGGTCTGTCCCGTCGTCTGCGGCCGCTGGCGCTGGCCGCGACGTTCGGCGTGTTGGCGCTCACCCTGAGCGGATGCGGCTGGTCGGACGTACTGGGTCTCGGCTGGCCCAAGGGCATCACCCCGCAGGCCCAGCTCAACCGCGAGCTGTGGGTCGGAGCGACGATCGCCTCGCTGGTGGTCGGGGTCATCGTGTGGGGTCTGATCTTCTGGGCGTCGGCCTTCCACCGCAAGAAGGCCACCGACACCGAGCTGCCGCGCCAGTTCGGCTACAACATGCCGCTGGAGCTGGTGCTCACCGTGACGCCGTTCCTGATCATCTCGGTGTTGTTCTACTTCACCGTGGTGGTGCAGGAGAAGATGCTGCACGTCGACAAGGACCCCGAGGTGGTGGTCGACGTCACCGCCTTCCAGTGGAACTGGAAGTTCGGCTACCAGCGCGTTGACTTCAAGGACGGCACGCTGACCTACGACGGTGTCGACCAGGCGCGCAAGAAAGCCATGGTCTCCCGGCCCGAGGGCAAGGACGCCCACGGCGAGGAGCTCGTCGGGCCGGTCCGCGGGCTCAACACCGCGGACCGCACCTACCTGAACTTCGACAAGGTCGAAATCCTGGGCACCAGCGACGAAATCCCGGTGCTGGTGCTGCCCACCGGCAAGCGCATCCAGTTCCGGTTGGCGTCCGCGGACGTCGTCCACACGTTCTGGGTGCCCGAGTTCCTGTTCAAGCGCGACGTGATCCCCAATGCCGAGGCGAACAACTCGGTGAACGTCTTCCAGGTCGACGACATCAGCAAGCCCGGGGCGTTCGTCGGGCACTGCGCGGAGTTCTGTGGCACGTATCACTCGATGATGAACTTCGAGGTTCGGGTGGTGCCGCCCAACGACTTCAAGGCTTACCTGCAGCAGCGGATCGACGGCAAGAGCAACGCCCAGGCATTGCAGGCGATCGGCCAGACGCCGCTCGCGGTGACCACTCACCCGTTCGACACCAAGCGCGGTCAGTTGGCCGGAAGCCAGTAGGTTAGGACACCAAATGCATATCGAAGCCAGGCTTTTCGAATTCATCGCCGGGTTCTTCCTTGTGGTTGCGGTGCTTTATGCCGTGCTGACCGCGCTTTTCGCCACCGGCGGTGAGGAGTGGGCCGGGACGACCGCGCTGGCGCTGACGGGCGGACTGGCGTTGATCGTGGCCACCTTCTTCCGGTTCGTGGCGCGCCGCATCGATACTCGGCCCGAAGACTACGAGGGCGCCGAGATCAGCGACGGAGCAGGTGAATTGGGCTTCTTCAGCCCGCACAGCTGGTGGCCGATCCTGATCGCGCTGTCGGCGTCGGTGAGCGCGGTGGGTATTGCGCTGTGGCTGCCGTGGCTGATCGCCGCGGGGGTTATGTTCGTCCTTGCGTCGGTCGGGGGACTGGTCTTCGAGTACTACATCGGGCCCGAGAAGCACTGATCCGCAGCCGTTAAGGTCACAATCCGATCACGTGATCTGTGGCCGGTTCGCCAAGACTTCTTTGCCCCTCTCGGTTCGGTAGTGTTTTGCCCAGGCAAATGACAATTTCTCAAGCGCGCGCGCAACGATATGGCCCCGGGGCCCCGCGCGCTGGTGAGGCAGTCGGACAGGGCAGGCAAAGATGAGTGGGCCGAAACCACCGGAATGGGATCCTGAGGAACCCGATTCCGTGAACGAGGCTCCCCACCAACCGGATTCCGACATCGAGCCCGCGGACGTCCCCGAACCCGGGGCCGAACCCGGGCACGTCGAAGAGATCCAACCCTTCGACGACGGCGCCGAGCCCGCGGCCGACCAGACGGGCCAGACCGACGCCTATTCGCGGGCCTATTCGGCGCCGGAGTCCGAGCATTTCATGAGCGGCCCGTACCTGCCGGCCGACCTGCGGCTCTACGACTACGACACCTTCGACGAGTCGGCCGACGCCGAGGACGAACACGGCGCTCCGCGCTGGCCATGGGTGGTCGGGGTCGCCGCCATCGTGGCCGCCATCGCGCTCGTGGTGTCGGTGTCGCTGCTGTTCGCGCGCACCGACACCACCAAGCTGGCCAACCCCAATACCACCACCGTCCCGTCGACGCCGCCGATGCAAGACGAGATAACGACCACCAAACCGCCGCCCCCACCACCGCCGCCACCGCCGCCCACGACCGAACCGCCGCCCCCGCCACCAACGGAGACACAGACCGTGACGGTCACACCTGCACCGCCACCGCCACCGCCGGCGCCCGCTCCGGCGCCGCCTCCGGCCACCTCCACGGCGGCGGCGCCACCCCCGCCGCCGACGACCCCGGCCGGGCCGCGACAGGTGACCTATTCGGTGACCGGCACCAAGGCGCCCGGCGACATCATCTCCGTGACCTACGTCGATGCGTCCGGCCGGCGGCGCACCCAGCACAACGTGTACATCCCGTGGTCGATGACCGTCACGCCGATCTCGCAGTCCGACGTGGGCTCCGTCGAGGCGTCCAGCCTCTTCCGCGTCAGCCGGCTGAACTGCTCGATCACGACAAGCGACGGAACGGTCCTTTCGTCGAACACCAACGACTCACCGCAGACGAGCTGCTGATGGTCAGCAGGTATTCGGCGTACCGCCGCGGGGTGGGGGACGACACCATCTCGCCCGACGTCATCGACCGCATACTGATCGGGGCGTGCGCCGCCATCTGGCTGGTATTGCTCGGCGTGAGCGTGGCCGCGGCCGTCGCGCTGGCGGACCTCGGGCGGGGCTTTCACAAAGCGGCCAGCGGCACGCACAGCACCTCCTGGGTGTTGTACGCCGTGATCATCGTGTCCGCCCTGATCATCGCCGGGGCGATCCCGATGCTGTTGCGGGCCCGCCGCATGGCCCAGACCGAGCCTGCCGCCCGGGGAATGACCGCGCCCAACCGGCCCCCGGTGCGACTGATGTCCCAGGCGCCGCGCACCGCGGCCGAACGGGCGAGGCAGCCCCGGGTGCAGGCGCCGGTTCAGGCTGCCGACTCCGAATGGTCGGGTGAGGCGGTCGATCGGGTGTGGTTGCGCGGCACAGTGCTATTGGTCGCCGCGATCGGCGCGGCCCTGGTCGCGGTGGCCACGGCAACCTATTTGATGGCCGTGGGCCACGACGGCCCCTCCTGGGTCGCATACGTGGTCGCCGGCGTCGTCACCGCGGGGATGCCGGCGATCGAGTGGCTGCACGTTCGTCAGCTGCGCCGCGCCGTCGCCGCGCAGTAGGCCCTAAGACGCCTTGGCGTACCTGCGAACCAGTTCGTCCTCGCCGAAAGTGCTCGTGTGCTGCGTGCCGTTGTCGTCGCGGCCGAAGAACGTCCAGCGCCGGGGCGTCGTCTGCGGCCCGCTGATCATCTTGACGGTGTAACGCAGCTTCGTGGGACTCAGCGTGCCGATGATGTCACCGACCCTGATCTTCGAAGGATGGATCTCTGGGGCGTCGCCCCAGTCCTGTATCGCCATTGCGCCCATCCTCATCGTTTAAGCCCCCCGCTCACCCGGACAGCGCCACGGTCAGGCCCTCGCCACTTTAGTGCACGGACGGCACCGGCCCGTCCGCCCGGCCGCGGATGCACCCGGCCACATCGCGTTCCTGCGGCATCCTGACGGCCGTCCGGCACCCCTGGCCGCTCCCGAGGGTCACTGGGGGCGTAGCGTCAACTGCGAGCCGTTTCGTTGTCAACGGTGGTGCGCCGCGATCGGTGCGGCGCCACCTACGGGCAATGCGATTCCTCCGTCCGTCCCGCGCTCGTCGGGGCGAACGACGCCGACGTGAAGGGAACCGCCCGTGGATGCCGCAGAACTTCCTGGCCGTGCCGGCCAGGTCCGTGGATGACCGGATTGATCGAACGCCGACGCCGGGCCAACCCCGTCCGGCTGTCGGTTTGTCGTGAACTCGGACGCCCCATCGACGGCGCGTGGTGGCCGCGCGCGGACCGCATCACCAACGAATTGCCCGAGCTGGTCGCCCTCCTGACCCCGTTGCTGGGTGGCATCAACGCCATCAACGTCAACTGGCCACCACTGCAGCGACCACCCGACTTGAACTGGTCGGGATGGGAACGAAAGCGCCAGCACGTGATGACCCTCGTCGGGGGCGACGCACGCGTCAACCTGCTCGTCATTCCCTACGCGACCTACAGCGCACTCGCCCTCATGGTGCTGCGTTGCGCGGCCGGCCTACCCGTCGAAGCGCACGACCAGACGAAGCCGGCGTTCCTGGCCGCCGGCTCCATCCTGCGGGCCGCCCAGCAGCAGTGCGCCACGGCCTGCACCGAACCAGCACGAAGCTAGTGGTGCTCGCCGTTCTTGCCGTTTGAACCGTTCTTGCCGTTCGAACCGACGGTGCTTTCCTGGTGCTCGCGCAGGGCGGTGAGCGCACGTTGCTCGGAGCTGTGTGCCGCCTCGCGCAGCGCCGCATCCTCCGCCGCGGGGTCGGCGAACAAGAAGCTGCCGCTACCCGGTGAACCGGCCGAGCCCAGCTTGTTCATCCGCTTGGGCAGCGCCGAACCCTGGTACTCGAGCGGGAGCGGGTGGCCGTGGTCGTCGACCGGTCCGAGCGGCTGATGCAGCTCGATGTATGCGCCGTGCGGCAACCGCTTGATGATGCCCGTCTCGATGCCGTGTGCGAGCACCTCCCGGTCGCTGCGCTGCAGCGCAACGCACCACCGGTAGGCGATGAAGTAGACCACCGGGGGCAGGACGACCATCCCGATGCGGCCGATCCAGGTCGTCGCGTTCAGCGAGATCTGGAACTTCAAGGCGATGATGTCGTTCATCGCCGCCAGCGTCAGCAACATGTAGAACGAGATCGCCATGGCACCGATGGCCGTGCGTACCGGGGCGTCACGTGGCCGTTGCAACAGGTTGTGGTGGGCGCGGTCGCCGCTGAATCGCTTCTCCAAGAAGGGATAGATGATCAGCAGGACGAAGATCAATCCCATCAGGAGGGCCACCCACACGGCGGCGGGAACGGTGTGGTGCCAGAAGTAGAACTCCCACGGCGGCCAGATACGCGCCAGGCCCTCGGTCCACATCATGTAGAAGTCGGGCTGCGAGCCGGCCGAGACGTGAGATGGCTTGTAGGGTCCCAAATTCCAGATCGGGTTGATCTGCAGCAGCCCACCCATCAGGCCGAGCACGCCGACGATCGCGGCGAAGAACGCGCCGGACTTGACCGCGAAGATCGGCATGACGCGCACACCGACGACGTTCTGCTCGGTGCGGCCCGGGCCGGGGAACTGGGTGTGCTTCTGGAACCAGACCATCGCCAGGTGCAGCCCGATCAGCGCCAGGATGATCCCCGGAATCAGCAGGATGTGCAGGGCGTACATGCGGGGGATGATGTAGCCCGCGGTCGCGCACTCGTTACCCACACCGCCGCAGGGGAAGTCGCCACCGAACAGGGCCCAGTGCAGCCAGGTGCCGATCACCGGCATCCCCAACGTGATCGAGGAGAGCGCGGCGCGCAGCCCGATACCCGACAGCAGGTCGTCGGGCAGCGAGTAGCCGAAATACCCCTCGAACATCGCCAGGATCAGCAGCAGCGAACCGATGACCCAGTTGGCCTCGCGGGGCCGGCGGAACGCGCCGGTGAAGAAGATTCGTGCCAGGTGCACCATGATCGACGCCGCGAAAATCAGTGCGGCCCAGTGGTGTACCTGCCGGACGAACAGGCCGCCGCGCACCTCGAACGAGATGTCAAGAGTCGACGCGAAGGCCTTGGACATGTCGACGCCACGCAGCGGCTGGTAGGCGCCGTTGTAGGTGATCTCGGCCATGGACGGGTCGAAGAACAGCGTCAGGTACACGCCGGTGAGCAACAGCACGATGAAGCTGTACATCGCGATCTCGCCCAGCAGGAACGACCAGTGCGTCGGGAAGACCTTGTTGAGCTGCCGGCGTACCGCCGCCGAGGGGTGATAGCGCGTGTCGATGTCTTCACCCTGACGGGCCAAGACGTCGCCGATCTTGGGCGGTTTCGGGGGACTCAGTTTCGGACTCATGTTGTCGTCCTCTCCCAGAATGCCGGTCCGACGGGCTCGACGAAGTCACCGTTGGCGACTAGATACCCGTTGGTGTCGATCGTGATGGGCAGTTGCGCCAGCGCGCGGGCGGCCGGACCGAAGATCGGCTTGGCGAAGTGCAGGGCGTCGAACTGCGACTGGTGACATGGGCACAGGATTCGGTAGGACTGCTCCTCGAAAAGCGATGCGGGGCAACCCAGATGCGAGCAGACCTTGGTGTAGGCGAACAACTCGCCATAGTTGAAGCTCTCCTGGCCCTGGCGCTTGACCACCCGGGGCATGTCCGACGGCCGGACCCGGATGAGCATCACGGGGTTGCGCACGCCCTGGTTGATGGCGCGGAGCTTTTCCTGTGATTCCGGCGTGGTGCCGTCGCCGTCGGATTCGCGCCACGGGAAGACGGTCTCCATGCCGCCGGCGTCGAGGTCTTCGGGGCGCATCTTGACGAACGGTGACGCGCCGGCGGAGCCGGTTGCCCGCGCAAGGAAGATGGTCTCGCCCGCATACCGCGGTGTCCAACCGGACGTCCACAGCACGGCCTTCTTCCCATTGGCGGTGGGCACCACCGGTTTCCACGGGTTCTTGATCAGACCGCCGGCAAACGCCACCAGCGTCGACAGGCCGAACGCGCCCAGGCCCAGTCCCAGTGAAAGCCCGATCACCTTGCGCCGCCGGACGGTTGAGCCGTCGAGGGCGTCGGTCAGGTTCGCCACGACCGTCTTGCGGTCGACGTCCCGGGAGGCCCCGTCATGCCGCTCCTGGATCGAGATCTCTTCCGGGATAAACCGTTTCTGGTACAGGATGGTGCCGATGGCGATCGACAGGATCGACATCCCGAAGGTCAGCCCGTATAGCGGGGTGGCCAGGTCGTACAGCAGGCTGCCGGGGGCATCCTTCGGCTTGTACTCCCACGGCCAGAACAGGAAGACCAGCAGCAGCGCCAGCCCGAAACCACCGCCGAGCAAGAGCCACAGGGCGACTCCGCGCTCGGCGCGTTTCTCGGCTTTGGTGCCCTCGACCGGCCAGCGGGGCTCCTTGACGATCGTCTCGACGCCGTCCAGCTTGCCGCCGAGCGCCACCAGCTCCTGCTGCGACATCGCGGCCAGCGCCGCGTCGTCGGGTTCCCGCTCGCCGACACCCTGGGCGGTCCCGCCGGTGTCGGAGCCGCGAACGTCCTCTTCGCTCATGATGCTCGTGCCCCAATCCACAGTGCCAACGCGATGGCGGCGACCATCCCGATGATCCACGCGGCCATGCCCTCGGGCGCGGGCCCGAATCCACCGAGGCCGTAGCCGCCGGGCTGGCGCTCTTCGGTGACCGACTTGATGTAGCCGATGATGTCCTTCTTGGCTTCAAAGGACAGCTGACGGTCGGAGAACTTCGGCATGTTCTGCGGGCCGGTCCGCATGGCCGCCAGAATCTGCTGCTCGTTGGGCGCCTCGAGGGCCGGCGCGTACTTGCCCGACGACAGCGCCCCGCCCTTGCCGGTGAAGTTGTGGCAGGAGGAGCAGTTCAGCCGGAACAGGTCGCCGCCGCGGCCCAGATCGTCACCGCGCAGCGACTTCATCGCCAGGCTGCCGTCCGGGTTGCGCACCGTCGTCGGACCGCCGCCGTTGGCCTGCACGTAAGCGCCAAGCGCGTCGACCTGCGCCTCATCGAAGATCGGCTCCTTGCGCGGCGCCTGCGCCTCGCCGGTCATCGCGGGCATCCGGCCGGTGGAGACCTGGAAGTAGACGGCCTCCTCGCCGACGCCGATCAGGCTGGGCCCGCGGTCAGGCACACCCTGCAGGTTGGCGCCGTGACAGGACACGCACGACGTGTCGAACAGCTGCTTGCCGGTCCGCAGCAGCGCCGAGGACGACTCGTCGGCGACGGCCACCTGCGGGCGCGGCGTCAGCACGGCGGCCAGGCCGCCGGCGATGGTCAGCGCGATCAGCAGCAACAGCCCGCCCGACAAGCGGCGGCGCAGCCGCCGCCTCGAGCGGTCGCTCTGCCCTTGACGCGGCTTTCGGTTTCGCATGGACCCCAGCTTCTTCAACCGAGAACTCCTGTTCATTCCTGTATTCGGAGCCGCCGGCTCATCGGATGAAATAGATCACGGTGAACAGCGCGATCCACACGATGTCGACGAAATGCCAGTAGTAAGAAACGACGATGCTCGCGGTGGCCTGCGCCGGAGTGAACTTGCTCATCGCGGTGCGGGCCAGCAAGAAGATGAAGGCGATCAGACCGCCGGTGACGTGCAGGCCGTGGAACCCGGTCGCCAGGTAGAACACGCTGCCGTAGGCGCTGCCGGGAATCGTGGTGCCGTGCGTGGCCAGGTGGAAGTACTCGTAGCCCTGCCCGCAAACGAAGAACAGGCCCATCAGAAAGGTGATCACATACCAGCGGCGCAACCCGAAGACGTCGCCGCGTTCGGCCGCGAACACACCCATCTGGCAGGTGAACGACGACGCGATCAGCACGAGCGTCACCGGGACGGCCTGATAGAGGTTCAGTTCGGTCGGCGGTGGCGGCCACTTGCCGCCGGACTGCGCACGCGCGGTGAAGTACATCGCGAACAGGCCAGCAAAGAACATCAGCTCGCTGGAGAGCCAAACGATGGTGCCGACACTGACCATATTCGGTCGATTCAACGAATGAACGCGCGACGTGATTGCAGTACCTGAGGTCCCTACAGCGCTGGTCACATCCGCAAGTATGACGCTTTGTAGTTGATTAACTCCACCCGGGGCGGCATTTGATGTTTTCGCGTCGCGAGGCCGTCCGGAGCGGGCGGCTTTCCGCGCCGGTTGGGGCAGGTCGGGTCCGCGTGGGACCATCGGCGCGTGGCTGTGTCATCTGGGGCTTCCACCGGCGGGTCCGCCGGGCGACCGGCCGGGGCGGCACCCTCGTGGCCGGGGGTTCTGGCCCGGTTGATGGGCGGTCAGGATCTCGCGCGCGGCCAGGCCGCCTGGGCCATGGATCAGATCATGGCCGGCGACGCGAGCCCGGCGCAGGTCGCATCGTTTGCGGTGGCGATGCAGATGAAGGTCCCGACCTCGGCCGAGGTCAGCGAGCTGGCCGACGTCATGCTGGGCCACGCGCGCCCGATGCCCGCCATCCGCGACGACAGCGTGGACATCGTCGGGACCGGTGGTGACGGCGTCAACACCGTCAACCTCTCCACCATGGCGGCGATCGTGGTCGCGGCCGCCGGTGTGCCGGTGGTCAAGCACGGCAACCGCGCGGCATCGTCGTTGTCCGGCGGCGCCGACACGCTGGAGGCGCTCGGGGTGCGTATCGACCTCGAACCCGAGCAGGTGGCACAGAGCCTGACCGAGGTGGGCATCGGGTTCTGCTTTGCGCCGCTGTTCCACCCTTCGTACCGGCACGCGTCGGTGGTGCGCCGCGAGATCGGCGTGCCGACGGTGTTCAATCTCCTTGGGCCCCTTACCAATCCGGCGAGGCCGCGGGCCGGCCTGATCGGCTGCGCGTTCGCCGATCTGGCCGAGGTGATGGCGGGGGTCTTCGCCGCGCGCCGGTCCAGCGTGCTGGTGGTCCATGGCGACGACGGGCTTGACGAGTTGACGACGACCACCACCAGCACGATTTGGCGGGTGCAGGCCGGGACGGTGGACAAGCTGACGTTCGACCCGGCCGGATTCGGTTTTGCCCGAGCCGATCTCGCCGATCTGCTGGGCGGCGACGCGCAAGCCAACGCGGCGGAGGTGCGCGCGGTGCTGGCCGGTGACAAAGGCCCGGTCCGGGACGCCGTCGTGCTCAACGCCGCGGGGGCGATCGTCGCCCACGCCGGCCTATCCAGCCGCGCTGAATGGTTGCCGGCGTGGGAGGACGGGCTGCAGCGCGCCGTCGCGGCGATCGATTCCGGCGCGGCCGAACAGCTGCTCGCGCGATGGGTGCGGTTCAGCCAGCAGGTCTGAGTCGTGTTGGGCCGCTTGCTCATAGGCCAGCCGCGCCGAGCGCGCCGAGGCCGCCCAGGACGCCCAAGCGCCGGCCGAGCGCAGTGGTGAAGCCCAGCCGGCGGCGTCGGGGGAGTCGTCGACCCGAACGATGCGCACCCCGGGACCGGCCAGCCAGCGCGCGATGAGCGCGGATTCCTCCACCAGCGCACCGCCCAGCGGGGCCGCAACGGGCAAAATCGCCTGTGCCCCAGCCACAATGGCGTCGACCACCGGCATCGGGGGCACCCCGCGCCTGGCGGTGCCGGCCGCGGCGAGCTGGCCGTGCCGGACGACGGCGAGGTGGTAACCACCGTCCCCGTCGGGCGCGGCGGCGATCAGCTCGGGCAGCGTGGCCAGGGCGCGCAACCGCTGGCCGCGCCACAGGATTTCGGCGGCGGTGGCGGTGCGGTCGCGCAGGCGCGCGGCGCTTTCGAAATTGCGGCGCTCGGCCAGCGCCGTGACCTGATCGACGGCTGCCGACAGCGCGGCGTTCTCCGTCCCGTCGATCAACGCGGCGGCGCGCGCCACGGCCGCCGCGTATTGCGTGGCCGTGATGCCGCGCGCCGCGGGACACGGTGAGACCTCGGCCTCGGGGCAGGCCGGCCCGTGCAGGACCGAGCGGCCCAGCCGGGCCGTGCAGGTCCGGAGGCCGGTGAAGCGCGCCAGCAGCGCGGCCGTGTCGGAGGCGTCGGCGCGCGACCGGAACGGGCCGACGGCGCGGTCGTGGCGCGGTGCCCGGACCATCGCGAGCCGCGGGAACGCCTCGTCGGTGAGCGCCACCCACCACCACCGGTGCGGGAACCGGGAACGGCGGTTGTAGGGCGGGGCGTGCGCCGCGAGCAGGCGCAGCTCGCGGACGCCGGCCTCCAGCGCGTGCGCACACTCGACGTGGTCGACCGCGGTGGCCAGATTGACCATCTCCTTCATCCGGCCGCGCGGGTCGGCGCCGGTGAAGTACTGCCCGACGCGGCGGCGCAGGTCGACGGCGGTGCCGACGTAGAGCACCTCGCCGGACGGCCCGCGAAACAGGTAGACCCCCGGGCGGCGGGGCAGGCCCTCGGCGAGGACCCGCTTGCGCCGCTGGGCCGGCGTCACGTCCGGCAGGTAGGAGCGCAGGTCGGCGTAGGTGTGCACCCCCTGATTGCCCACCCGCTCGATGAGCGCGTGCAGCACGTCGACGGTGGCGCGGGCGTCGTCCAGCGCACGGTGGGTGGGCTGGGTGGCGACGGCAAACAGCCGCGCCAGCGCGGCCAGCCGCACGGTGGGGGCTTCCTCGCGGCTGAGCACCCGGCGGGCCAGCCGCACGGTGCAGAGCACCTGCGGCCGGGGCCAGGGGATATCGCACCGCGCCGCGGCGGCCCGCAGAAATCCGACGTCGAACCCGGCGTTGTGGGCCACCAGCACCGTCCCGTGGTCCAAACCCGCGAATTCGAGGAACATCGGCAACACCGCATCGATTGTCGGGGCGTCGGACACCATCGCGGTGGTGATGCCGGTCAGCCGCACGATCTGGGGCGGGATGCTGCGCTCCGGGTCGACGAGCGTGGCGAACTCGCCAAGCACGGCGCCGCCGCGCACCTTGACCGCCCCGATCTCGGTGATGGCGTCGGGCGCGTTTCCGTCGGTGCTTTTCGTGCGTCCGCCCGTGGTCTCCAGGTCCACCACCACGAAGGTCGTGTCGAGCAACGTGACGTCGGCGGTGGCGAAGGATGGCCCCAAGTCGGTGAAACTGAGCTGAGTCGCACCACCGGCACCCATGACCGCGACGTTAAGCGGGTCCACCGACACCCGCGCTGTTCCCACGCCGAGCGAGCCGAGCCCGCTTGCCAGCCGAAACGCGCCGCCGGGGGTTGTCGGTGGGTGTGGTTACCGTTCGGAGAGTCGACCTGACGTTCGCCAAGCCTGACCGAGAGGACCGATCCCGATGGCACGAAGCAATGGGCCCGACAGCGACGGCGCGACGGTGCCGGACTCGGGGGCGCCGGTGGTGATCGACTGCGACGACTGCGCGGTGCGCGGACCGGGATGCCGCGATTGCGTAGTCAGCGTGTTACTCGGGGTCCCGGGAACTTTGTTGGAGGACGAATGCGCTGCATTGGCGGTGCTGGCCGATGTCGGCCTGGCACCGCGATTACGGTTGGTGCCCATCCGCCGCGAACGGGATTCGGGCGTAGCCTAAGATGCTTTGTGTGCCAAAGGTTTACGAGGGGGTCAGCGTCGTCCACATGATAATGACAGAAATCTTTCCAATTTCTTAACCCCCCGCTTTGGACAAACGTCGATATCGTTTCGTAACCTGTTTGAGACCTAAACCAGCTCGACGGCGCCTGGTCGTCGATGGTCCGTTTAAGGAAGCAAAATCTTGAGGCTTGACTCTAGATATCCGATAGCGCGTGTCCTCACACGATTTGCCATCGGGACGCTAGCGGGCTTCACAGTCTTAGCGGGTGCCCTCGCCGCGAACGTCTCGGCCGACCCGGCCGAAGATGCGCTGGCCAAACTCAACGAGTTGTCCCGCCAGGCCGAGCAGACCACCGAGGCGATGCACAGCGCGCAGCTCGACCTGAACAACAAGTTGGTGGCCCAGCGTGCGGCGGACAAGAAGCACGACGACGCTCAGGCCGCCGTCGATGCGGCCAAGGCTCGCCTGGCGTCGTTCCAGGGTGCCGTGAACAAGCTCGCTGCCGCGACCTACATGGGCGGCCGCGTCGACGGCATGACGGCGATGCTGACCGCGGGATCGCCGCAAGGGCTGATCGACAAGCTGGCCATGCAGCGGCTGATGGCGACGCAGATGGCCGACCAGATGACGAGTTTCCGGGCCGCCGGCGAGCAGGCCGCCAAGGCCGAGCGGGAGGCCGCCAAGTCCGCCGCCGACGCGAAGAGCGCCGCCGAGCAGGCCGCCGCGGTGCGAGCGAGCCTGCAGTCCAAGCAGAGTCAGCTGCAGGTACAGATCGCGGTCGTCAAGTCGCAGTACGTTTCCCTGTCGCCCGAGCAGCGCACCGCGCTCGCCGATCCCGGTCCCGTCCCGGCGGGTCTCCCGGCGCCCGGCGCCCCCGCGCCGGAGGCCGCCCCGCCCGGCGCGCCGCAGGCACCCGGGCAGGCCCCCGGTGAGGTTCCGCCTCCCGGCGGAATGCCCGGACCGTTCGGTGGCGGTGTCGGCGGCGGTGACCGCGGGACCGTCGTGCAGGCGGCGCTGACGCAGGTCGGTTCGCCATACGTCTGGGGCGGTGCCGCGCCCGGCGGGTTCGACTGCTCCGGCCTGGTGATGTGGGCGTTCCAGCAGGCCGGCATCTCGCTCCCGCACTCCAGCCAGGCGCAGGCCCAAGGCGGCCAACCGGTCTCCCTGTCGGACCTGCAGCCCGGCGACGTGATCACCTTCTATAACGACGCGTCACACAGCGGCCTCTACGTCGGTGACGGCATGGTGATCCATTCCTCCACCTACGGCCAACCGGTGCGCGTGGTGCCGATGAATGCGGCAGGCCCGATCCACGACGCCCGCCGGTACTAGAGGTCCCGGCCGGCGGCGCCGGCTGACGCTGCTGCTGGCCTGGGTGTTCCTGGTCGAGCTCATCGTTGCGGCGGCCGTCCCGCTGGATGCGGGACGCGGCGGCGGCACACGACCCCCGCAACTGATCACGCCCGCACGCAGCCAGGTCAGCGCCGGTACGAAGTCACTGGTCGTCGGTGATCGCAACGTTCGGCTGCTCGGCCTCGGCGGTCCGGCCGGCGACCGGCTGCTGTCCCGGGTGGCGTCCGGCATCGGCGCCGCGATCAACGCGGTCGAGGCGTTCTGGGGGGTCGACTGGTCACGCGACATATCGGTGGTCGCCGCCCACACCGACGAGGAGTTCCGCGCCGCCGCCGGCGGCGGTCCGGCGGCGCAGTGGGCGGACATCGCTGCCGTGACGGTCGCCGAACGTGTCGATCCCGCGCACCGGGTGGTTATCGGTCAGCGGATCGTCTTCGCGCCCGCCGCGGCCAACATGACCGAGGGTGCGCTGCGAATCGTGTTGACGCACGAGCTTTTTCACTATGCCGCCCGCGCGGACACCGCCGCGGATGCGCCCCGGTGGCTGACCGAGGGCGTGGCCGATTTCGTCGGCCGGCCCCGGGCTCCGGTGCCCATCGACGCGCTCCCGGTCCCGTTGACGCTGCCCTCGGATGCCGACCTCGACGCGCCGGGGCCGCAGCGTTCGCTGGCGTACGACCGCGCGTGGTGGTTCGCGCGTTTCGTCGCGGACACCTTCGGGACGGCCAAGCTGCACGACCTGTATCTGGCCGTCTGTGGTGCCCGGCACGCCGACGTGGCCTCCGCCGCCCACGACGTGCTGGCCACCGACTCGCCCGGCCTGCTCGCGCGCTGGCACGAGTGGCTGACCCACGCCGGCTGACCGATGCCCCGCACGGACCCTGCGCGCGTCAGGCTAGCCTGACGCAGTGAGTCGGGTCCTGCTGGTAACCAACGACTTTCCGCCCCGGCCGGGCGGCATCCAGTCCTACCTGAGTGACTTCGTCGGGCAGCTGGTCGGCGCCGGGTTGCATTCGATGACGGTGTACGCGCCGCAATGGAAGGGCGCCGACGCCTTCGACCATGCGGCCGAGGCGGCGGGTTACCGGGTGGTCCGTCATCCCGGCACGTTGATGCTGCCCGGCCCGGCGGTGGACGCCCGGATGCGCCGGCTGATCGCCGACAACGGCATCGACACCGTCTGGTTCGGTGCGGCCGCGCCGCTGGCGCTGCTGGCGCAGCGCGCCCGGCAGGCGGGGGCGACCCGGGTGGTGGCCAGCACGCACGGGCACGAAGTGGGCTGGTCGATGCTCCCCGTCGCGCGGTCGGTGCTGCGGCGCATCGGCGACAGCACCGACGTCGTCACGTTCGTCAGCCGCTACACCCGCGCCCGGTTCGCCCCGGCCTTCGGGCCCAACGCCGCGCTGGAATACCTGCCGCCCGGCGTCAACACCGACCGGTTCCGGCCCGACCCGGCGGCCGGCGCCGCGCTGCGCGACCGGTATCGGCTGGGGGAGCGGCCCACGGTCGTGTGCGTGTCCCGGCTGGTCCCGCGCAAGGGTCAGGACATGCTGATCAAGGCGCTGCCGTCGATACGGCAGCGCGTCGAGGGCGCCGCCCTGGTCATCGTCGGCGGCGGTCCCTACCTGGAATCGCTGCGCAAGCTCGCCCGCGACTGCGGGGTGGGCGAGCATGTGACGTTCACCGGCGGCGTACCGGCCGCCGAGCTGCCCGCACACCACGCGCTGGCCGACGTTTTCGCGATGCCGTGCCGCACCCGCGGCGCCGGCATGGACGTCGAGGGCTTGGGCATCGTCTTCCTCGAGGCCTCGGCGACCGGCAAGCCGGTGATCGCCGGCGACTCCGGTGGGGCTCCAGAAGCCGTGCAGCACAACAAGACTGGATTGGTGGTCGATGGGCGCTCGCTGAGCGCCGTCGCCGACGCCGTCACCGAGTTGCTCGGCGACCGGGATCGGGCCGCCGCCATGGGGGCGGCCGGGCGGGAGTGGGTGACGGCCCACTGGCGCTGGGACACCCTCGCCGCGCGGCTGGCCGAAATCCTCTGCGCTGACGGCGCCTGACGGCTCGAGCGTCACGCCAGCGTGACTATCGACGCCCCGCGTCACGCCGGCGTGACGCTCGCAACGCGGCGGGGCCCGGGCTCGGCGAATGCGGGCCGCTAGTCCTTTTCGTAGATCCAGTCGATGTCGGAGGCGAACTTCTCGGCGACCACGTTGCGCTTGACCTTCATCGTCGGTGTCAGCTCGCCGGTGTCCTCGGTGAAGTCGACCGGCAGGATGCGGAACTTGCGAATGGACTCGGCGTGCGACACCGCCTGGTTGGCGTGCTTGACGGCGGCGTCCACCTCGGCGACCAGGTCCGGGTCGCCGGCCAGATCGGCCACCGACGCGCCGGCCGCCTTGTGGTTGCGCTCCTTCCACGCGTCGAACGCCTCGGGGTCGATGGTGATCAGCGCGCCGATGAACGGCTTGGCGTCGCCCACCACCATGGCCTGGCTGATCAGCGCGTGCGCCCGCAGCTGGTCCTCCAGCACGGCCGGGGCGACGTTCTTACCGCCGGCGGTGACGATGATCTCCTTCTTGCGGCCGGTGATCCTCAGGAAGCCGTCCTCGTCGAGCGCGCCGAGATCGCCGGTCTTGAACCAGCCGTCGGTGAACGCGTCGTTGGTGGCCTGCTCGTTGCGCCAGTAGCCGCTGAACACCACGCCGCCCCGGACCAGAAGCTCGCCGTCTTCGGCGATGCGCATGCTGTTGCCCGGCAACAGCGTTCCGACCGTCCCTATCCGGACGTTGCCGACCTGGTTGACCGTGATGGCCGAGCTGGTCTCCGTCAGGCCGTAGCCCTCGTGGATGGTCAGGCCCACCCCCCGGTAGAAGTGGCCTAGCCGCGCGCCCAGCGGGGCGCCACCCGAGACGGACGCGTGGCATTCACCGCCCAGCGCGGCACGAAGCTTGTGATAGACCAGCCGGTCGAACAACGCATGCTTGGCGCGCAGCACCAGCCCCGGCCGCCCGCTGTCCTGCGCCTGGCTCCAGTCGACCGCGGTTTGCACTGCGGCCGCGAAGATCCGGCCCTTGCCGTCGTTGACCGCGTTCTGCTCGGCGGTGTTGTAGACCTTCTCGAACACCCGGGGCACCGACACCACCACCGTCGGCTTGAACACGGCGAACATCGGCAGCAGGTTCTTGATGTCGCTGGTGAACCCGACCGTCACTTTGTTGGCGAATGCCGAGAGGGTCAGCGAGCGCGCCAGCACGTGGGCCAGCGGCAGGAAGATCAGCAGCCGCTGCCCCTCGTCCAGCAGCGTCGGCAGGCACTCCTTGGCGCCGCGGGTCTCGTACAGCAGGTTGGAATGGGTGAGCTGGCAGCCCTTGGGCCGTCCGGTAGTGCCCGAGGTGTAGATGAGCGTCGCCGGGTCGTCGGCGCGCAGCGCCTCCTGGCGGGCGGTGAGCTCGGCGGGTTCGACCGACGCGCCGGCCTCCGCGAGCTGATCGAGCGCCTTGGGTCCGGAGCCGTCGATGTGCAGCACGCGGCGCAGGGCGGGCAGGTCGGCGGTGAGTTCGGTGACCATCGCGGCGTGCGCGTCGGTCTCGGCGAAGGCGACCACCGCCTCGGAGTCCTGCAGCACCCAGCGCACCTGCTCGGCCGACGACGTCTCGTAGATCGGCACGGTGACCGCGCCGACGGACAGGATCGCCAGGTCGATGATCGCCCACTCGTAGCGGGTGGCCGAGAAGATGGAGACCCGGTCGCCGGCCTGGACCCCGAGCGCGATCAGACCCAGCGCCGCGGAGCGAACCTGGTTGGCCACCTGCGCGCAGGTGACGTCGGTCCATTCGCCGTCGACCTGACGCCGGAAGATGATGAAGCCGGGGTCTGATCGCTCGTGCTCGAAGACCATGGCCGCGATGTTGTCGTGCTCGCCGACGGAGAAGCGGGCGGGGACACTGTACTCACGCACTCTTACTGACCTCGATTTTGGCTTGGGTGACGTTCCGGGGGCCGGCTTGTTGCCGTCCAGCCTAATCCGCGCGTTCGCGCAGGAACGGTGGCAGTCTGCCGGGCGCGGGCCCGGGTGTGTGAAGCTGGGGTGGTGAACAGCATCCAGATCGCCGACGAGACGTTCGTCGCCGCCGATGGTGCGCGGGTCGGCGCCGCGGTCGCCGACCCGTCCAGCTGGCGCCGGTGGTGGCCGGACCTGCGGCTGCAGGTGGTCGAGGAGCGCGGCGACAAGGGGATCCGCTGGACGGTCACCGGCGCGCTGACCGGAACCATGGAGATCTGGCTGGAGCCGTCGCTGGACGGGGTGGTGCTGCATTACTTCCTGCACGCCGAACCCACCGGGGTGGCGGCCTGGCAGTTGGCCAAGCTGAATCTGGCGAAAATGACGCACCGCCGTCGGGTGGCGGGAAAGAAAATGGCCTTCGAGGTCAAGACGACGCTGGAACGGTCGCGTCCGGTCGGGGTTTCTCCGGTAGTTTAGCCGGGTCAGGTTTGCGGGGAGAGTACCGTTTCGGACCGAAGGCCCGGGGGTTGGACCCGCAGGAAAGTTTCCCCGCCGGCGGCGTCGACCGCTCGCGGGAGAGAGGGCAGCACCAGGTGGCGGAGAAGACGTCGCAGACCATTTACATCGACGCCGACCCGAGCACGGTGATGGGCGTCATCGCGGATATCGATTCCTACCCGCAGTGGATCTCGGAATACCGGGAAGCCGAGGTCCAGGAGAAGGACGCCGACGGCTATCCCAAAGTCGCGCGGGTGGTGCTGGACGCCGCCGTGCTCAAGGACACGATGGTCATTTCCTACCAGTGGCCCAAGGACCGGCAGTCGGTCAGTTGGACCCTGGTCTCCAGCTCGCTGCTGCGTTCGCTGGAGGGCACATATCGATTGGCGCCCAAGGGATCTGGCACCGAGGTCACCTACGAGCTCTCGGTTGACCTCGCCGTTCCCATGATCGGTCTGCTCAAGCGCAAGGCCGAGCGGCGGTTGACCGACACCGCGTTGAAGGATCTGAAGAAACGAGTCGAGGGCTGAGTGAGTCCAGCGAATCGCGGGCGTCCACCCCGGCCCGAATCAGCCTCTTCGTTGGCAAGGGCGGGGTAGGAAAGTCCACGCTGGCCTGTGCGACGGCGGTCGGTGCCGCAAGCGCGGGGCAGCGGGTGCTGGTGGTGTCCACCGATCAGGCGCACTCACTCGGCGACGTGCTCGGTGTCCCCGTCCCACCCAGCCAGGGCGAACTGGTTCGGGTCCTCGCCGATGACGAGCAGGCCGGCGGTGGCTTTCTCGACGCGCTCGCGTTGGACACCTTGGCCCTGCTCGAGGTTCGCTGGCGCGACGTGGTCGATACGCTGGACCTGCGTTTCCCCGATACCGAACTGAGTACCATTGCCCCCGAAGAACTTTCGGCGCTTCCGGGTGTTCAGGAAGTGCTCGGGCTGCACGCCGTCGGCGAGCTGGCCGTCTCCGGGCGCTGGGATCGCATCGTCGTCGACTGCGCCTCGACCGCCGACGCGCTGCGGATGTTGACCCTGCCCGCCACCTTCGGGCTCTACGTCGAGCGCGCGTGGCCGCGCCATCGGCGGCTGTCCGTCGGCGCCGACGACTCCCGCTCGGCGGCGGTGGTGGAGCTGCTGGAGCGCATCAGCGCCAGCGTCGAGGCGCTCAGTACCCTGCTGACCGACGGCGAATTGGTCGGCGCGCACTTGGTATTGACGCCGGAGCGGGTGGTCGCTGCGGAGGCGGCCCGGACGCTGGGTTCGCTGGCATTGATGGGGGTGCGCGTCGAGGAACTGATTGTCAACCAGGTTCTGACCGAAGACGCATCTTACGAATACCGCAACCTTCCGGAGCACCCCGCGTTTTACTGGTACGCCGAACGCATTTCCGAACAACGTGGTGTTCTCGACGAGCTCGACGCCACCATTGGTGAGGTGGCCCTGGTGTTGACTCCGCACCTGTCCGGGGAGCCGATCGGCCCCAAGGCCCTGGGCGAGTTGCTCGACTCCGCGCGCCGTCGCGGCGGGGCGCCGCCGCCGGGCCCGTTGCGGCCGACGGTGGACCTGGAATCGGGAACGGGACTTGGTTCCATTTATCGAATGCGGTTAGCGTTGCCGCAACTCGATCCGTCGACGCTCACGCTGGGGCGCGTTGACGACGATCTGATCATCAGCGCCGGCGGGTTGCGGCGCAGGGTTAGGTTGGCGTCCGTGCTCCGCCGCTGCACGGTGCTGGACGCACAATTGCGGGGTAGCGAGCTGACGGTGCGATTTCGTCCAGATCCGGAGGTGTGGCCTAAGTGAGTGGGGGTCATTCGGATATCGGTCCGGAGCTGCGCAGGCTCGCCCAGACGATCCTGGACGGGATCGACCCGGCGGTGCGGACGGCCGCCGCGCTGACGGCGGGCCGGGGAGCCGGGACCGGCAAGTGCCAACAGGTGTGGTGCCCGGTGTGCGCGCTGGCCGCGCTGGCGACCGGTGAGCAGCACCCGCTGATCACCGTGATCGCCGACCACAGCATCGCCCTGCTCGAGGTGATCCGGGCCATGCTCGACGACATCAACGGGGCGGCGAAACCACCGCCCGACGGGCCACCCGGCGACGGCGCCACCGAGGCGGAGTCTCCAGACTCCGCGACCAGGACCCGGTATCAGCCCATCCCCGTCACCGTCGAGGAGTGACCCCGCTGCGTCGAAGGTGGTCCCTTGCGCATGCGGTGGGTACAGTTGGCGCAGAACACCGGCGGGCGGGCGAGAGGGAGGGCCATGTGGTACTGGCTATTCAAGTACGTACTGCTCGGCCCGTTGCTGGCCTTGCTCGGTCGGCCAAAAGTTGAAGGGCTGGAACACATTCCGAGTTCCGGCCCGGCGATACTGGCCAGTAATCACCTGGCCGTGATGGACAGCTTCTACCTGCCGCTGGTGGTGCGCCGCCGGATCACCTTCCTGGCGAAGGCCGAATACTTCACGGGGACCGGCTTGAAGGGCTGGTTCCAGCGCTGGTTTTTCACCGCCGTGGGCCAGGTGCCGATCGACCGGACCGACGCCGACAGCGCGCAGGCCGCACTGACCACCGCCGAGCGGCTGCTCTCGACCGGCAAGCTGCTGGGGATGTACCCCGAAGGCACCCGATCGCCGGACGGCCGGCTGTACAAGGGCAAGACCGGTCTGGCGCGGCTGGCCCTGCACACCGGCGTCCCGGTGATCCCGGTGGCGATGATCGGCACCAACGTCGTCAACCCGCCGGGGACGAACATGCTGCGCTTCGGCCGGGTCACCGTTCGCTTCGGCAAGCCGATGGACTTCTCCCGATTCGAGGGGTTGGCCGGCAACCGCTTCATCGAGCGCGCCGTCATCGACGAGGTGATCTACGAGCTGATGGGGCTCTCCGGCCAGGAGTACGTCGACATCTACGCCGCCAGCGTCAAGGAAAGCCGCAACGGCGAGGGATCGACCAGCGAGGCCGACCGGATCCCGGAAACCGCCGCCGGTTGATCCGCGGGCTCGACTAGCCGGCTGCTGTCACCGGCGTCAATTCTTGCGGCGCCGAATCCGGCGACGGCTTGCGAGTGGTCACCGTCAGCCCGGCCGCGACGATGACCGCCAGGGCCCACCACACGTAGGACATCCCGGCGAGCTGACGCCACCAGACCGCCGACGCCTCGTGATGCTTGGGCAGCAGGTCGATCGGCGACCACCTCATCAGCGCCACCCCCGCGGCACCGACCACGGCCAGCGTCACGTTGCGGCGCCGCCAGGCCAGCACGGCGAGCACCACCACCGTCGGCAACCCCCACACCCAGTGGTGTGACCACGAGACCGGGGAGACCATCAACCCGAACAACGCGACGCAGATGACCGCGAGCACGGGCTCGTCGGCCCGCAGCACCCTGCGCATCGCCCACACCGTGAGCGCGAGCACGAGCAGCGAGGCGACCACCCACAGCAGGAAGCGCTGTTGCTCGCCGAGCCCGAGCCGGGCCAGGGCCCCGGCGATGTTTTGATCGGTGTTCAGCGCCGCCTCGCCGATCCGATCGGTGTGCGGCAGGGTGTGCGTCCAGTACTCCCACGAATCACGCCATGCCAGAACGAAACCCACCGCCGTCGTCACCACCAAGGACGCCACGGCCGTCAGTGCCGCCCGGTTGTCGCGACGAAGCAAGAAGTAGAGCAGAAACACCGCCGGCGTGAGTTTGAGCGCTATGCCCAGTCCCAGCAGCAGCCCGCGTGGCCACGGTGTGCGGCGCGGCAGGCAGTCGGCGATCACCAGGGTCATCAACACGACGTTGATCTGGCCGAAGGCGAAGTTCGAGGTGATGGGTTCCAGCCAGAGCGTCGCCGCCAGCGTGATGACGACGGCCAGCCACCAGCGGCGCAGCCAGGCCGGGCCGGGCAGCGCCGTCGAGGCGGCCCAGACGTCGAGGCGGGTCAGCACGATCACGGTGGACACCACCAGCAGCACCAACGTCAGCGCCGTGATCGCGACGCTGGCGGCCGGCATGTGCAGCCAGGCGAACGGGCAGAACACGATCGCCGCCAGCGGGGGATAGGTGAACGGCAGGTTGAGCCCGATCGGTGTGTGGAAAAGCACATCACCGTGGTACAGCGAACGGCCCTGCATCCACGCCTGCGCGCCCATCTGATACACGTCGATATCGATGCGATAGGGGATGTGGCCGAACAGTTGCCAGGCCACATAGCCCAGCCCCGCCGCCGCCAGCAGCCAAAGACCGCACCACAACAGGACCTGCCCGGGGCCACGTTTGCTTGGGTGGCCCACGTCGGGCGCCCGCCATCTACTCATGTCGCACAACAGCGTAATCGGTGCGCGAACGTGGTACGTCCCTCCGCGCGGCTTCCGGCGGCGTCGACGACCACAGGCGTACGTTTCAAGAGTGCTTCACTGGTTCGTGCTGCGGGTGACGCGCTGGTTCGCGCACGACATCCTCGAGGGCGGCCGGTTGCCCCTGCTGTGCTGCCTGGTGGCGTTCATCCTGACGTTTTTCGTCACGCGGACGTTCGTGCGCTTCATCCGCCACCGCGCCGAGACCGGCCGCCCGGCCAGGTGGTGGCACCCGCGCAATGTCCATGTCAGCGGGGTCCACATCCACCACGTGACGTTCGGCGTCGTCCTGGTGCTGCTCTCCGGCCTGACCTTGGTCACCCTGTCCATTGACGGACACGAGCCCGAATTCACCTTGTCCGCAATATTTTTCGGCGTCGGGGCGGCCCTGGTGCTCGACGAGTACGCGCTGATCCTGCACCTGTCCGACGTCTACTGGTCGGAGGACGGGCGCACTTCGGTGGACGCCGTGTTCGCCGCGGTGGGGGTGGCCGGGCTGTTGATCATGGGCCTGCATCCGCTGATGTTTTTCCTGCCGATCTGGGAAGGCACCGATTCCTGGCCGCTGCGCGCCGCGGTGGCCGGCGGACTGGTGTTGACGCTGCCGCTGGCGGTGATCGTCGTGCTCAAGGGCAAGGTATGGACCGGGCTGCTCGGCATGTTCATCGTCGTGCTGCTGGTCATCGGCGCGGTCCGGCTGTCCCGCCCGCACGCGCCCTGGGCTCGCTGGCGATACACCTACCGACCCGAGAAGATGCGCCGCGCGCTGCAACGCGAACGGACGCTGCGCCGCCCGGTGGTGCGGGCCAAGCTGTACCTGCAGTGCGCGATCGCGGGCACGCCGCGCCTGCCCGACGAACGCGCGGTCGACGCCCAGCTCGACCACGACGTACACGCGGCACCGCCGCCGACGGGGCCCATCCTGATCAGCAGATAGGCTTTCGCCGGTGCGGTACTTCTACGACACCGAATTCATCGAGGACGGCCGCACCATCGAGTTGATCTCCATCGGTGTGGTCGCCGAGGACGGCCGCGAGTACTACGCCGTGTCCACGGAGTTCGATCCCGAGCGCGCCGGCGGCTGGGTGCGCGCCAACGTCCTGCCCAAGCTGCCACCGCCGTCGTCGCAGCTGTGGCGCTCGCGCAGGCAGATCCGCTCGGACCTCGAGGATTTCTTCGGCGTCTCAAGCGTCGACGCCACCGACCCCATCGAACTGTGGGCCTGGATCGGCGCCTATGACCACGTGGCCCTGTGCCAGCTGTGGGGCACGATGCCCGAGCTGCCACGGGCGCTGCCCCGGTTCACCCGGGACTTGCGGCAATTGTGGGAGGACCGGGGCTGCCCGCCCATGCCGCCGCGGTCGCGCGATGCCCACGACGCGCTGGTCGACGCCCGAGACCAGATGCGGCGATTCCGGTTGATCACCGCGGCGGCGGCGGACGGCCGCGGGAGCGATCCGAACGGCGCAGCATCGGCCTGAGCCCGCCCGGACGACGTTCGCGCTGATCAGTCACCCTCGCGCCCCGGTTACCATGGACCGATGAACTGGACCGTCGACATCCCGATCGACCAGCTGCCGTCGCTGCCCCCGCTGCCGAACGACCTGCGGGCGCGGCTGGACGCCGCACTGGCCAAGCCGGCCGCCCAGCAACCCAGCTGGCCGGCCGAACAGGCGGCGGCGATGCGCACGGTCCTCGAGAGCGTGCCGCCGGTGACGGTGCCCTCGGAGATCCTCCGGCTGCAGGAGCAGCTGGCCCAGGTCGCCAAGGGCGAGGCGTTCCTGCTGCAGGGCGGGGACTGCGCGGAGACGTTCACCGACAACACCGAGCCCCACATCCGGGGCAACATCCGCGCCCTGCTGCAGATGGCCGTGGTGCTGACCTACGGCGCCAGCATGCCGGTGGTCAAGGTGGCCCGCATCGCCGGCCAGTACGCCAAGCCGCGCTCGGCCGACATCGACGCCCTGGGGTTGAGGTCCTACCGCGGGGACATGATCAACGGATTCGCCCCGGATGCGGCCGCGCGCGAGCACGACCCGTCGCGGCTGGTGCGCGCGTACGCCAACGCCAGCGCGGCGATGAACCTGGTGCGGGCGCTGACGTCGTCGGGTCTGGCGTCGCTGCACCTGGTCCACGACTGGAACCGGGAGTTCGTCCGGACGTCGCCGGCCGGCGCCCGCTACGAGGCGCTGGCCACCGAGATCGACCGGGGCCTGCGGTTCATGAGCGCCTGCGGCGTGGCCGACCGCAACCTGCAGACCGCCGAAATCTACGCCAGCCATGAGGCTTTGGTGCTGGACTACGAACGGGCCATGCTGCGGTTGTCGGAGAGCGAGGACGGGGAGCCGCAGCTGTTCGACCTGTCGGCGCACACCGTCTGGATCGGCGAGCGGACGCGCCAGCTCGACGGCGCGCACATCGCGTTCGCGGAGGTGATCGCCAACCCGATCGGCGTGAAGATCGGTCCGACGATGACCGCGGAACTGGCCGTCGAATACGTGGAACGGCTTGACCCGCACAACAAGCCGGGCCGGTTGACGTTGGTGAGCCGGATGGGCAACAACAAGGTGCGCGATCTGCTGCCGCCCATCGTCGAGAAGGTCCAGGCGACCGGTCACCAGGTGATCTGGCAGTGCGACCCCATGCACGGCAACACCCACGAGTCGTCGAACGGATACAAGACCCGGCATTTCGACCGCGTCGTCGACGAGGTGCAGGGTTTCTTCGAGGTGCACCGCGCGCTGGGCACGCACCCGGGTGGCATCCACGTCGAGATCACCGGCGAGGACGTCACGGAATGCCTCGGTGGGGCGCAAGACATTTCGGATCTGGACTTGGCGGGGCGCTACGAGACGGCCTGCGACCCGCGGCTGAACACCCAGCAGTCGCTGGAGTTGGCCTTCCTGGTCGCCGAGATGCTGCGCGACTAGGAGCCTGCTGAATTAATCCCGCGTGGCGGGGTGGGTTGTGCTGGGGTTTTCGGGATGATCAGTGGGTGCAGGGTCGTTCTGATGATCAGCGTGAGTTGTTGGATGCCGAGTCGGTGGCCG
>NZ_JACKUR010000029.1:0-2811 GCF_025822865.1 Mycobacterium paraffinicum | reverse complement strand
CACAGCTATCTCGGCGACGTTCCACCTACCGAGTTCGAAGCCACGTTCTACGATGCACCAAGGAGCGACCAACCCCTGGTCGGAATCCAATAACCCGAGCCTCCGGCTGAACCAGGGCGATTCACACAGCCCGCTCGACGCTGCCGGCACCTCGGATTGCGGCCGGGTTCGCCGGGATCTTCCCGTCAGTCAGAGCGGTGGCCAAGATGGTTTTCAGCAGCGAGTAGCAGTGCGCCCGTAACGTCGGTGTCCCCTTGTCCAGCTTGGCGTACCACGCCCGCACGTCATCAGCGGTGATCGCCCGCAGCGGCAAGTTCCCAATGGGCTTGCCGATGATGTGGTTGTCGAGCAGCTTGCGATAGTGCTCGCGGGTGCGCGTCTTGAGGTCGCGTTGCTCCAGCCACGTGTTGGCGTACGTGGTGAGCGTCAACGCCTTCGTTCCGGGCGCGGCGGGTGCCTTGCCGTCCTCCGGGGGCAACCACTTCCCTCGGATGATGTCCGCGTGCACCGTCGCGAGGAACTTCCGCGCCTCTCCCTTGGTCCGGAACGTCACGGGGCCTTTGTAGCGGTGGCCTTCCGGCCCGTAGTAGCGGGCTTGCCAGCGCCCGCTGGGCAGCTGACTGGCGCTACCGAAGGCGCCCTTGTCCTGGGGTCTGCGACCCTTCCCCTGCGTCACTGTGCGCCTCCCAGTGGCTTCTCGGCGTGGACTCCGTGGACTCCTCGTAGACTTAAATGGGTTCCGCCAGCGTACTACCAGGTTCCCTCAGTTCCGCTATGATTGAGGTGTGTCCGCAGGTCAAGCCACGATTAGCGCAGGTCAGCGAGGATTCCAGCAAATCGCTGGTCACTGGTTCAATCCCAGTATCGCGCACCAGAGTTTTGGCAGCTCAGATTGGGTGCTTTAGCCGCGACATCCGTGCGCGTGAACTGAACGTGACTGACTGGTCTAGCAAGCCACCCACGAGATCGTCGGAGTGAGTGGAACCGAATCGCCCCATCCCCGCGTCTGAATAGTTGACCGGGCCGCCCTGCTCGCCTCGGGGGCGGCCCGTCACGCGTTTAGACGTCGGGCCCATAGCTACTGATGGCGGCCCAGCATGTCAAAGAGGCGACTTGCACTGTCCTAACTGCCCATGGGCGAATCCGCCGCAGGCGAGTATCGCGCGCACGGGGTAGGGCTATTCGAACATACCCTCGTAGTGTTGCCAGGTTCCGCTGCCACTAAGGGAATTGGAGGGCACGCGGCACATGATCAGATAGCCGTCAGGCGATCTCGACATAACTTCTACTCGCGAATCACACGATGTATTCGTGGTGTGGAGTCCGGTCAGGCCCGCAGGAGTCTCGGTCCAAAACCAGTAGCTTTCGGAAAACGTAGCGCAATAGAGTTCTTTGCCTGTGTTGGCGTCATGCGCGAGTTTGCCTTGATCACTGCAGGTGCCACCCGATACTGCCCCGCTTGGTTCGGCGTGCGCGGAGGGCATCGAAACTGTAATCGTGCTAGTGGATGTGGTCGCCGGAGGCGCTGGTGGAGGCGTCGGCGCCGACGCGACTGACCCAGGTGTCGGCGTCGGAGTTTGACTGGTGATCTGCGGAGTCGATGCGGGCGACTCCTGCTTGACGTGCGGAGTCGCGATTACGATTGCCAAGACCACCACAACGAAGGCCGCGACGGCTATCGCCATGACGGAGATAACCTTCGGGACCCCAAGCCGGCCGGCTAGGGCCTCAAATGGCCTGTTGCGGCCTTGTTTCTTCTCAACATCGAGAACCTGGAACTCAACATCGAGGGGGATTGATTCCGTGCTGTCGGCCGATACGGGCTGGGTAATGGCGGATTGCGCTGCCGCGGCGAGTTCGAGCGCCGTCTGGTAGCGGCGGTCGGGGTCTTTGGCCATGCCCTGGGCGATGACCTCGTCGATTTGTTTGGGCACACTCGGTCGGGTGGCCGATGGTTGAGGCGGCGCGGTGTGCAGGTGCGCGGCGACTAGCCCCGCTATCGTGTCCGCGTCAAAGGGCGGGCTTCCGGTCAGGCATTCATAGAGCACACAGGCCAGCGAGTAGATATCAGCGCGGGCATCCTCGTGGGCTCGCGCGCCCAACCGCTCGGGTGCGATGTAGGCGAAAGTGCCGATTGCGTAGCCGGACTTAGTCATTCGCGTTTCATCGGCTGCGCGTGCGATACCGAAATCGATCAGGTAGGCGAAGTCATCGTCGTCGAGCAAGATGTTGGAGGGTTTGACGTCGCGGTGGATCAGCCCCACGTTGTGGGCGGCATGCAAAGCCCTGGCGACCTGGTCGACGATGCGCACGGCGCGGGCGGTATCCAGCGGCCCATCGGCCAATAAGGTTTGTAGGTCGCGCCCGTTGATTAGCCGCATACTCACGAACAGCCGACCGTCAATCTCGCCGAAGTCATAGATCGGGACCACATGCGGCGTGTCCAAGCGTGCTGCCGCGTGGGCTTCACGGCGGAACCGCCGCTGAAACTCTCTGTGCTCAGACAGATTTGCCGGTAAGACTTTTATGGCGACGACCCGGTCGGTGACGGTGTCATGGGCACGCCAGACTTCCCCCATGCCGCCGCGCCCCAATAGGTTGATCAGCCGGTAACGCCCGAACGGCGTCCCCTCCGCAGCGTCCTCCCCTGCCACGGTCAGGATGCTAGCGAGTCGTGCCTACCCGCACGAGATATTTTCAAGACCTGTGGATTGGGTCGTTTCAGGCGACTTCCGTTTCGGTTGATTCGGTGGGTTCGTTGGGCGTGATGTCGATGGGTCGTTCGAGCAGTTTGCCTTTGTGGAACACAGC
>NZ_JACKUR010000028.1:0-8312 GCF_025822865.1 Mycobacterium paraffinicum | reverse complement strand
AAACGGAGGCACTCCCGCTGCCGCTATTCCAGCCCGGCCAGCTACGAAAACACCCACACATTCGCTACGCTGCCAGAAGCTGCTTAATCCAAATCCCGTGTCCACCATCCGGGGTCAAGGCCCGCTGCCCTTCGCGCGCGCCTGGTGAGAGGATCTTGGGCATGGGCCCTTTCCTGCTTCGTGCCGCACTGACCGGTTTCGCGCTATGGCTGGTCACAAAATTCGTCCATGGGATCACGTTCGTCGGCGGTGAGACGAAGCTGGAACGGGTCGGCATCATCTTCGTCGTCGCCGTCATCTTCGGTCTGGTCAACGCGTTCATCAAGCCGATCGTCCAGTTCTTGTCGATCCCGCTGTACATCCTGACCCTGGGGCTGTTCCATGTCGTCGTCAACGCGCTGATGTTGTGGATCACCGCCCGGATCACCGAGCACACCACACATTGGGGTTTGCAGATCGATCATTTCTGGTGGACGGCGATCTGGGCCGCGATCGTGTTGTCCATCGTGAGCTGGGTGCTGTCGCTGATCATCCGGGACGTCAGCCGGCGCTAGCGGCCCTGCCACCGCGGCGGACGCTTCTCGGCGAAGGCCCGCGGACCCTCCTTGGCGTCCTGGGTCTCGAAAATGCGGTCGCTGTGCCGGGTTTCGTTGTCGTACGCCGACGCGAGGTCGAGTGCCAGGCCCTCGACGGCCGACTGCTTCGTCGCGAACACCGCGAGCGGCGCGTTCGCCGCGATGCGCTCGGCGTAGTCGTACGCGGTCTCCATCAGCCGTTCCGGCGGGACGACGCGGTTGATCAGCCCCATCGCCAGCGCGCGCTGCGCGTCCACCATGTCGGCGGTCAGCAGCAACTCCATCGCCATCGGATAGGGCATCTGACGTGGCAACCGCACGGTGCTGCCGCCACCGGCGAAAAGGCCCCGCTTGGGTTCCATCACCGCGAATCGCGCGGCGGGCACGGCGACGCGGATGTCGGTGGAGCTCAACATTTCGAAGCCGCCCGCGACGCAAGTGCCGTTGACCGCGGCGATGATCGGCTTGTAGACGGGGAAGCGGTGCAGGACGGCGTGGATGGCGTCGTCCTTGTTCCACCCTTCGGGCTGCGGCAGGTCGCCGGTGAGTTCGGGGATGAACTTCTTGAGGTCGGCGCCGGTGCAAAAGTCTTGCGCGACACCGGTGATCACTGCGACCCAGGCGCCGGCGTCGTCACGGAACGCGGCCCACGCGCGGGCCAGGTCGCGGAAGTGTTCCATGTCCAGCGAGTTGCGGGTTTCGGGACGGTTGATCGTGATGGTGGCGATGTGGGCGTCCAACCTGTAGTCGATACTCACCGCGCCTCCCGCTGACCGGCCAGGCGGACCACGTCGCGCGCGCAACCCCACGACAAGGTCACGCCGTTGCCGCCGTGGCCGTAGTTGTGGATGCACCGGGCACGTCCCAGCGGCTCGGCCTGCACCCGCACCGAGGGGCGGTCGGGACGCAGCCCGGTGATGATCTCTATCACCTCGGCTTCGGCGAGCCGCGGCTCGATCTGGCGGCAGCGGTGCAGGATTCGTTCGGTCACGCCGGGGTCCGGGGTGGTGTCCCGGCGGTCGGGGATGCTGATGCCGCCGCACACGACGCGCTGTGGGTGGGGGAAGTAGCAGGTCCACTCCGGCCCGCCGTTGATTTCCAGAAACAGTTGCCGCAGACCGGGATTGGTGAGTACGACGTGCTGGCCGAACAACGGGCGCAGCGTGTCGTCGCCGGTCAGGGATTCGGCCCCCAGACCGGCGCAGTTGACTACGATCGGCGCGGCATCGGCGACCTCGGCCAGTGACCGCACCGGTTGCTCCTCGATTGCGCACCCGGCCGCGGCCACCCGCCGGGTCAGATAGTCGAGATAGTGCGGCATGTCGATCATCGGCAACGTGGCGCGAAATCCGTTGCGAAAGCCGCCCGGAAGCTCGGTGGGGTCGGCGGGGCGCAGGTCGGGGATCAACGCCGCGGCGGACGACATCGCCTCGGCCGCAGTCAGTTCACCGACCGCCATCGCGGGCGACAGTTGAACGCCCGAGTCGGCGTCGTCCGCGAGTTCGCGGAAGACCCGCAGGGAGTGCTCGGTCCAATCCAGCGTGCCGCTTGCGCGCTCCGCCGGCCGCGGCGGCAGCCATACCGCGCCCGCCACCTTCGAGGTCGTGTGCTGTGGCGTGGCGGCCGTCCAGACTCGCACCGACCAGCCGGCCTCGGCCAGGCACACGGCCGACGTCAGACCGCTTACACCGGCACCGACGACGAGAGCTTGTTGCGCACTGGCCACGGCCCGCGAGGACCGTCAGTTGTGGGGAGCGGGCGAGGGCGGCTGTTGCCCGCCCTGGCCGCCGCCGAGCAGGCCGTTGAGGAGGCCGAGCGTGCTCTGCACACCCGCCGGCGGTGTAGTCGGCGGCAGGGCGGCGTCCGGGGTCAGCTGCCACGGCTGACAACCCGAGGTCTTGAACGCCTTGTCGGTCGGGTCGATCTGCACAACCTGAGGCTTCTTGCTCATCGAATTGTCGATGATGTTGCCGTCCGGATTGGCCATCCGCTTCCAGTAGCAGGTGCCGTTGTCGAGGGGTCCGCCGGAGCTGTAGATGCCCGGCACGATGTCGGACCCGACGTTGTAGATGCCGTCCTTGTCGATGCTCGTCTTGGGTCCCGGTGCCGGCGAGGCGGCCGGTGAGGCCCCGGCAGACGGCGAAGGGGCGGCCGACGGTGCGGGCGCCGACGAGGCGGCGGGAGACGGCGCCGGTGACGCCGACGACGGTGGCGGTCCGGGTGCGGGACCCGTCGGGTCCGGGTCGGCCCCCGCGACGCCCACCGACACCGCCCAGCCCGCAACCATCAACCCCGCGACGGCCAGCCGTCCGGCCGTAAATACACCAGCCTCAAACCCCATAGCACGTCAGCGTACCGGGCTGAACAGCCGAATTCACGCAAAGCGGCATCCGCCGGCCGGCACCCCTGGATGCGTAACCCATGGTCACGGCGCCCAACGAACCCGTTAGGGGAGCCGCCGCACGTGGCCGGCGTAGCCGAGCGCGTGCTCGTACGTATCGAGGTTGTCCCGAGAAATCTTGGCGTGCACCGCGCGTTCGAGGAAGAACCGCAGCAGCGGGTTGTAGGCGTGATAGGTCTCGTGGAAGGTCAGCACCGTGGTGCCGTCGGGCTGCTCCTCAAGTCGGTGATAACCCTCGGCCCGGGACCACAGCGGCGCGCCGACGGCCACGTAGCGTGACAGCTTGTTGGTTTCGGCCTCGGTGACGGTCTCCCACGACCGCGCCCGGCCCCCCGACAGCAGGTACTTGGGCACCGGGTAGACGCAGGTGCGGACCAGGCCCTCGCCGGCTTCGTTGCCCTCGTTGAGGATCTCCATGCTGCCGGTGGGCCATTCGAGGACTCGGGGCCGCGGCGCGTTGGGCGGCGCGGGCGGATGCAGCACCCGCCACACCTTCGCCGGCGGTGCGTCGACGTGAAATCGCACAGTGTAGGACTGCATCAGCCGTCTCCCCAGCTATCCCAGAACGTCACGGTTTCCGCGGGCGGGCGCGTGGCCGGCCGGAAATCGGTGCCGATCGTGTAGGCCACCGGGAACAGCGCGGCCTGCGTCACCGTGTCCGGGATACCGAGCAATTGGGCCACTTCCCGTTCCTTGGCCAGATGCATGGTCGTCCACACCGATCCCAGCCCCCGCGACCGCAGGGCGAGCAGGAAACTCCAGCCCGCCGGGATGATCGACGCCCAGGCCGACGCGGCGGTCAGCAGAGTCGAGTTGTCGATGCGGTTCGCCAGGCACGGGATCACGTGCACGGGGACTTTGCCCAGCGTGTCGGTCAGGGTCAGCGCGCCGGCGTACACGCGCTGGGTCTGCGGATCCGACGCCTGCTTGGTCGCGTAAGCAAGGTATTCGGCGCCGATGCTGCGATAGATCTCGCCGATAGCGGCGCGCTTGCCGGCGTCGGTGATCACCAGCCAGCGCCAGTCCTGCGCGTTGCTCGCCGTGGGCGCCTGCATCGCCAGACGGATGCACTCGAGGATCACCTCGCGACCGACCGGCCGGTCCAAGTCGAGGCGCTTTCGCACCGACCGCGTCGTCGTCAGCAATTCGTCGACGGTCGCCAGGTCCATTCGGGTCCTTACTAGAGATCGATTGCGCAGGACTGGTCGACGCCCAGCACGCTCAACGAGCGTCCGAGGCCCAGAAATACCGCGACGCAGAGGGTGAGATCGAGGATCTCGGGGTCGGAGAACGACTCGCGCAGCCGCTCGAAGAAGGCGTCGTCCAGCGAGGCGTGGTCGGTGGCGAAGCGCTCGGCGTACTCGATGGCAAGCCGTTGGCGGGGCGTGTAGCCCGGGTAGCTGGCGTACGCCGCGACATTGTCGTAAAGCTCCGGCGTGACGCCGGCGTCCAGCACCGACTGGGCCCGAAAGCCCGAGCAGGCCACGCAGTCGTTGATCTGGGCGATGCGCATCCTGGCCAGCTCGCGCTCGTCTGCCGGCAGAACGCTCTGCTGGTATGCGCCGCGGATCATCCGCTCCACCATGTCGCCGAGTGGCGGCCGCAGCGTCCAGATCATGGCGGCTTCGCCGCCGGGGCCATCCGGCACGTTGAGACGGGCCATCGGCAACTCCTGCCCGGTGAGTTAATTACTGAGTCGAGCAAACCAGTTCACAACTCGGCTGTCCAGGGCGCGATCGCAGACCTGTAGACCCGGCAACGCGTTCGGGGTTACCGTCTCGACGTGCTGTTCATGCACGAGGTGCACAAGGTGCGCGGCCGCTGCGAAGACGATTTCGAGGCCGCGTTCCGGCAGGGCTGGATGCCCATGCTCGCCGCGGGTGACGACGCCCGGTTGCTCTGGTACGCCGACCACGCCCAGGGCAGCGGACCGTCCTACACCGTCGTGACCGTCACCGCCGTTCGGGACGGGGCGGCGTGGGAGCGCCTTGCGCTCCGGGTGCAACAGGGTGATTTGCAGGCGTGGATGCGCGAGCTGGACGACCTGCGCTACGACGTCGAGGCCAAACTGCTGGCGCCATTGCCGTGGGCGCCGCTGCAGGAAATCACGTGGCAGGAGGTGCCGGTCGACGGCCGGGAGCACGAACTCACCCTCTACATGGAAGACACCATGTGGCCCTATCCGGACAAGTTCGAGGAATACATCGCCCGCAGCGGCGACGTGTATGCCCAGAGCCTTCAGCGGCCGTCGTCAATGTTGGTGATCCAGGCGGCTTTTCAGCCCGCACTGGGCAGCCACCCGCACCGGGAGGTCGTCCTGATGCAGCGCATTCAGCGGCCCGACCAGCTGCTCGGGCTGCTCCAGACCCGGATCCCCGCCGAGTACCGCGCCCCGGGCACCTGGATGCACGACGCCCTCGACCTGCGCGACCAGTGGACCAGCCGGCTGCTGCGCACCTCCGCATGGTCGCCCTTCTACTGAGCCGCACACGATGACTATCGCAACGATGCTCGAGGCCGCCGCCAATGGCGATCCCGTCCGCGTTGCGCTCATCGTCAATGGGCACTCGATCGGCTACGGCGAGCTGGCGACCACCGTGGACCGGTGCGCCGCCGGCCTGGCCGAGCGCGGCGTAGCCGCCGGCCAACGTGTCGCCGTTGTCGACGGCGGGAGTGTGCTCTCGATCGCGACGGTGTTGGGGGCGGCCCGCATCGGTGCCGCGGCGGCGCTGATGAACCCCGCGCTGACCCCGCCCGAACTCCACAGGCTCTTGACGAGCGCGGGCTGTGCCGAGGTGGCCGTCGCGGGGGAGCCGTACGCCGAACGGGTCCGCGAGGCCGGTGCGCCGACGGTGGTCACGGGCAGCGATCTGCTGGAGGGCGCCGGCTCGCCAGCGTCGCCGTCCGGCGACGACGCTGACCGCGACGCCTTGGTCCTTTTCACCAGCGGGACAACGGGACTCCCGAAGGCCATCGGTATCGGTGGCCGGCAGCTGACAAAGCGGATCAAGGGGATGGCGGCACCGTTCCGGGCCGACGCCAGACCCTCGGTGGGGATGATGTGCGTCCCGTTCTTCCATGTCGGGGGTGCGCTGGGCACGCTCGGCAGTTTGTACTCGGGCAACACGTCGGTGGTGCAGCAGCGCTTTGACGCGGGCGAGTGGTTGCGCCTGGTGTCCGAGCATCGGGTGAGCACCACGTTCCTGGTTCCCGCGATGCTGCAGCGCATCCTCGACCATCCCGACTTCGCCGCCACCGACTTGTCGTCTCTGGTCGCGGTCGCCTACGGCGCCGCCGCCGCACCCATCAGTTTGGTGCGCCGGGCGATGGACGCCCTCCCACACGTGGCGTTCGCCAACGTATTCGGGCAGACCGAGACCCTCGGCGCCTACACGACGCTGCTGCCCGCCGATCACCGCGATCCGGCCCGCGCGGGATCGGTCGGCCGGCCGCTGCCCGGTGTCGACGTGCGAGTGGTGGACCCCGAGACGGGAGAGGATGTCGAGCCCGGAACGGTCGGCGAGTTGTGGGTGAACACCGTCCAGAACGTCACCGAAGGCTGGCTGCGCACCGGTGACCTCGCCCGCCAAGACCCCGACGGCTACCTCTTCCCGAGCGGACGGCTCAGCGACACCATCAACCGTGGCGGCGAGAAGTTCGGGCCGATCGAGGTGGAGGAAGCGCTTCGGTCCCACCCGGCGGTGCGCGACGTCGCGGTCGCCGGAATCCCCGACGACGAGCTCGGCCAGCGAGTGGGGGCGGCCGTGATGGCGTGCGCGCCAGTGACCCTAGAACAGCTGCGAGCGCACTGTCGCGAGTTGATCGCCCACTTCAAACTGCCCGAGCGGCTGGCGATCGTCGAGTACATCCCCTACAGCTCGACCGGCAAGGTGAACCGCCGCGAGCTCGCCGCGCTGATCGCCAAAGACGCTTGACGGCAAGGAGTTCGGCATGCTGTTCCTACACGAGACCCACAAAGTGGTCGGCGCCCGACAGGACGAATTCGAGGCCGCTTACCGCGAGGGCTGGATGCCGATGCTCGCCGCCGGCGACGACGCCCGGCTGCTCTGGTACACCAATCACGCCCACGGGTCCGGGCTGTCCTACAACGTGGTCACCATCACTGGCATCGTCGACGGCGCGGCCTGGGAACGACTTGCTCGCCGCGCGCAGAGCGGGGATCTCAACCCGTTGATGCGCAAGCTGGACAACCTGCGCCACGAAGTGACCGGCAAGCTGCTGCTGCCGGTCGATTGGTCGCCGCTGCAGACGGTCGACCTAGCGACGGTGCCCACCGACGGCGCGACCCACCCCCTTAGCCTGTTCATGGAAGACACCGGCTGGCCCGACGCCGCGCTCGATGACTACATCCGGATGTGGGACGAGATCTATTACCGGCTGCTGTCCAAAGCCCCAAAAGAGATGCGGATCCTCGATATCCAAGCGTGCTTTCAGGTCGCCCACGGCAGTTACCGCCGACGAGAAGCGATGCTGTGGCAGAAAATTGAGAACTTCAACAACTATGCGGCGCTCGTCCACCTGCTGACAACCGAGACTGCGCCCGAGCACCGGAAGCCCGGCAGCTATATGGTCGAGGCGCTGAAATACCGCGACCAGTGGGAAAGCCGCCTGCTGCGCACGTCGGACTGGTCACCGCTGTACTGAATCTTTGTTGAGGATTCGCGCCGCGTCGCGGACCATGTCGTGCACGATGTCAGCGGCCGGCCGGACATCGTCAATGAGCCCCACCCCTTCCCCGACGAGAATGGCGGCGGTGTCGAAATCCTCAGCTGCGACGGCTTTTTCGTAGTCGGCCACCGCGTCGGGCAGCGACGCGGCCAGCGCATCCTCGTTGCCGTGCCAGGTGTCGAGGAAGGCGTTGCCGAGCGCCCGCGCGTTGTATCCGGCCGGCCAATCCAGCCGCCGCACAAGGTCATAGGCGCGCGTGCGAACGGTATCGTCGCCGCCGGCCGTCAGCGCTCGCTCGTGCGCGCGGGGGGACACCAACGCCTCCGGCGACGCCCAGAACCTGGTGCCGACAAGCGCGCCGTCGGCGCCGAGCGCCAGCGCGGCGGCCAGGCCGCGCCCGTCGGTCACCCCGCCCGCGGCCAGCACGAGCGTGTCCGGTGCGCGGTCGGCGGCGAGGTCGACGACATCGGGCACCAGCGTGAAGGTGGACCGGACGATCATGCCGTGGCCACCGGCCTCCCCACTGTGCTTCCCCTGAGATCGTGGAGGGTTTCTTAAGCCGCTTCCGGCTTCTGACTGTTTTCCCTGATCTCGTAGTTGACGGGCGACAGTCCGTCTGCGGCGCTGTGTCGACGCTGATGGTTGTA